>CAJPFJ010000001.1 GCA_905339155.1 Methanosarcinales archaeon
AGCTTGTTTTTCTATAAGACGATGACGAATCCTCACTAATTCTCTCAACTGAAACAGTTGCATATCCTGAATTTCACTGGCCTGTGGCGGCTCTGAATGACGGAGCATATCTGCGATTATTGCCGAATCTATAGGATCTGTTTTTGTCTTTTGAAACATCTATTCCGACATAAAACATTGTTGTGTTATTCATTTGACTCACCTCTTTGATCTTGTCTTATATGTTAGATCGAGAGAGTCAATAGAGGTTCGATGCAGCGGGACACCCAAGTCCTTAGAGGTTGGGTAGTTCACAATAACGATAATACAGGCTGATGGCTACCGCAAGAATTAAAAAACTGATAATATTAGCCATAATTATAATAGCGTCCCCAAGATGTATCCCGTACAATGTCCACAAGAAAACACCTGCGCTGAACTGGTATAAAGTAACAAGGCTCAAATCCTTTGTGGATCTGGTTTTGTGCATTTTGATTATCTGGGGCACAAAACCAAACGTAGTAAGCAATGCGGCAGCAATTCCTATTAAATGCCAGTAGATTTCCGGATCCAAAATCGCCTCATTTTTCACTTCCCTTGATCAATAAATTCATCAAATTGTATCCCTCCACAAGCCCGAAAATCCCTTCTTTTGTCGCGAATTCATCATACCTGTCCACATAATCAGACCTTTCTGTGGAAGAATAAATTGCAAAGGGGACTGGTTCTCTTGTATGCGTCTTTATGGAAATTGGGGTTGGATGGTCAGGTAAAACAAGTATCCTATAATCCCCGAACCCGCCAAGTTCATTAAGCATGCCGCCTACTACTTTTTCATCGAAATCAGAAATTGCTTTTATTTTCGCTTCAATATTTCCCATATGTCCTGCCTCATCAGGCGCTTCGACATGAACAAGTACAAAATCCCGTTCTTTTAGTGAATCAAGCGCATATTGTGCTTTTCCGGAGAAATTAGTATCAAGATATCCTGTGGCTCCGGGAACATCGATGATATTAAGGCCTGCATACTTCCCGATCCCTTTTAATAGATCAACCGCTGAAATAATCGAACCCGAAACCCCGAAAATATCCTCAAAAAGAGGCATTTCAGGCGCCTTTCCCTGCCCCCATGGCCAGATAAGGTTAGCTATATTCTTCCCTGCTTTTTTTCTCTTATTATTGACTTCGTGTTTTTCAAGAATAGGTTGGGATGCTTTTATGAGTGAAATCAGAAACTGCGAATCATCACCTTGCGGCAATACATCATCGATAGGTTGGCCTACTACATCATGAGGAGGAGTACACTGCGCAAACTCTGCGCGTTTCATTACAAGCAGATGCCTGTAACTTATACCTGGATGGAAATGGCACGATTTGCCAAGTTCCTGATCTATATTTTTGATCAGGATACAGGCTTCTTCACTTGAAATATGGCCTGAACTGTAATCCGCAAGTAAACCATTTTTCTCCGTAATAAGATTGCACCGAAAAGCGATATCATCTTTTTCAAGACTTATTCCCATGCTCGCAGCTTCAAGCGGACCGCGGCCTGAATAATATTTATCAGGGTCATATCCCATTATAGAAAGATTTGCAACATCGCTGCCGGGGGGCTTATCATCGGGTACGGTTTTTGCCACCCCGCACTTGCCGTGTTTTGCAATAAAATCCATATTAGGAGTATCTGCTGCCTGAAGTGGAGTCAAACCACCAAGTTCAGGAATAGGATAATCGGCCATCCCATCGCCAACAAGGACAATATATTTCATGTCCCCAAAGAAGGATTGCTAATACAATAAAATATCGGTTGGTTTAAGGATTAGCTGTCACCACAATAGCAATGATCAGAATCACAACGACTACAAATTGGGGTACTATATACCATTTTACCATTTTTTGTAACCCGGTAACGCGGTTATTGAGCTGATTCAAATCCTCTGTAAGCTTCTTAACCGAATCATCGTTTTGCAGTGAAGGAACGGTTATTTCGGTTTTAACGACCTGTTCCACGGGTTGTGCGACTTTACAAATAGGTGCTGCTTTTACATTCTGGTTGATAGAATATGTTTTTTTAGGTTTTACTATTACGGGCCTGGTCTTTTCTATAGGCTTGAAATTGGGGTCTCTCCCTTTGCCTAAAGTCTGGAATATCTGGTCTTCCGTTACATCAAGTATCGACATCTTTGTACCCTCTTACACAATTATTACGTTATACAGTTATATAATTGTTATTGTGTGATGTGTGTGTAGAATCTCATTGCCATGCGAATTTTTTCGTGACCACCCCGAAAGGGTGTTCACTTTCCCCAGAAAGGATTACCTCTGCGTTTGATCTCCATGAATGCCATGAGAGTCTCTTTGTCTTCTATTTTCATAGCTTCGAACAATTCCTGTTCTGCGATCTTTGCATGCTTTTCGGGAATATCAATATAAAGAGTATCCCCTTCTTTTATCTGGCGGCCAACGACCGGTCCATCGATAGCCATAGCCACTTCTTTTCCAGCTTTAGCCTCGCTTATATTCTCGTTGTTCTCTTGAATTCCTTTTATTATTCCAACAATAGTACCGTCTTCTTTCATTACTTCAAGATTTGTTTTAACGATACCCCCCCTGACACGCACACCAACAACCGCTGGCTTGCTCTGCCTGAATGTGCAATCTGGCATGATAATGAATCTTCCCGGTTTTATTATTGTCTCGTAACGCTTTTTCTCAAGGAGTTGCTTTTGTTCCACTACCCATTTCTTATAATCTTCTATGATGCGATAGATGACATTATTGGTAAATAATTTTATATCTGAGTCTGATAGTTCTTCCTTTGCATCAGGCAAAACATCTACTTCAAATCCAAGAATTACAGCAAAAAGCGGGTCTTTGATAGTTTTTACTTCAGCCACATCACGTTTTGAAATGTCTCCTATATCTGCCTTTCGAATAGGAATATTTTCCTTTTTCAACTCATTCACAAGGGCTTCAAGAGAGCCTATAGTATCTGATTTGATTAATACCCCATTTGATTCGGTTTCAATCCGTACTGAATCTATTTCGGATTTAATGGCGGCTGCCACCTCCTCAATATTACCGGAAGCTACGCGGATCTGGGATCCTGCAAGCGCCCCTTCAAGAGACGGAGCTGCGATCTTGATACCTGAAGCTGCCACGACTTTCTTTACCTGTTTGAATTTTTCTTCCGAGCGCATTTCAGAAAGAGGTCTTGGCTTTAACAGGGCCCGTATTTTTGTTGATATCGGAGCGCCTCTGCTTCCCACAACGATCGTGTCGCCTACGTTTAATTCCCCATCATATAATATCACATCAAGCGTTGTTCCAAGACCTGTCTCTTCTTTTACTTCAAGAACTGTCCCGATGCCTGGCCCAACGGCCCTGTACTCAAGGTCTTTTTCAAGGAACTTCTGGGCAAGTCCCATTAATATCATAAGAAGATCGGGTATGCCCTCTCCTGTTCTGGCGCTTACGGGCATAATCCCGATATTTCGCTGGAAATCCCGTACCCTGTCATACCTGTCAGAGCTGAAACCCATTTCATAGAGTTTGCCTATTATCACGTATATTTTTTCATCAAGCCCTACTTGTGCAAACTCGGTCTGCCCGGGAAAAGATAATATGAACGGCTTTCCTGGTTGCGGATTCCATCCCGGCACTTTATCGATCTTATTTCCCGCGACAATAAATGGCGTTTTAAATCTCTTCAGGATTTCTACAGCTTCAAGCGTCTGGGGCTGGAATCCTTCATTTACATCCACAACAAGAACTGCAAGATCAGCAAGCGCCCCGCCGCGCGCCCTTAACGTAGTAAAAGCCCTGTGGCCGGGAGTATCGATAAAAAGAAGCCCGGGGACTTTTGTATCTCCCTTGAATATCGGGCCGCATACACGTTTTATAATTTCAAGCGGCACTTCTGTCGCTCCGATATGCTGGGTTATAAGCCCTGCTTCACGCTCTGCTATTGTGGTTCCTCTTATCTTATCAAGAAGAGACGTCTTGCCGTGGTCCACATGTCCCATAACACATACGATGGGGGTGCGCAGATTTTCTCCCATATTCTATAGATTATGTTAAAAGTATATAATAAGGAGCGTTTTAAAAAGAAAAACTTAATTTTCGTATATACAGGCTTCGTCAGCCCTTGTATATCCTGCTATTTCGGATTCCTTAAAATGGATGGTTATTTCCCTGGTGGCAGATTCAGGAGAGTCACTTGCATGGACTATATTGCGTCCTGTATCAAGCGCCAGATCTGCGCGTATGCTTCCTGTAGCAGCATTCACGGGATTGGTGGCACCGTTAACTGCACGCATCACTGATATAGCATTTTTTCCTTCAACTACCATCGAAACCGATGGCCCTGATGTTATAAAACTTATCAGTGAGTTAAAAAATGGTTTTTGTGCATGCTCAGCATAGTGTTTCTTTGCAGAATCAAGTGACATCGTATTCATACGAATGGCCACTATTTTGAGTCCACGCCGCTCGATCCTGCTTAAAACTTCACCGATAAGGCCACGCTGTACTCCATCGGGTTTGACCATCACATATGTACGCTCCAATATCTCACCTTAGGTTGTTGTTTTTCCCCTGGCTTTTCTTCCAGCTTCGGTCCATGTGACCTTTCTGGGGATCCTGCCGAGGTTTAAATTACCCTGGCATTTAGAGGAGCAGAAATAGAACACAGTTCCATCTTTCCTGGCATAAAGCTTGCCTGTACCGGGTTCTATTGCACCTCCGCAGAATGAGCATTTCCTTTTTTCCATGATCTCACCTTGACATTAATTTCTTTGCTTCTCGTGAGGTTTCAAGCAGTATCAGGATATCACCAAGTTTTACAGGTCCTACGACATTTCGGGTAATGATCCTGCCTTTATCCCTGCCATCAAGTACCCGGCACTGTATCTGCATGGCTTCGCCATGCATGCCGGTCTTGCCTACGATTTCAACTATTTCGGCAGGATATCCTGCATCTTCATCAGCCATGATTTCACTTCTTTAATGCCTGGACTTTCTGCGCCACTTCTTCTAAGAGTTCTTTACCTTTTCCAGGTTCAATAATCGCCGCTGCGCCGCTGCCCACACTTAGGCCGCTTGCTGCTCCAAGTTCCACCTGTTTCTTTACATATATGTAGGGTGTATTCTTTTCCTCGCAAAGGGCCGGAAGGTGCATGACAATTTCAGGCGGGTTTACATCTTCGCCTATTATTACAAGTTTTGCGATCCCGCGTTCGATCGCTTTTGTGGCTTCATTCGTTCCCTTTTTGATCTTTCCAGTATCCCGTGCCATCTCAAGAGCTTCTAATGCTTTATTGGACAGTTCAGCGGGGACTTCAAATTTTATATATGTTGCTTGTGCCATTTTAATTACTTCCTTCAGGATTTTATCCTTCATCATTCATTTGAATAAAAGTATCGGCGCTTTCTACAGCATGATACGCTATATATTTTGCGCCTAGGATGTCTCCTCACCCAAAACGTTGAACAGTTCTGGTGATACTATTTTAACAATCGTATAATTTCCACTCTGATTGACCTGATATTGTTCGAAACCTTTTTGTGTGCTATTAACTTTCAACTGGTTGAGTTTTTTTATAGCAGTTGAATTTACATCAAGGTATGCTGTGGTTCTTTCATAACTTCCATTTATTAACCCGACTCCAAAATAAAATTGTTTGGCAAAACTCACATTTGAACTCACCATCTGGTATGGCACAGGTTCTATGTTCTTGAGCAAAGTCTCATATTGGTCGTAAGATGTCACCGATTTATTTAATCCATATAAGATGTTAAGAACTTCACTTGCCGTTTTTTCCGGAGCGTAAATTACTGGAGTTCCCATTATATTTATTGCGCCAGTATCCTGCCTCTGGAGGATATTACCCGTATTCGGCAACACGATATAATCAAAATCATTCTTAAGAGGGAACATGGTGCTCAACAGAAGGAATGGTGGTGGTGTTTCATTGATTCCTTCATGGAGTTTTGCATAATACATTTTTTTAGTATCTGATTTGTAAAGTTTATCCACTTCCTGGATGAGCTGGAGGTCTTGCCTCACCCATTGTATCATCTGCGGTGTCATGCTTTCAAGATCAATATAATACGCGACTTCCGTCCCCGGGGGCGTCATGTTAAGAGCGTCTGAAATGGAATTGAACGGCTGTTCGACCGTCCAAAATTCTTCGTTGTATTTATCAGTATTTGTTTCAGGATTGATAGGTTCCTGCGTGGTATCGTCTTTTACCCCTATGAAAAAATAAGCGAAAACCGAGCCTAACATGGTAAATACAAGAAATGCTGCCATTAATTTATATGCTAACTGCTGATTCATGCTCCACATAATTACTTTTCTCATATTAAAGGATAACTTTTATATACAATGTACGTAATTATACATTGATGTACATGAATGTACAATGATCTTTATGAAAGACTATATCAATAAACTCATCCGGAAACAACACCTCACGACAGAAGAGGCACAGCTTGCGATATCTAAAATATTTACCGATGCAACTGACGTCCAGATAGCGGCATTTTTAACGGCCATGAAAATGAAAGGCGAAACACCTGCCGAGATCGCGGGGCTTGCCCTGGGTATGAAAAAAGCGGCCAATATCATAAATCCTAAAATCAACGGGACACTTATCGATACTTGCGGCACAGGCGGCGATTCGATGGGCACTATTAATGTGAGCACAGGCGCAGCGCTTGTGGTTGCAGGAGCTGGCGTTCCAGTTGCGAAGCACGGGAATTACTCCATCACCTCAAGATCGGGAAGCGCTGATGTGCTGAAAGAACTTGGCGTAAAGATAGATGCGCCTCCCGGACAGGTGGAAAAGACAATTGAAACGGTTGGGATCGGATTCATGCTTGCGCCGGTATTTCATCCATCTATGAAGCGCGTGGCGCAGATAAGGCGCGACCTGGGTTTCCGGACTGTTTTCAATATCCTGGGGCCGCTGACAAACCCCGCAAACGCAAAAGCGCAGGTCATTGGTGTATTTGACAGCTCCTTATGCGAGCCAATGGTAAATGTGCTCAATATACTGGGTACCGGGAGGGCAATGGTCGTCCACGGCAGCGGTATGGATGAGATATCAACAACTGGTGAAACACAAATAGTGGAATTAAACGACGGAAAGCTTACAAAATATATTACAACACCTGAAAAACTTGGTGTAAAACGCGCCTTGATCGGTGATATCGCCGGAGGCACACCTGAAGAAAATGCAAGGGATATTGTGGAAGTGTTCAAAGGCAAAAAAGGAGCAAAGCGGGATATTATTGCTGTGAATGCGGGCGCAGCGCTTTTTGTGAGTGGGAAAGCAGAAAACCTTGCCGCCGGAATAAATCTGGCAAACAAGGTAATAGATAGCGGCGCAGCGCTAAGCAAGCTGAAAGAGCTCGTGAATGCGGCAGGCGAACCTGATAAACTTGCACGGTTCTTATAAAAGGGGGAAACGATGAAAGTAAAGATTTGCGGTATAAAGAGTGAACGCGACCTTTCCATAGCAATTAATGCAGGAGCAGATGCTGTAGGATTTATTACTGAAGTGCCAGTTGATTCTCCAAGGAAGATCACTCTTACCGAGGCATCGCGGTTGATAGCGCAAGTCCCGATCTTTGTGAGCTCTGTTCTTGTCATCATGCCAAAAAATGCCAGGCAAGCCATTGAAATGATACATACGGCAAAACCCACCGCTGTCCAGATCCACAATTCACTGCCTCTTGATGAACTGTGTGAAATAAAAAGAACAGGAGTAAAACTTATCAAAACAATTCCAATATCAATAAATGCAGACGCACAGATGCTTCTTGACCTTGTAAAAGACCTTTCAGGAATAGCTGATGCAGCGCTTCTTGATACCGCGCTTGATAGGAAGACAGGCGGGACCGGAGTTGCTCACAACTGGGAATTAAGTTCGAATATTGTTCTAAATGCAGGCCTTCCTGTGATATTGGCCGGGGGCTTAAATCCGGAGAATGTAAAAGCAGCGGTTCAATGCGTCCGACCATATGCGGTCGATACAGCCTCCGGCGTTGAGACCGATGGACGAAAAGACGAAAAGAAAGTAATAGATTTTATTAATAAAGCGAGAGTGACATGAAATTTGATATTGGCAAAGCGGAATTCATCCGCCTCGCAGAAGATAGACCTGCAATAATACAGCTTAAAGCGAGTGTGAAAGCTGATTGTTCGCCGCTGGAACTTTATGCGTCTCTTGATAAAAAATGTGCATACCTGCTCGAATCAGTTGAGAAAGAGAAAAAACATGCCAGGTTTTCATTCGTAGGATCAGAACCGGATGCTATTGTTACGATCAAGGACCGTATGTTGTCACTTGACTACCCGCACATGACTAACCTGACGGGATTGATAGGAGACTCGCTTTCGAAAATATGTGATATTAATGATGGAAAAACATACAGGATAAGATCCGGTTTTGATACCATGGATGCCCTCCGATCTGCTTTTTCTGCGTCGGGATTAAAATTCAAAGGCACAGGCTTTGACAGGCAAACATTTCTCGGAGGGGCTATTGGATATTGTTCTTATGATATGGTGTATGACTGCTGGCTGGATATTCCTCAGAAAAAAAGCCAGACACCTGACGCACAATTCGCACTAACTACGAAAACAGTGGTTTTTGACCATCTCACCAACGAGATATTTATTGTTATTACCCCATTTATCCTTGACGGGGATAACGCAGAAGATATTTACAGTAAGGCACTGGAAGATGCGAATAAACTTGCTTCCGGAATTGAGTCTACCCGGCCTTTTATTCTTAAAAAAAATAAACCTTTAAAGATCATCTGCAATATGCAAAAGAACGAATACGAAGAAATTGTCAGGAAAGCAAAACAACACATAATTGACGGTGACATTTTCCAGGTGGTGCTTTCGCGACGTTATGAAGTTACAACTGATCAGACACCTCTTGAACTATATACAGCGATCAGAAGTGTTAACCCAAGCCCTTACATGTACCTGTTTGAGTTCAATGGAACCTCAATTATCGGGGCAAGTCCTGAGACATTAATGTCAATCCATGATCGTAAAGTCATAATCAACCCGATCGCAGGCACCTGTCCACGCGGAAATAATCTGCAAGAAGATGAAAAATTCGCAAAAGAAATGCTTGGCAGTGAGAAAGAAAGAGCTGAGCATGTGATGCTTGTTGATCTCGGGCGAAACGATGTGCGGATGGTCTCAAAAGGCGGGACAGTGAAAGTCGATGATTTCATGTCCGTGATCAAATATTCCCATGTCCAGCATATCGAAAGCACGGTTTCTGGGGACCTTCGTGATGAATGCGACCAGTTCGATGCCACACGCGCCATATTCCCGGCAGGGACGCTGTCAGGCGCGCCCAAGATCAGGGCAATGGAGATTATCCATGACCTTGAGAAAGACGCCCGGGGTATATACGGCGGAGGCGTGGGTTATTATTCATGGAACGGGGATGCTGATTTTGCTATCGTGATAAGGACGATAATAAAGAACGGAACGAAGGCAATAGTGCAGGCAGGCGCGGGCATAGTGGCAGATTCCGATCCTGAATACGAGTATGACGAGACCGAACGCAAGATGGCTGCGATGATAAAGGCGATTGGAGGAGCATGAAGATCTTATTCGTGAATAACAAAGATTCATTTGTGTGGAATCTCGTGGATTATGTGTCCATTTTCGAGCCCGATACCATTGTTGTTCCCAACACGATTTCACTAAAGGAAGTCAAGGATATAAACCCGGATGCGATAGTGATCTCACCCGGCCCCGGTCATCCTGCAAATCCAGGGGATATCGGAACCTGTCTTGATATTATCAGGGAATCAACCGTACCTCTCCTGGGTGTGTGCCTTGGCCACCAGGCAATAGCATTTGCTTTCGGCGGCGAGGTGAGCCATTCACCTTCAGGGCCGCTGCATGGGAAAACAAGTCCCATTAAGCATAACGGAAAAGGAATATTCCTGGGATTGCCAGAACCGCTTATCGGAGGAAGATATCATTCACTTGCCATAACAAGATTGCCGCGGGTGCTTGAGGTGATAGCACGCACGAAAGACGGGATCATCATGGGAATTAAACATAAAGAAAGGCCGATATATGGTTTGCAGTTCCATCCTGAGTCTGTGCTTACTCCGCAGGGTTTGAAGATAGTGGAGAATTTTCTGGATGCTTTATAAGTTCAAAAGCCATATTATATTGCGGGAAGCCAAAATCATGACATCAGAAAAAAATCTTAAAGGAAGCCAGACTGAAAAGAACCTTCTTGCAGCTTTTGCAGGGGAATCCCAGGCAAGGAACCGTTACACCTACTTTGCCAGCGCTGCAAAAAATGAAGGGTTTGAACAAATATCAGCTATTTTTCTTGAAACGGCTGATAACGAAAAAGAACATGCAAAGATATTCTTCAAGCACCTACAGGGTGGAAATGTGGAGATAACGGCAATGTATCCGGCAGGGGTTATCGGGAAAACAGTAGATAACCTTTTTGCGGGAGCACAAGGAGAAAAACTTGAATGGGGAACCCTGTATCCTGGATTTGCACATATCGCAAAACAAGAGGGATTCCCCATGGTAGCAGAGTCTTTTACGGAAATCTCCGAGGTGGAACAGTTCCATGAGATGCGTTACAGGCAGCTGATAAATAATATAAAAGATAATTCAGTCTTTAAGAAAAAGGGAACTGTAAAATGGCACTGCAGGAATTGCGGTTATATCCATGAAGGTCAGGAAGCCCCGAAGGACTGTCCTGCATGCAAGCATCCGCAATCATATTTTGAGGTGCTTGCACAAAACTGGTGAACATTAAACTATATATTGGATTTTAGCATTGGAGTAGCTATAATGGACATCCAGAAAATCCGCCGTGACTTCCCGGCGCTGGGGAAAAAATGGAATGATAAATACCCCATCTATCTAGATAACGCATGCATGACCCTGAAGCCCAGGTTTGTAATTGATGCAATGAATGAATATTATAATGAATATCCAGTATGCGGCGGGCGTTCCATTCACAAAATGGCAAAAAAAGTGGATGAAAAGGTCACAGAAGCAAGAGAGAAATTCCAGAAGTTCCTTGGAGCATCCTGCCCTGAAGAGATTATTTTTACGAGAAACACAACTGAAGGATTGAATCTTGTTGCCAATTCGATGGATTTCAAAAATGGCGAGATTGTCCTCACAACAGACAGGGAACATAATTCAAATCTCGTGCCATGGCAGGTGCAGGCGCATAAAAGAGGGATAAAACATATTATTGTCCATTCAAATCCTGACAATACCTTCAATCTTGATGCATTTTCCGGACTATTTGATAAAAACGTGCGGCTTGTGAGTATGGTACACACCGCGAACCTTGACGGCTATACCATCCCTGTAAAAGAAATAATAAAGATCGCCCATGATCACGGCGCGCTCGTTTTGCTTGACGGCGCCCAGAGCGCACCTCATAAGCATGTGGATATGAAGGCGCTTGATGTGGATTTTTTTGCTCTTTCCGTGCATAAGATGGCAGGCCCGACAGGCATGGGTGTGCTCTATGGTAAACACCATCTCCTTGAGGAAATCGCACCCTTTATCGTTGGAGGAGATACTGTAAGTGATACTACATACGAAGGTGCGAAATTCCTGCCCCCGCCAGAGAAATTCGAGGCGGGTCTCCAGAATTATGCAGGGATGATAGGTTCGGGTGCAGCGGTAGATTATATCAGGGGTGTGGGATTGTCGAATATCGAGGAGCATGAAAAGCGGCTCAATGCTATTATCACTAAAGGAATTAAAGACATGCCGGGATTAAAGATAATAGGTCCTGAGGATCCGAATATGAGGGGAGGCATCATTTCATTCACGGTCGAGCTTCCAAAAGGCGGGGATGCACATGATATCGCTCTCATTCTTGATGAAACCGAGAACATAGAAGTGCGCTCGGGGGCATTCTGTGTGCATTCCTGGTTCAATTTCAGGAAATGCGAAGCTGCGGTCAGGGCTTCACTTTATTTATATAATACTGAGGAAGAGGCGAAGAAATTTGTGGATATGCTGGGGAAGACGATCGGGTTGTTCAATCCATAGTGTTGAGTCCATAGAGTAAAGTTTATTAATGAGTTTTTTCATAATAGAATCCAGTGAAGTGTTTGGTTCTAGAAATAATTTTCTTCAAAAATACGCCAATTGAATTTTGTATAATTTATTTTTAATAATATTTACCGAAAGATACCAAAATATTTATGATAATTTTTAATAAAAAGAGGAGGATGAATCTTGAAGTATTGTGTTGATTGCAGATACTTCTCAACAAAAGTAAAAGGAAGCAACAGGGAACAATACGATGGTTCCTGCACCAGGATGAAGAAAAATGTGTATGAGACAAATCTTGGATGCAAAGAATTCAATGAAGAACGCATTTAGGCACAATTGAATCAGCTTCTGGCTATTGGTGTTTTTTTATTTACGTATGCACTGATAGTCCTGAAGCCAAAAAAGATCAATGAAGCCCATGCAGCGTTAATTGGCGCGATACTTGCAGTAATATTCCTGCTCAAACCACATCAGGTACTTGAAGCTCTCGGTATTTCGACACAGGAAATGCCAGTACCTCTTATTACTACATGGAATGTGGTCATAATTCTTATAACTTTAATGATTATCTCAAGTCTTCTTGACGATTACGGATTCTTCGGGTATTGCGCGACAAAAGCGATACATGCTTCAGGGAACAGCGGGCACAGGTTATTCTTATATACCTATCTTGTGGTCTCATCAATAGCGCTTTTTGCCGGAAATGATGTTGTCATCCTGACCACAACTCCCATTATCCTGATTTTCTGTAAAAATGCCGGGATAAATCCCAAACCATATATGTATGCATCTTTTTTTGCTGCAAATACATTTTCAATACCGCTTTATATCGGAAATCTTACAAATATCCTTATAGGGGATAGTTTCGGGCTTGATTACTTCGGATTTACCAAATATATGTTCCTTCCTGCGATTGCAGCAGCTGGCGTAAATTATCATTTATTAAAATATATCTTCAGGAAACAGATTCCGCTTAGTTTTAACTCGAAAGATGATTTCGAAGTTGTCATAAAAAATAAACCTCTTGTAACCATTGGACTCGCAGTATTGCTTGGAGTCATCATTTTTGGAGGTATAGCGAATTATTATAAAGTGCCAATTTCATTCGTGACATTAAGTGGGGCTGTGATCCTATTGATTTGCGAAAGAAGAATTGCACACCGGCTAAACAGGATTTCATGGAATGTTGTGATCTTTGTTATCGGGCTTTTCATCGTAGTAAAGAGCCTGGATGCCAGCGGAGTAAATAGCAAAATAGGCGAATTGGTTTTTACAGGATTGAGCGATAATATTTTTATTGCGACTTATTCCATGTCGCTTTTATCCGCTTTAATGTGCAATCTTCTAAATAATATTCCCATGACCGCCATGATGCTTTCAATAATCCAGCAGGCAAATCTATCCCCCTCAATGAATACGGCAATGGGTTACTCGCTTGTTATTGGTTCAAATCTTGGCGCCAATTTTACCACATTCGGAGCGCTTGCCGGGATACTCTGGCTTGAAAGCGCGCGCCGGTATGGATGGAATACCACAATGACTGACCTTCTGAAGATTGGATTATTCGTTACTCCTATTGCTTTACTGGGAGCAAGTATAGTGCTTGCGGTAGAACTGTCTTTTTAATATTTCAGGATAACAGTAGATATATATCTCTTTGAGTAGTACTCAAACCCCAGTTCAGGTGATATTATGAATTTTATAGTCAAAGGAAATTTCAAAGCAGGACAAAAATGGGAACAATTTACAAAAAAGATAACAACATTGAACAAGAACCTCGCATTAGAAAAGACATTTTCCCTTCTTGGAAGCGAGCACAGGTTAAGACGCAGTTTAATTAAGATAAATTCAGTAGACGAGGCTAAAGAATGAGTGGTGTATTGAACCAGCAGCAACTAACGGAATTATCAGAAAAGCACCAGGTCTACCAGTACCAGGCAGAATCCATTGCACAGCAGATAAATATGGTTAAATTGACCATTAAGGATGTGGAGACCGCATTGACCACAATTACAGCTTTAAAAGACGAACCATCGGGTATAGAAACTCTTGTGCCCATCGGTTTTGGCTCTTTCGTCAAGGCGAACCTGATAAATACGGATACCATTGTTGTTGGAATTGGGGCGGGAGTGAGCATTGAGAAAAAAATAGACGATGCCAGGTCATTTCTTGAAAAAAGGAAAGATGAACTTACAAAGTATTATGAGCAACTGAACACTACAATAACAAAGCTTGGCCAGGAACTTCAAAATATCGAGAAAATAGTTCAAAAGCACCAGCAATCCCAGCAGCAGGCCATGCACGCTGAATAATTTCACATGTTTGAAAAACTCAAAGAAAAACTTGGCGGTTTCAAGAAAGCGATTGGCACAGTTTTAGAAACAAAAGAAAATGAAGCCACAGAAGCTGCAAAGGTTGAAACAGCAAAGGTTGAAACCGTTAAGGCCGGGATCAAAGTTGATATTGAAACTGACCTTAAGACCCAGGTTACAAGTTCAAAGATCGAGGAGATCAAAAAAACTCCTGAACCTGTGCCAAAAGCCCCTGCAAAATTTGGCATTCTGGATAAGATCAAAGCAGCGGTCTTTGAACAGGAATTCATAATAGAAGAAAGCAGCGTAAAAGACATTCTCTGGGAGCTTGAAATGGCGCTTCTTGAGAGCGATGTAGCGCTTCCTGTTGCTGAAAAAATAGTTGAATCAATAAAACTTGAGCTTGTTGGAACAAGAAGAAAAATTGGCTCTGACGCAGGCAAGATCGTCGAAGACGCACTTAAAAAGGCGATACTTAAAGTAATTTCGGTAGATTATTTTGATTTTGATGAGTTCATTAAAAAAGCCAATAAACCAGTAAGCATTGTTTTTGTTGGAGTAAATGGAACAGGCAAGACCACTACCGTAGCAAAAATGGCAGAACGCTTTAAATCGCAGAATTATTCTGTTGTTATCGCTGCAGGCGATACATTCCGCGCAGGCGCAATTGAGCAGATAGACCGGCATGCCCAGGCCCTTGGAATAAAAATTATCAAACACCAGGAAGGCGCTGACCCCGCAGCAATAATATACGATGCTATTCAGTTCGCAAAAGCAAAGCATAAGGACATTGTGCTTGCAGATACAGCCGGAAGAATGCATATAAATATTAATCTTATGGACCAGTTAAAAAAGATATGCAGGGTGAATAATCCTGACCTTATTATTTTCGTGGATGAGGCAATCGCCGGTAATGATGCAGTTGAGCGGGCAAAGCTATTCAACAGTGCTGTGCCTTTTAGCGGCAGCATACTGACAAAAGCAGACGCTGATTCAAAAGGCGGCGCAGCTATATCAATATCGTACACTACTGGAAAGCCAATACTTTTCCTTGGAGTGGGGCAGACCTATAAGGATCTTATCAAATTCGAGCCGCAATGGTTGATCGCACGGTTATTTGAATAAAAACCAGAAGATATTTCCGAAAAGGTTATTGCTTAAAGATCATATAGGAGTCCAGAAGGCATGGGATAATATATGAATAGAATATTAAAACTAATAGCGATAGTGCTTGTACTGACAATGCTTACTTTACCCGTTCTGGGCGAGATGGGTAATGGTATGATGGGGAAAGACAAAATAAGCGATGACATGATGCGGGGGAAAGCAAAAGAAATGCGTGAAAGCGGCAGCGATTTGCGTGAAAAAGAAGGCATGATGGGAATGGGATTTATGCACCGGGAAGGGAATAACTTCGGCCGCTATGTAACATTTTCCGTAAATAATACAACAGGGGATGTGATAAATTACGGCATCCTGGGCCTTACTGTCTTTGATTCGATAAAAGTTTCCAGATTTGATCTTAAGGACATAAAATCAATGGGAGCTGTGACAAGAATCACTAATAAAGACGGTTCGATCGTTATTCAGTTGCATGATAATCCGGCCGCTGTCATCAATATTATGTCAAAGGCGAAAGCTGAAGTTGTCTTTGATCTTTCAGAGGGGATCAATGCCACAAAAGAAGAAAATATTGTAAAGATCGAGTCGGGTAACTTCACAGCATATATCGCATCAGGAAATGCAACATCAGTAAATATTGCAGGGGGCAAGATTACCATAGATACCGATAAGGGATTAACGATATTTCGGGCTACGCCTGTTAATATGCCCCTGGAAGAAATGGATCGGGGATTTATGGGGGAAATCATGAAGAACAGGGCAGGAGCCGAGGTTTCCGTGGGAGATTTTGACAAATCCTCGATCGTCAACTATTCAGAGGATACGGATGTCCTGATCAGATCCATGGAAAAGAACCGCATGAGAATGATGATAAATTCTTCTGGCCATTCCGGTAAATTCTTCATGATGAATATTGATAACAGCTCGCTGGTGTGGAATGAAAGGCAAAAGCTGCGCTTATATCTTGATAATAAACCGATGAGGCAGGTCATGAGCGAGCAGGAGTTGTATGGTACGAATGAATCGTCTTTCTGGCTTACGATGATGGGAAAAAACCGCATGCAAGCAATGATGTATATTTCAAATTTCTCAGAGCGGCAGGTAGATTTGGTTATCGAGGATGAGGTTACACCGACTGCGACTCCCGAAGTGACAATAATAACAGCGACAACAACGCCAAAAACACCAGGTTTTGACGTAGCACTGGGAATTCTGTGTACTATCGCAGTATACAGGTTAAGAAAAAGAATATAAGAGTTTTGTGGCAGCCATTTTAGAGAAATTGCTCTCATAAATGGCTTGCCAGACTGGAATGGAATGATAAAATGAAAGTTGTAGCGATCAATGGAAGTGCTCGAAAACAAGGAAACACTGCAATTCTCATAACGCATGTGTTCAATGAATTGGAAAAAGCTGGAATAGAAACAGAATTAATAGAGCTTGCCGGAGAAAAAATACAGGGATGCACAGCCTGTTATAAATGTTTTGATAAAAAAGACAGGCATTGCACTATTAAGAACGATATCGTAAATGAATGTATCGATAAGATGGTAGAAGCTAACGGGATAATATTAGGTTCACCAATTTATTTTGCGGATATAACTGCAAAAATGAAAGCCCTGATAGAACGGTCGGGAATGACGGCATTAGCAAATGGTTCGATGTTCAAGCGCAAGGTCGGTGCCGCCGTGATAGCTGTACGAAGAGGTGGTGCGATCCATGGATTTGACTCGATCAATCATTTCTTCCATATCAACCAGATGATCGTTCCGGGTTCAAGTTATTGGAACATGGGTCTTGGAAGACAGGTCGGCGATGTTGAAACTGATGAAGAAGGGGTCCGGACCATGAAGAATCTGGGGGAAAATATGGCGTGGTTGATGAAGAAGATAATTGTAGATGAATAAAATCATGGAGGTATCATTAATATGCATGGGGAACGCATTACAAAAAGTAAAACCGACAAGGTTATTGATGGTGTATGCGGCGGCCTTGCCGAGTATTTCGGGATCGACCCGGTCCTTGTCAGGCTGGTCTTTGTCGTGCTTGTATTTTTAGATGGATTAGGTTTACTGCTATACATAATTCTTGTCATAATAATGCCAGGAGCGCAACAGACAGGACAATCGCCAAAAGAAACGATCCAGGAGAATGTTAAGGAAATTAGTGACCGGGTAAAAGAAGCAGGCGAAGGATTGGGGCATGCTTTTTCAAATAAAACTGTCCAAAGACATTCAAAGCGTGCAGGATGGTTCGGTTTTCTCCTGATATTGCTGGGCATATTTTTTCTTCTTAATAACCTTCATTTGATACCGTGGGTCGATAGAGACCTTCTCTGGCCAATTATTATTATTCTTGTTGGAGCGTGGTTGCTGATAAGGCGCTGGAGTTGATAATATGAAACCTGGATATGTGGGGCCGCTTCTTCTTCTGGCTGTCGGCTTTATCCTGCTATTCAATAATTTGGGATCACTTTCCTGGGAGATATGGGGCTGCTTATGGCGCTACTGGCCTGTAATACTCATATTATCCGGCATACAAATACTTGCCAGGCATTCCGAATCAGGAATTATTTATGTATTGGCGGTAATTCTTAGTATTTTGTTGATCATAGGAACCATTTTTTTAGCCTGGAATGGATATCCAGCACCAGATATAATTGAAAAGAATCCGGGGGTGGTCTATATTTAATAATAATAGCCATCCTGATAGCAATAATTTTGATTTTGCTGATCTTGATAATGCAAACTTCAGTAATTCCAATTTAAATGGTGTCAATATGAATTTTGCAAGCATGGAAAATGCTAATTTTAGTAATTCAAGTCTAAATGGGGCAAATCTTAATTTTGCAGATCTGAAATATGCACATCTTGCCAATGCAGTTCTTGATGGCGCTAATATAAATTTTGCAAATCTTGATGGGGCAAACATGACAGGCGCCCGGATGGAGGGTGCCAATATTGTATTTGCCAGAACATCAAAATCCACGATATGTCCTGATTCGAGAAATGGACCGTGCTGGTGAGCTACCTCATGCTAAAGCCGTGGGGCTTTCTCTACCCCTTGACCCCACACCGTAAATTGGTTTTTTTTTAATTAATCTAAGGGAATAATTTAAAGATTTTGCTTACAACACGTTCTCCATAACCTTCAGCGCCCGCCGCAAATTCTCCTCCGAGGTCGCATATGAAATCCTGATATGCCCCTTCCCATTCTCTCCGAAAGCCGAACCTGGGACAACAATAACGCCTTTTTTCAGCAATTTTGGCGGCGCTTCTTCATCCTCAACTTCAGGGAATGCATAGAACGCACCTTGCGGCTGTACACATTTAATACCCATCGCGCCCAGGCCTTCCATAGTAATATCTCTCCTCTTCCTGAAGCTTTCCCGCATTACCGTTACGCAATCCTGCGGCCCTTCAATAGCTGCCTGCGCCGCTTTTTGGGCGATCGAATTTGCGCATGCCTGAATATACTGGTGGATTTTAAGCATCTGCTCAACATATTCCTTACGGGCTGCTGCATAGCCGATGCGCCAGCCGGTCATGGCATATGTTTTTGAAACAGCGTTGATTGTTATTACATTATCCGTGAACTGTGCGGGGCTTACGTGCTCGCCTTCATAAATGAAATGCTCATACACTTCATCTGAAATTATTGTAATATCATTATCATCCGCAATCTCTGCCAGGGCCTTGATCTGCGTTCTTGTCTGTACCGTGCCTGTTGGATTTGAGGGTGAATTTACAATAAGCGCGCAGGTCCTTGATGTAATTAATTCATTTACTCCTTCCGGTGTCATGGTCAATTTTTCATCAAGTGGAACACCAACGACTTTTCCTCCTGCGATTTTTGCAAGGGCAAAATATGATAAAAATCCCGGATCCGGAATCAAAACTTCATCTCCTTTATCCACCAATGCCTGTAAAGCAAGATGCAGCGCCTCAGATGCCCCTGAAGTAACTATGATTTCATCAGAGGATACTGTAAAATGATTCTCGGATTCGAACTTACGGGAGAGGGCTGACCGCAATTCGGGAAAGCCAAGATTCATTGTGTATCCGGTCAGTCCTTTGTTAATGGCTTCGATAGCGGCGTCTTTGATGTGCTGCGGTGTATCAAAATCCGGCTGGCCAAGCCCCAGGTTGATAGAATTCAGGCCGGCGCCTTCAAACATCTTACGGATGCCAGAGATGTCAATGCTCTTTATGCGTTCTGTGAACATGATTTCACTCAAAAACCGTATGTCTTTTTTTCAACTCTGCTTCACTTGCACCCGTCCTGACCATAAGCTCTGAGATCACAGCATCAAGGAAAACAAGCGCAGATATCTCAAAGATCGTGCCCAGAGGCGCAAGCTGGGGATAACCTATCATCCTTCGTTCATGATAATCCTCATAGACAACATCATCCTTTGGTCTTCCCGGAACAATGATAACAATATCTGAAATGCCACCCATGGTAGAATCCTTGTTTGATGTGATAACTGCAAGTTTTGAGCCTATTTTTTTAGCAATTCCTCCCAGGTTTGCGATAGAAGGGGTCTCGCCTGAACCTGATACGGCAATTACCAGATCGTCCGGCTGCACTGCCGGAGTTGTTGTTTCACCCACGAAGTAAACATTAAATCCAAGATGCATAAGCCTCATCGCAAAAGCTCTTGCTGCAAGCCCGGATCTTCCCGCTCCCATCAGGAATATTCTTTTAGAATCCATTATGCCGTTTACAAGTGATGTCACAGAGCCCGTATCAAGTTTTGATGCAACCTTTTTTATATGCTCGGCAATAAGGTTCATCGATATAATTGTTGCTTCACATTCTTTCTTTTCCGAATTCATATTAACACTGTTTCCTCTTTATTTTGGTCTTTGTTTTTATATTCGATCCTTTTTATCTTCCATCCATCAAGGTTTTTCAATTTATTGTAGATAAAGATGATCTTCTCAGGACTTCCATCCCAGTGAAGGGTTTTCCTTATGTCCTTTTCACGGAGTTGCTCAACAACCGACCTGACGAAATGGGCTAAAGCTATCTTTTTGGAAAAAGGTATGTTATAAAAAATCCTATAACCTCCTTTAGTTTTTGCGTATGATGTCAAAATATATCCCATATTCTCATATTTACTAATGTTCTTAAAATCGCATATTATTTCCTGTTCAATAGTTACTGATGAATCAATACTGGATATTCCAAATATAACATCGCGTATTAAGGATTCACCAGCTTGCCTGCCAAACCATAATATGATCTTGCCTGTTGTAAGGGAAATAGTAATATCATCACGTCCGAGTTCAACTATATTCAGTTCCTGCCCGTCTTTAAGAATTGATCTATTCAGAATCTCCTTTTTCGACCTCATTTATTTACCTTACAAAAATATTATTTATAATATAAATATTTAGTAATATTTACCAATTATAAATATTTACCGATTAAATCATTCAATTTGCGTTTCGTTTCAACTGGTATCTTATCAGAGGCAGTGACGATCGCCCCTGCTAATGCATTTGAGCATACGCAACTTCTCTCAAGAGAGATCTTTGGAATAGCTTCTTTAATAATTCTTCTGACTGCTTCCTCATTCTTAATTGCGTTGGAAATTACCGTTTCAATATTGACATCAGTTTCATGCCATACATCATAATCAGTAACTGTTGCTATCATGCAGTAACAGATCTCTGCTTCCCGTGCAAGTTTTGCTTCAGGAAGTGCAGTCATCCCGATAATGTCAAATCCCAGGCTTTGATAAACTCTTGATTCAGCGCGTGTTGAAAATTGCGGACCTTCCATGCAGACATATGTTCCTTTTTCATGTATTGAGTACCCAAGATCTCTTGTGACGCCGGCAATCATAGAAGACATCTGTGGACAGAAAGGATCAGCAAAACCGATATGCGCAACTATCCCGTCTTCAAAAAAAGTACTGTCTCTCAAACGTGTCCTGTCAAATATCTGGTCGGGTATAACGATATCAAGCGGCTTATGTTCAAGCTTCAGGCTTCCCACTGCTGATGCTGAGATTATCCTCTTTACACGAAGTTTCTTAAGGGCGAGGATATTTGCCCTGTAATTCAATTTACCGGGTGAGATCCTGTGCCCTTTTCCGTGTCTCGGTAGAAATGCCACATTAATTTCACCAAAAGACCCAATTGTAATAGCATCAGATGGTTTCCCGAAAGGTGTATCGATTTCAACTTCCCGTACATTATCCAGCATTGCCGTATCATATACGCCGGTTCCTCCGATTACTGCAATATCTGCTTGCATTTATTTTACGCTCCTTCATAAGTCCATGATTTTTTTCCTGGAATGTTTTTCGTCTTTATTACTCCCCTTCTTACCATTTCATCAAGTATCTCTTCCATTCTGTTGGGCTGTGCAATCTCAAAGCTTATGGGATCCATATTGTGATATTTCAAGAATCCTGCCCTGATTTTTTCAACATCCCATTCGCTTTGCTTTTCCTTGGCCATAAGCCGGGAGATGATATCTATCATGTCTTCGATAAAATTCCATGGATATACGATCCAGCCCCATTCCTGTACAACTTCACCGCAATAATCTGGTTTTATCTCCGATGTGTACAGGTACTGGAGTACCGCAGTCCTGACCTCTTTTGGATTCTGTTTGCTAACATATTCTTTTGAGTGCGCAATACTTTTACCGGTGTCGGTAATATCATCGACTATAAGAACTCTTTTTCCGGCTACTGCATTATCTGCAAGCGGATACTTAATACTGGGACCGCCTCCTGCATTTGCAGTACCTACATAATGCTCGATTTTAAGACTTGTAAGGTCATTGAGCCCCAGAAAATCGCAAAGAACTCTTCCCGCGAACCATCCGCCGCGCGCCAGCGCTATTATTGTATCGGGTTTATACCCTGATCTTTTCACATCATTTGCAACACGCCTGCACAGGTCGTAAATATAGTCCCAGTTCGTTATTACACATTTGAATTTATCCGGAAGTACCATTGGATCACCATTTTTACGGAAAGGTTATACAGAGCTATATATTTTTTGGAAGATCAATGGCAAGTTATTTGCTTTCCACCAGCGAATTGTTAGAAGAAATGCTAGATGTATCCCGAAGTAAAATAACAAAGAATATTGATGCAGGATTTAGTGAGGCATTTGGTTTTGGGGCATTAGCTCCTGTCCAGTGTGTGATAGTATTTTTGAAGGTGTCCCTGATAATTCTATTTTTTCTACTTTGAATTTCGTCATTAATTTTTCTAAAAATTCAGAGACTATTTCATCTTTTTTATCAATTTCTCTTATCCAGATTCTTAGACTGAGCGTTATTTTAGAATCAGAAATATCAGAAATTAAGACCCCCGGCTCGAACATCCTCATATCCATTTTATCTTTAAATAATATTTTAAAATTAGATAATTCAAATAATTTAGAAATAATATCTTTTTCCCTTCTTGATACATTAGGAAGTATTTTTGGATGGCCCTGTGCAACTTCTTTAACGATATTTTTGACTTTTTCAAAATCGCAAGAATAAGATATTGATAATGGCACCGGAATTTCTACAAAACCTGATTTTGTATAATTAATGATAATAGTAGAGACCAGGACCGAGTTTGGCACAAAAAACAATTTTCCATTTCTATTTCTTAAAACCGTACGTGTTAGCTTAATTTCCTTTATATTGCTTATTCCTGTATCGCTAATTTCAACCCAGTCATCAAGCTCGATAGGTCTTAGTATTGAAATCAATACTCCTGCTATGAAATTTTGGATTATTTGCTGGGCGCCAAAAGCAAGTGCAATAGTAAATATGCCCAATGAAGCAATTAATGCGCTTAAATCCATTTTAAGTACATAAAGCACGCCATAATAGAATCCAAGTGTATAAAAGGCATATTCTATGATTCTGGCTATTAATTTTGAATTACCCAATGAAAGTTTGTCATCTAATAATCTCCTCATTAAAGCGTATGATATGTTAGCTATAATCACGGTTAGAAGGAAAATAAATAAGAATATCAAAAAATTCTCTAAGGTTACATTGCCTATAAAAATATTGGCTCCAACCATCGGGTTATAATCTATTTTCTTTCTTTAAAAATGCTTCTGAACCACTCTGTGCAGTTCGTAGTGTCGCCGCACAGCCTCCCAATTCACTAAGGCCCGCTGTCCATCAGGGGATGCGGCTGGAAGCTGGATCAGAGGCGGCGCCGGGTGAATAGGCACCCTCTCTTTTTGTATTATAAATTATATTATTTATGATTTTTGTCGAAAATAACATAAAAACTTAAGAACTTATAAATATAGATTATTCTATTATGAATGGAAATCGTGAATCTAATTTCTTTATGGCCCCGGCCATCGGTTTGATCGTAGGCAATTTGGCAGGAGGAAAAGATAAAGAAAAGGGGGGTAGTGGGCTTATTTCCCCGTTCGGTATTGATTTGGCATTAATGCTGGGGTGGACGTTTGGCATCTTTAAAACGTTCGGATTTACTTTAACTCCAGGAATAGCAATCGGTAGAATGGGTTTTATCGTAATATCTCTCGGAATTCACTTTAAACAACGTATTGGGTTCGGAATTATTATACCGATATTCCCTATTTGGGGTTAGTGAAAAATTGCATGAATAGAGAGAGCGGCATGCGGTAAAAGTCGCACCTAAAGATGAAGATGAAAACTAGTGTTACCCAACAGAGTATCATAATATAGTTTTGTCCTGAGATTCGATTTCACTCTCAGAGTCAATTCAATAATATCAAATGGTTTAGTTATAAAATCATCTGCTCCTGCTTCAATTGCTTTATTCCTATCCTCGGTTTCATGCAAAGCTGTAACCATAACGATAGGTATATGATTGGTTTTATGATCATCTTTAAGTTTCTTGCATACTTCATATCCATTCATTCCTGGCATCATGATGTCAAGCAATATGATATCAGGAGGATTTGCCTCCACAATGTTTATTGCTTCATTCCCATCGTGAGCTTTCAAAATATCATACCCTTTCGATAGATAACCCTCTAAAAGTTCAATATTAATAGGGTCATCATCAACAATAAGGACTTTAGGTCTCATAATATCTTTATTCCGTCTGTTTTTTTAAAGTCAATTTTAATATTTGGAGGTTCAATCATAAACTTTTAGAGTTTAGTAAAATATTACCAAATATATTATATTTCACATCAATATAAACAAGGGTGTGAAGAATGGAAGAATCAGAGAGTTATGTATTATCATGGATATGTCGAACAGGATTGGGAGCGTGATGGAAATCCAGGGGAAATTCCTGTTGAAGCGATAGTGCATTCCACTCTTGATTTTGAAGGAAAGGAGAGCGAAATGGTTGATCATCCCAGACGCTGGAATATAGGTTTCATCCTCCATGCTGATCGTTGTAAGTGTACTTCTTTTCCCTTTCACACCAACCGGGAAAGTATTTGGATTCAGTGAGCTGCCGATTTCGTTTATTCAATAAAAAAAGAGAACCCGGCAGGTAATTCACTTTGTCAGTTCTTTTAACCGCTTTATACTTGCCATCATTGCCTGTGATTCTTTTTTCTTCTGGGATTCAAGATGTTCAATGATGGATTCAATATCTATTTTTAGTTGATATATCTTATATGGTCTGCCTTTTCCAGGTTTTTTCTCCTCCCTTTCTGCTATCCAATCCAGTTCCTCAAGTTCTCGCATAGCTATGCTGACCTCGGGCTGCCTTAGATCAGAGCCCATTTCAAGATCCCTGGAAGTTACATCCTTAACGTTTTTCAAATAAGTGAGTACCTTTGCAACATTTCTTTTTAATCCCAGCTCAATAAGTGTATCGGCAAATTCTTCATCTGCTTTGTCAAGAACATTAACTGAAAGACTTTTCATAACATTTCACCGTATCTTTAAATGTAGTCATTAAATATAAATCTTCCGTTTTAATATATTGTATATAAGAAAAGTATTTATAATTAAAAGCTTCAAAAAAAAAACAGACTCACTATGCGTAGACTCATCATGATAAGTATAAAATCATCATAATTATATGTATGATATATAAGTGTAAGCGAAAAAAGTCAGTTTAATATTATACTAGAATTTTTTATAAAAATATATTATATGTATACAAAAGTCCTTACGCAACCTTGACATGCTCGTAAAGAGTATTCCTCTGTTGTGGCAACCTGTTCATTTGTCTTATCAATCCCTCAAACTCAAAAGGTGCCATATACTCACCATTTGTAGACCCGGCGCTCTTTGATATCTGTTCTTCCATCAATGTTCCGCCAAGGTCGTTAGCTCCGCATGTCAGGGCTGACTGTGCAAGTTCCCTGCCAAGTTTCACCCAGCTTGCCTGGATATTCCTGACATATGGATAAAGAATTACTCTGGCAAGAGCATGTAATTTTAAATCTTCAATTCCGCGAGAAACGCTTTTTCCCATCCCAAGAATGTTATTTGAAGGCATGAAAGGAAGCGGCACGAATTCAGTGAAACCGCCTGTTTTTTTCTGGATTTCCCTTATTAACACTATGTGTTCGACCCGTTCCTGCAATGTTTCAATATGCCCGTACATTATTGTTGCAGTGGTGGGGATCCCTGAATTATGGGCGGTTTTTATGACCTCTATCCATTCATTCGCTGTAAGTTTATCCGGGCAGATCTCTTCTCTTACCCGGTCAACGAGTATTTCAGCGGCTGTGCCTGGCATCGAGCCAAGACCTGATCTTTTCAAATGTGAGAGTGTTTCCTTATAACCCATATTGCTGTTTTGCGAAGCATGATAAACTTCCATTGGAGAAAAAGCATGGATATGCATATCCGGGAATTCATTCTTAATATTCTCAAGTATATTGCAGTAATCAAAGACATCCCAATCAGGAAGAAGCCCTCCCTGGATACATACCTCGGTAGCATTTATTTTTGCAGCTGCTCTTGTCTTTTCAAGAATTTCAGGTATCGACATGATATATCCCTCCTCTTTCTTGAATGCACAGAATTTGCATGTACCGATGCACATATTTGTAAAATTTATGTTCCTGTTAATGACATAGGTAACTCTATCTCCTGCGGCTTTTTTTCGAAGCCTGTCAGCAAAGGAAAATAGAATAAGAGGGTTATTTAAAAGCATAAATGCATCATCAATTGTACAGTTTCCTGCCTCGATGCGTTCTGCGCTATCGTCACGAATATTTCGTAATTCCTGTTTGGTTTGCATTTTTTGAATATTAACCACCAGAATTTTGCAGTTTTAATGAGATACCTGTTTATAAGTTTTCCGAAATCCTTCTGCATCTGAAAGACGATTCAATATATCCCTGGTATGGGCGCTATACCATCCTTTCTTTATATATTTGGGATATATGGGCAGTCGCTCGTGCAGGGGAAAGTCCACCATTTTCCGTAATTCAAGATAATTTGGCCATGGGGATTCGGGATTAATATGATCGATTGTTTCCGGAGATATACCCCCAAGATCGCTTGCGCCGCATTTCACCAGTTCCCGCGGGGGAATAAGATTGGGTGGCACCTGTATGGTTATATCCGAAGGCAAGAGCTCCCTTGCCATCTTTACAGTTCGTATCATTTCATCTAATCCCGGAACATCACATGATGCCATTTTGGTTCCTGGTTTAGGGATGAAATTCTGGATAATAACTTCCTGGATATGTCCGAATTCTTCATGTAATTCTCTTATTTTGTGGATTGAACGCACTCTTTCTTCCCATGTTTCACCTATTCCCACGAGAATCCCGGTCGTGAACGGTATTTTGAGTTCTCCTGCATATTCAATGGTCTTTATACGAGATCCGGGATTCTTTCCGGCGCAATCCTCATGTGCTTTGATATCGGCAAGAGTCTCAAGCATCAGTCCCATGCTGGCATTATATGGTCTTAATTTTTCAAGTTCTGGCTTTTCAAGTATGCCGGCGTTGGTATGAGGTAAAAGACCAAATCTGATCGAAAGCTTGCACAGGTCAAGTACATAATCGATAATATTCTCATAACCATATCCGCAAAGCCATTCCCTGAAACCTGGAACTTCCTCCGGACGTTCCCCAAAAGTGAAAAGAGCCTCGGAGCACCCGGCGCGCGCGCCTTTTGAAAGTATATCCATAGCTTCACCGGGTGAGAGAAGTTTTGCTTCGGGGTGCCCCATATCGCGCCTGAATCCGCAATATCCGCATTTGTTCCTGCAGACATTAGTGAGAGGGATGAATACATTTCGCGAGAATGTGACAAAGGACATGGACAATAATTGAAAGGGATTATACATAATTATGCCGAATAAGGCAAAGATGCAAAATATTCCTGGATAATACCGGATGGGTTACAGATTCCTGAAGGAATATTTGCGACTGCCGCAACCTATTATTTCAGCGGCTTCCAGATGTATCGATGGATCTACTCCCCATACGTGGTATATCGACTTGCCGTTTATTTTCATTCGTTCATTTATCAGGTCAATTGTAGCAGCATCAATAGCTACCGGATCTGTTCCTGCAAGTATTCCAATATCTTCCACAAAACGCTCACCTGAAAAATTGAAGCAATCACATCCCGGTGTAAGATCATAAACCCAGTTGATATAACCGATACGCCCTTTGAGCGCCTTGATGGGGCCAAGCGCTGCTTGCCCTAATCTTTTTTGCATTTTAAGAGATGCATCCTGGGGAGGGATGATCGCCTCGTTCTGGCAAGCATCTGCGCAGGATAACTCTCCGCAGCATTTTGAATGGTCTATCCGGGGCGGATCTATTGCTCCCCATGGGCAAACCTCTACGCAATCACCGCACTGGATGCATTTTTCAGGATCAATGGAAGGTTTCCCCACCTCATGGACTTTGATTTTTCCAGCCCTGTCAAGACAGCCCATGCCAAGATGTTTGACGGCGCCGCCAAACCCGGAGGCAGGATGTCCTTTTCCATGAGAGATGACTATCATAGAATCAGCTTGTGCGATACCGGAGGCGACCGTAATACTGTCAAGAACATCCCCATTGATCTTTATCTCTCTTCCATCTCCACCCCTTAATCCATCCGCCACGATAAAGGGAGCATTCATACTTGCATGGGTAAAGCCGTTCATAGCAGCCCCCTGAATGAGTTCTGCCGCATTAAGCTTCATTCCTCTGTATAATGTCGTTGTATCAGTTACAAAGGGTATGCCGCCTTCTTTTATTACAAAGTCCACCACCGTTCTTACAACAACAGGCCTCACATGAGTTGTATTGCCATATTCACCCGGATGTATTTTTATCGCTACAAAATGCCAAAAAGTAGACAATATTTTAAATATTAGTATGTACATATGTAATACTATGACTGAATCAAAATTAAACCTATTTCTTAATGCATTATCTGATAAGCAACGAAGTGAGAATACAATTATTAGTGCAAAAGGTGCCTTAATAAAGACACAGGAATTTATAAAGAAGCCTTTAGAAGATGCTACTTATGAAGAATTGATGGGTTACATCAAATATGTAAGAGAGAATGGTTCACCAACAACCGATGAACGTACCAACAAAAGAAAAGATAGAGGATTGGGTAAAAACAGCATTCATACTATAGAGTCAAAATATATCCAATTTTATTTTTGGCTCTTTAATCAAACAGATGAGTCAAAATATAATAAATTAGTTAGACAGCTTAAGGATATAAGAGTCAATAAACCAAAAAATAGCGTCACGTCTCAGGATGTCATATCAATAGAAGAGATAAAGAGATTGTTGAATATTGCCACATTGGAAAGAGATAGGTGCATTTTAGCTTCATTTTGGGAATCTGGTATGAGATTAGGTGAATTTCTCTCATTAGATAATAAAATGGTTAACATGGATGAAGCAAAACAGGAAGTTACTTTTTTCATACCAAATACAGATGATAAAGATGATAAAGATGATGATGCAAGGTCAAAAACAGGTGCAAGAACTGTTGTATGTGTAGATATTTACAGTTTTGTACAGGATTGGTTCAGGTGTCATCCAGATCCATCACCAAATAAAAAATTCATGCCATTTTCAAAAAATTGTATTAGAAAAGTAATAAAAAAATGGTATATCAAAGCTGGAATCAAAAAACCATATAATGTGCATATGTTGAGACACTCAGCAATAACATATTGGGTTGAACTTGGACTGAATCCAATCGAAATAAGTTATCGCGCGTGGGGCATACCAAATAGTAATATGTTGGCTACATATATTCATGAATCAGAGAAAAGAAAGGCCAATGCTTATAAAAAATCAAAAGGAAAAGAAACAGATGAAAATAAATCAAATAATCTTAGAATTGATATATCCATTGCTTGTATCAGATGCGGTCATTTAATGATTTCTGGTTCTGGTAGTGTCTGTAAGAGTTGTCAGGATGTTGAAAATATTAATAGAGAAAATGACGAACTTAAAAATACAATGGATAAATATGCTATCCAGAACGAAATGCTACAAAACGAGATGAAATCTATGCAGAAATTCATGGCAGAATTGATTGTAGCGATGCCATCTGATGTTGTGAAAAAATTACAAAAGATAGAGATACAAACAGATATACATCCCCAGAAGCCCTATGTAATAGCTGATAAAAACGAGCAGGGACGTTTGAATCGTGAATATATTCAAATAAGGAAAGAAGAATACAAAAAGAAGCAAGGTGTAAAATGACCACAATATGTGAATACTGTGGAAAACCATTTACCAGCTACAATCTTGCTATTGTCCATCTTCGTTTTTGCTCTGTTAAAAGAATAAAAGATGATGAAATAGCAGATTTGATGAAATATCCAAGAAGTGAACGATCTGTCGAAATAGATTAATTATTCCGACACTTTCAATCAATTTTAACCAATTCCGAAGCCATAAGGATTGCGTAGGAACCACGATCTTATTCAACCTATAGATTAATGCCTACAAAAAATCCTGTCCTTATTTTCTACAATAATAAGAACAATTGACGGTGACTCTTTGACATCCAGCTTTACAATTTTTTGGCAAAGTCACTACAAATTTCTGCTTTTGATTTTGTTTCATGAATAAATGTTCCTGATCCTATTTTTCGTATCCTTACTATTATTTTCTATTGAAATATAAATGTAAAGTACCCATAGAATCCAGAATAAACCCCAAATTCCATAATGCAGTCCATAAGCTGATGATTCTGTCCAACCTCTTGTCATCAACATCTGAACGCTATTAAAGGCATCAGAACCCTGTATAGATGGATTAAGGGATGATAAGTTAAGGAATGTCATAACAATTCCAGCAACTAATATTAATCTGTTAGGATTGATTAAAGTGAGTATAATTACACCAAAGAATATAAATATTGACGGGAACATGTAAAATAGCCAATATGATAATGTCGTTGCTTTAGATGCTTCCGAGAAACTGATAATGGCATCTGTCGAACCAGTCATCAACCCCGTCTCGTAATCGCCTATCTGCCAACCATTTAATTTGGCGATAAAACCATGTAGAAGAGGATCATGTACAAAAGTACCAAGTGTAAGCGCAATGAAAGTGATTAATATAACCATGTAAATAAAATTATTGGACTCTGTTCTATTTTGTCTTTTTATTTTCATATTGTCCTCACCAGAACTCTATTATAATTACTGAATCCCACAAGATAAATACTTATCACATTACCATTTTTGTTTAAGCGAAGCATTGCATTGCCAGATTTTATATAGGTATTAGATTGTGTAAATTCGACTATGTAATTTGAGGTAGCCGTTCTGACATTAACTGTATTTTGTGATGCTGGAATTACATTTATAACATTGCCATCTATAGAAATCTGTCCTACCTTATCGATACCAAACGACCCTATTTTCTGTTCGAAAATTACACTCTGATATAATCCAGCCGTAATTGTTCTGATTCCTGGCATAAAAAATGATTCGCCAAGCTGTACCTGCCGACCTGTAATTTTAATATAATCTCGTCCTTCACCAACTGGAATTATATCATTCTGACCATACTGTACCTGATGACCTTTGATATTCACACTATTATTATTTACAAATTTTAAATCAGAATTTATAATAGTTCCATTATTGATATAAAGATGCTGTGGGTAAGCCGTAAGAACAACACTCGTACTTAACATAGTCAAAGCTAGCAATGTAGTAAGAACAAGTGCTTTCATGAATCCAGACTCTTCTGTTCTTCCTCTTCGTTGTCTCATGTTCTGGCTCCAGTTCTTGATCCTTTCTTACTACTACTGTAATAAGCTATGAATAGTATCATTATGATTATTGCTACAATGTAAAATGTTAAGCTGTCTACCTTATTTGATAAAAGTAAAACGCCAGTGTTGTATACACCATGTACTATTATTGTTGACATTATATTTCCAGTGTACCATAAAAGTCCAATTGTAATGGTTGCTATCATAATAAGCACCAAATACATCGAATTTGGTACACCCTGTGCGATAAATGTAGGTATATGTGTCGCTACCCACAGTAAAGTTGCAAAAATCCACGCAAATCCTAAATTCTTAAAAATACTATTTGCCGCATAAGGTGCCAAGATTCGATATCCAGCTTCTTCAGAAGGTGCAACTACAAGCCATTGTGAAATTATATTAACAGACATCGCTATCGATGGAGTTATTACACTTGCAGATAATATTGTGGCACTTGATGAAAAATCAGGAACAATAGCTGCACTTTGTTGAGTAAATGAAGTAATTAGTCCAGCCAAGAAAACGGCTACAATACCACCTAAAATTCCTATAGGAATAACTGTGTCCATATGTTTGTTTGACCATCCTATAGCTGCAAGGTCTTCGTCTGAACTACCTTTTCCACCTACTGATGCGGCAAGTGCAAAAACCATAATAATCGGAATGCCAAAAACGATATACAGAGGATCTTTAAACATTAATGTCAAAATTACGATAAACAAGCTACTGAGTATCAAGTATCCAGTTGTTGACGTTGATGATTGTTGCATTAGTGGTTTCATATTAGGTCAGCTCATACTGGATTATACAATCCATGAGTATATATACGTTGTCAATTGCGATAGGTGTAGGCTTAATTTTTGATTAAAAAAAGTTAATTTTATCCTGTTATTTTATTGATCTTCATTTCTTTCAGTTATATTTGACTTTGATTTAAGTTTAAATGTAATATCTGCTAAATACATAGCGGCTAATGGAACTGAGACACCTACAATAAACAAAAGTGTCAGAAAAACAACAAATATAGCCACTGCAACAAAATTATTGATAAGCGTAACAAGGTCTACGCTACTCATTATTGCTGCTGACACTACCGATCCTACAAGACCTACAAATACTGCGCTTACTGTTAAGCTTGATCTGTTCATTTTTCCACATTTAAGATATCCATAAATAAGACCCGTACAGATTATTAAATATATTAAGTATTCTTCATACAATTTAATCACCTTTTTATTTATTTTGAAGCCAGGTTTTTAACAACTCAGTTATTTCTTTTCCCATCGATAATTTCAATTCAGCACATTTTCCTTTAAATTTAAGAAAAATATTTTCATCGAGATTTCGAAACGTTTTAATGACTGAGCTTCCTGATTTCATGTTTACAACTATGACACATTACTATAAAAAGATTTTCATTTAAAGCCTAATAAATTTTAAGAATTTCTTAGCTTTCTTTGGACATGTTCAACATATCCTTTTTTTGGCCATCTTCTATTCTTTAATATTATTATTAGAATAGATACTACAATAAAAATAATTACATATGTTGAAAATGACATGAATTTTTCTGTCATAGAACGAGGAGGTGCTATCGTAAAGTAAGCGGTTGATTCACTTTTCTGCATGCCATATTCTACAATCGCTTTTAGAACATAATTACCATCTTTAAGATCGAGTTTTCTTGTTATTACATATGTTTTGTTAGGTTCAATCATTTTGGATTCTGTTTCAACAAATGCTACAGCACCATTCGGATCTTCTCTGACATTATAATATATTACATATTCTTGCTTAACAGTTCCTTCATTAAGAATATAAATCTGCATTGTAGTATTATTAACATATGCCCTAACTGCTGGCATATTAGTCTTACCCATGATGTTTTTTATCAGTTCTTCAGGACTCCAAGAACCTCCGCCTCCACCACCTCCGCCTGAAGTTGAAGTTGAAGGTGTCAATGTCAATGTAAAGTTCTGTGAAACATCAGATCCATTCACAGTTACATTGCTGACGTTGTTATCGTATCCAGATTTCGAGATTGTAAATGAATAGGTACCATTAGATACAGATGAAAAGTTGTAGTGACCTGTTGAATTAGTGGTATTGGTTCCACCTGAATAAGAAACGAGTGCTGAAGTTACTGGTAAACCACCTGTCAAAACTTGACCTGAAATGTTGTAGGTTAGTATAGTGATGTTAGATGTTATTGATTTTGTATTCATGCTTATTGGAGTTAAATTAAGGCTTCCAGTACCAGTATTATTATAGGAATAGATACTTATGTTCGACCAGTTATTTTCTCCAACAGTATTATTCATGAATGTTGCTGTAGTTCCATTTGTCCAAGTGCCATTATGACTAACATTATATGAATCTGTAATATTACCAGATCCATTACTCCAAGAATAATTTACCCAGAAATTGCCTGTTGTATTTGTAAGATTTATTGGTGATGGTGGAATGAAATTCTGAGGAACATTTGTGATTGTCACATTAAATGCTTGTGTTGAAGTTGATCCATATCCATCTGTTACATTGATGTACCAATCATAGATTCCAGCATCAGAATATCCAGTGATCCATGATACTATACCAGTACTGTTATTAACAGACCACTGAGTAGCATTATCATCAAAAATTCCAGTGTCAGAATCAGCATCTGTGTAATTCGCATCTATTGAAAGTGTTTGACCTTCATTTATTACATAAGATAAATTTACATCCGATATTATAATAGGATTATTTGATATTTGTGAGTTGTTTATCAAAGCTGAACTTAGAGTATTATCAGTTGAATTATAAGCGTAAATAGTCAAATTCTGCCATGCATGTGCTGATAAAGTAGTGTTCCTGTATGGTAATGTATTGTTTATCCAGATAGTGCCATTGGTTGAATTGTAAGAGTCAGTAACGTTGCCTATACCGGTTGTCCATGTGGTGTTTATATAGAAATTACCCATGGTAACTGTATCGATTATTGGAGTTCCTGGATATTGAAGAATATTATTTACTGTAACTATGAATGTGGATGTAGAGATACTACCATAACCATCTGTTACGTTGATATACCAATTATATACACCAGCATCACTAAAACCAGTAGACCATGATACTATACCGTTAGAATTAACATTCCATTGTGTGGAGTTGTCATCAAAAGTTCCAGTGTCAGAGTCAGCATCTATGTAATTCGCATCTATAGTTAGTGTTTCTCCTTCATTTATTACATAAGATGTATTTATATCAGATATTATAATAGGATTATTGGGAACCTGAGTGTTGTTAGTTAATGCTGATACACTCAGGTTGTCATATGAGTTATTCCACGCATAAACTGTTATATTTGACCAGCCATGTGCGCCTACAGTTGTGTTTTTGTAAGTGATAGATGAACCATTACTCCACGTTCCATTTTGGCTTACATTATAGGAATCAGTGACATTACCAATACCTACAACCCACGATTGATTTACATAAAAGTTCCCTGTTACACTTGAATTCATAGTAGGAACTGGTGGAATGAAATCTATGTTGTAAACTGTTACTGTAATGGTTTCAGTAGTAACTGCACTATAATTATCAGTTGTATTGAATATCCAATGATATACACCTGAGTCAGTGTAATCAGGTGTCCACGAAAAAGAGTTACTTGTTAAGGTACCTTTTGTGTTATTTGATGCATAAGTCAATAGATCGTTATCAAGGTCTGATGAAGTTATAGTGAAGGTAAGTAACTCACCTTCATTAACTGATTTGTCACCTATCGCATTCTGAATTGGTACATTGTTGGGTATTTGAGTATTGTTAGTGAGTGATGTTAAGCTTAGAGTTCCAATATCAGATGAGTTATAAGCATAGACTGTAAGATTCTGCCACGCATGTGCTGATAAAGTAGTGTTCCTATATGGCAATGTGTTATTTATCCACACTGTACCATTAGTTGAATTATAACTATCAGTAACATTGCCTACGCCAGCATTCCATGTGGTATTGATATAGAAATTACCCATTATAGTACTATTGATGACTGGGACAGGTGGAATAAAAGTTGAACTACTTGTTTCATTAAAATAAGTCATATTAAACCCAGTCCAAAGACCAGTTGAATTTCCACTTATAAAATATATTTTTGAATCATTAATAAAAGTATCTGCTACACTATTTAGTCCTATATCTGGTAGTCCTGAAACAATAGCATTGTCCGATTGCCATTCTTCACCAGTCCAATTAAAACCAGTGAACATTCCACTACCATTGCCCGTGATCAAATAACGGACTGAGTTATTTTCAAAAATTGTAGCTTTTGCATAACTACCTATATCTGGTAGTCCCGAAACAATAGCATTGTCCGATTGCCATGTTGAGCCAGTATAATTATAACCCATAAAAAATCCTGAGCTGTTACCAATGATCATATACAATGTTGAATTATCAATAAAACCATATGGTGCTGAGTTAAATCCAGGATCTACTAATCCTGATATAATACCTGCGTCAGATTGCCACGCACTGCCAGTCCAATTATAACCGCGCAAGTCTCCTGTATCATTACCTAGAACAAGATACAAATTTGAGTTGTAATTAAATACTGAAGGAATTGAACTTTTGATTCCTGCGCTAGGTAGTCCTGAGATAATAGCTGTGTCCGATTGCCAAGTTGATCCAGTATAATTAAAACCTAATGGCTGCCCAGTTGTTCTTCCAGAAATCAGATATGTTTTTGAATCGTTTGTAAAAATTGTAGGTGAAGAATATCCACCTACATCTGTTAATCCACTTATAATAGCATCATCCACCACCCACGAATTGAATATAAAAGTAATACTGTCAGTTGATGCAAGAGAAGCATAAGGTGTCGTCTCAAAATTAAATCGAATTTGTCCTCCGATATTGGAATACCAATATGTTGATGGATCGGCATACCACTGATTTGTGCCATTATCGATAAGCACAGTTGGTTTTAAGTTGTCAAAAATAAAGCGAAGTTTTAATACACTATTTGGAATGTTGATATATCTTTGTCCAGTTCCATTTGCTACTGATTTTGCAACTACATCAGCTTTTGTCGTTGAAATATTAAATGAAATTCGATCTGGATAAGTATTAACAGTGTCTATTATAGATCGTGGAAGAACTAATGTATCATCATTTTTTTGAAAAATCAAATGTGACGCATTTGCTGAAACTGAATAAGTGTAATAATCAGGATTTGAAACATCCAATTCCAAGTCTGTTATGATTTTTGAATTGTTCCAATTATTATAATAAACCGTTGGTGTTTGTGTCCATGCAAAAGCTGGTTGCACCATAAAAACTAAGAATACAAACAAAATATTTATTTTACTTATATTATTATTCATGATTTTATTTTCTCTTATTTATTTTTAATTTATGGAGAATAAAAACTGTTACGAACATTATAATAAGCATTATTGCACCAATGATTAGTACAGATTTTTCTACTTTAATCACAAAATCCAGAAAGACATATGTCAATAAAATTGTCAATATCGTAAACACTATTAATTTTGTTTTATTTACTTTATTTTCCATGATTTTTACCTCAAAGGTTTGATTTTCTTAACAGTTTGATTAAAACTTTTAGAAACAATCTCTCGATACTGGAAATTGTCGCCTATAACAGTGACAAAAGATGCCCAAACAGCCATACTCGCAAACATCAGGCCAGGCAAATTACTAGAAAACACATACGAGAGCACCCACACGTTAAAACCGCTCAGCATAAGCAATAATACCGAAATAATCGCAATCACACTATATAATACAGTATCCATCAAAAAATTTCGAGATTTTCCTGAAACTATTGAAAGTATAAAAATAACTAATAAACTCGCGATCGGAGCACCCAGTAATATCCACCAATTGATGGCTTCCGTTAGCGTTATTGCAGATTTCGAACATTCATTGTTGAGGAGAAGACTTTGACTCAAACAATTTCCAATAGCTTCAAGGCTTGCTTCATTTTTGATGTCTGTAGCATTCTGATACAAAAGTGTGAGTGGCGCAAATACTGATGTTGTAGGCACTGGTGTAGGAGTAATTATATATCCACCGCCTCCACTTCCTCCTCCACCACCAACAACAATTGTGGCGGCAGATGCTGTAAATGATAGAGAACTAACATTATTTCTAACATTGCCACTATCATCTGTGATATAAAAATTGATGATTTCGTATAGGCCAGTATCACTTGTGGTAGTGTAGATCTTTGACCAGTTGGTGTTATCTGTAGTGGTCATAGTCCAATTTTGAACAGATGCATCTGGCCGGGTTACTCTTACAGATGCGCTTGCTGTGGTTCCATTACTGACATTTGTAACTACTGAGATTGTGACTGATCCGCCAGCCGTAATTGAAGTTGCACTCACACTATAACTACTCACGTTAGGTGGAGTTACATCGGATGTAAAGATGATTTGAGATTCTGAACTCATAAGATTTGATTGATTAGTGATATTTCCACTATCCATAGCCTGTGCATAGATGTTATGTGATAGTCCATCACTCCAAGGATTAGAGAAGTTGAGGCTGAAGTTGCTGGAAGGTGCTACCCATGATGAATTAACAAGAAAAACCTTATCTGAAGCATTGTAATAATACACTTGAAGTTGAACAAAATAAGATTCCAAATCTGTTACTGGATTAGTAGTGTTGACAAATACTGTTTTGCCATATTTTGCCATTGATTTGTTAATTTCAATTCCAGGTAAATTTGGTGCTGAGTTACTAGAGTTGATTGATACAGTGCTTGAAGTCAGTTCTGAGCTGTTATTGTAGCCATCTGAAACCCATCCTGTAACATATATATAGTCATCTGTAGTGAAATTATTAGTGTAATTGAGATATGTTGAATCATTCCAAGATGTGTTCAATACACCATTTTTGTACCATCTGAAATGGTCTGTTAAAGTATCCCCATCTGTATCTGAACTGTTTATTAATACTGTGAGATTACTTACATAAGTTGGTAGAGTAGGAAGAAGTGTTATGTTTATGACAACTGGAACTGCATTTGTAAATCCAAAAGTATTAACAGTTTCCCAATCAGAGCATCCAAAGACATCACATGCGCGGGCTGTATAGTTGTAATTAGTCCAGTTTAATGTTGTGAAATTGGTTGAGTTGGTGAATGTAATATTGGTTTGATTTACGATTATAAGACCAGTTGATGTGTTATAGACCTTGACATCATATCCTATTCCATCAGATTCATTATCTGTAGAAGCTGTCCAGTTGACCTGTTCTGATGAAGATAATAAGTGGAAGTTTGTATGTGTATAAAGGACAGGAACAGTAGGAACATAGTTATATTGAAGTACTGAGATTGTTGTTTGTGCATTTGTTGTTAATACAACAGAAAATAATGGCAATTTTCCGCTTGCGTCAGTGGTACTTATCTCTTGAAGTGTAGAATTTATATTTATACTGTAATTTGTTGAAGGTAATAAACCAGTAATATTGTAATATGGTATTTCTGTTACAAGTGGAAACACCACTCCATTAGTACTTATTTCTGACCATGTTAAATTTGTCTGATTCCAATTATTAATTGTCCTATTAATTACTGCATAAGTATATGGTAGTATTGATACATTATTTGATATGTAAGTTATGTTATTATCTGAATAATTAAACCATGAACTATTATCATAAAATTTTACAGCTCTTATTGTGAAATTTGTGTTTACAAAAGTATTGTTGTTTACCCCAATAAGGAGATAATCAGTTAATGACGCACCATTACCAATATTATCTATATAAATAGAACCACCAACAATTCTATTGTTGTTAGATGCATAAGTTAGATAAAAACCACCACCAGAAAGAAGAACATCACCTGTTAGATTATTATTAGTAATATTGTTATTTGATGATGCGTATAACCTCATCCTAGACATTGTTAAAGTATTATTTGTTACTGTATTATTATTTGATGTGTATAAACGAATTGCTTCACCATCAGGGCCGCTTAAAATACTCTTAAAATTTTTAATTGTTATATTATTAAAAGAAACAACATCAATTCCATAATTATTAAGAGATGTTGAAGTAACATTCCACCCTGCACCATCCAATGTTATATTACTTGCTCCAATGGTAAAACATGTTCCTGTAGATGAAACACTTTTATTTAATATATAATTACCACCATCTATTGATAATGTCCCACACACATCTATTTCTGTTGGTACAGCACCTGATAATGGAACAAAAAAAAGTAGAACTACGACTATCAATAATGTCAGTAGTTCTTGTTTTTTTATCATTTTTACCTACTTATAGAATATTGAAATTATCATATTCCACAAGTCATTAAGGAATTTTTCACCCATAGATATGGTTTTTGTCTGAACTACAGGAGTGTTTACAGTAGGCACTGGAGTTATACCAGTATTTATAGCAGGAGTTGATACTGGAGTTGGCACTACAGCACTAGATGCCACGAAAACAGCAGTTACAGTATCATCAGCACAGACAGCATCTGTCCATGGATTTTGCGTCACTGATTCACTTTTGGATCCCCATACATTATCAAAACGATTAAATGCGAATCCACTGTTAGCAGTTGCTTTATACGTGACTTGTGCGCACTGTGATACTGTGATAGCATTACTTGATGTTACAGTCGTAGTTCCAATTGGCGAAGTTACAATAACTGTTCCTGAACCCACTGGACTTATTACGACAGTGGTGGATGCTGCGCTAGATAATGGTATTATTAAAAACATTGTAAATACCAGTATCAATATTTTATTTTTTAGATTTTTTCGATTCATATCTTATCAATTCTTTTTTAATATATTAAGTCTTTTGTTTTGTCCGTTGTAGGTACGCATTGCGAAATGCTGATGGTAATTTCATCAAAACTAAGATTTTTTTATCGATTTTGTTGATGTCAATTAATGTAATTTTTGAGTTCCCTCTCCTTATTTCTTTTTTTTCATCAATAAGACCTCTTGATACTGATTTTCTCAACATTTCAGGATTTATATTTAAGATTTTACCTGCTTTTGATAATGTTACAAAATTTTGTTCCATTATTTTACTCCTGGTATGATCCACTGATTGAGTTTTTGGCATGTTGTAGCTTCACAATCCATTCCAGCAGAACAACCTGTGCAAACTGAAAATATTTGATTTTGATTTAATAGGTGAATGAAATCTTCTTTTATGACAATTTCACTTATGGGTTTAGTATTTTCATGGATTTTATTAGTTCTTTTTATTTTAGATGAAGTTCTTTTAATTGGTGAAGCTCTTTTATATTTTTTTATAAATATTTCATGTGGAACATCATCAACTTCTATGTAATTGTAATTACGGTTGACATGATTCTCTGTCTTTACAATTTTTATTCTACCGTTTTTGATGGCTGTATTAATTCTACAAACACTGATGTTTAATATTTTCGATGCCTTTAAAATTGACATTAACATTTTAATTCATCTCCATTGACCTTTCCATTCTATCTGTTCTTTCTCGTTCTCTACGTCTTCCATTGCTGTAATCTTGCATGGAATTTGATATTAAGTTCCATAGAACTATGAGTGGAATCATGACCCAAAAGCTGAATTCAGGATGTAACAGAACTCCAACACTATATATTACTGTGAATTTGAATGCAACACCTGATAGGTTTATTTTCCACATTGTACCTTCTAAATCAGGTCTGATTGTGTTTTTAGCTGTTCCTATTACTATGTTTATCAAAATAGATAATATAATCCACACTGCGATAAATGAAATCAAAAAACTTACCGAAACGATTAACAATTGTTCTGTAGTTGCATTTTCTATGAAATATATCGAATGCGACATAGTTTTTGTTGCAGTGTCCCACTCTTTAAGAGGTTGTAAATAGAAGGTTACAACACTGACAAGTATAATTGTTATCGCTGATGCATATTGTGAATCATTTATTAGATAATAAAAGAAATAATACAATAAAAATAATAGAAAGATAGTATCTGCAAACGTAAGTAAAAATACTAAAATATTTTGAATATCTGTTAAAACAACTGTACCTGACACCGAGTTAAAAATTTCCATTCCATAAATTTTAAAAATCCCAAAAGAAAAGGCGAAATCAAATAAAGAAAGAGTTAAAAAAAGTTTGTCTGATGCATATTGGATGAGTGGCAACTTGAATGTATAAGATCCAAAAGAATAAAAAAAATCTAATATTAAGATTGGTGAAAATGCTAAAAATGCTGCTATAGACTTATTGTTTTCAAAAAAGAACCATATCAAAGTTGTATATAAAATTAGAAATAATAATCCAAAGACTAAGATTCTATTGAGGTCAGTTGTTGTAATTAAGAAGTCGATGATGGTTTTGAGAATGTCAGACATCTATTCAGCTCCATCACTCGCTTCCATGCTTTCTAAAATATCCATGACCTTATTCCAGCTTGATATTTTTATTAGTCTTAATAATTCGTTTTCGATATACTCATCAAGGTTCTGATCATTTTTTTCTTTATCTACTTTTTCATCTGATGGTTTGCTTTCGCCTACCTTCGAAGGTTCGCTTTCACTGACCTTCACATTACCTTTATTTGTTTTTTTAGGCTTCGGTAGATTCTCACGTTCTCGTATTTTATTTGCCATATGCCAAATCGAATAATCTGTAATGCATTCTGTATCATCCATTATACTCATTTTTGAGGCTGCATATTCCTTAATTGCATTCTTAGTTTCCTGTGTAATGTCTTCACCATCCTTCCAACCAGGTTGAAATTTGTCAAGCTGTTTTTTTATGAAGGATTCTTTTAGGGTGCAGGTTTTTGTCATTATACACTCACTCCTATTCGAATTTCTACAGGTTCGATGATGATAACTTTGAGTGGTTTAATTTCTACAGGAATTGATTTAATGATAGGTTGAACTGGTTCTGTAGGGGTTAGTGGTATCAATTCAAGATGAATAGGATCTGGTAATGTTGGTTCTGGTAATGTTGGTTCTGGTGATTTAAGTTCATTGCAACATGTGATTATGTCTTTAAGTTTGTCTGTAAGTTCGAATTTTTGATATTCTGATTTTTCAGGCATTTCAAGTCATCTCTTATGTAATAATCGATATGCACACACCACTTATATACTCGCTTATTCGAGTCGTGTTGGCACGAAAAAGAAGTAAAACTTTATGATAATTTACAGTAAAAATACTCTGAACATTCGTCATCTTCATCATCTTCTGGATCGAATTCTTCAGAATCATCAAAATAAGGGCCGCGCATATCTAATTCTCCATTGCCATTTTAGCATGTCTTGAATAGGCTTTAGATTTTCTCATCGCTACCCATTCGTTAAATGTAATTCTCTCAGCCTTATCAAGTCGCGATTTCCTGAAATTTTCTTCTTCTACATTCATCTTTTATCATCAACACCTTTAAGGTCTACATTGTCTTTTCCACCATTTAGATAGTCTTCTTGCCATCTTTTCACATTCTTTTTATCATATGGATCTAAGACTTCTTTTGCCTTTGTTTTCCTATCATTCACCAAAACAGCGTCACCAGTGCCATGTAGTATCTTTTCAACTCGATTAACTGCATCATGGGCTTCATTATTATTTGATGGTCGTTCTTTTTCTAATTTTTTGATTGCAGACTTAACTTTTCTATCTGCGATGATATCTCCAGCATATTTAGGAACTTTCCATACATCACTGAATCCAAGCATGTTATCAGCTATCTTAGTCGGCCCTGATTCATGCAATGGACGAAGACCTCTTTTTTTTGTTTCTGCAACTGCTCTTTCCCATGAAGTTGTTAGTCTTTTTTCCAATTCCTCTTTTTCTTTACTTTCTTTCATCCTTGTTTCTTTATCAATTTTATATTTTTCTTCTTTTAATAATTCATAATTATCCTGGACTTTCTTACGTATTATTTTTTGTTTTTCTTGATATTCTTTTTCTTCCTCTATTGAACCATCTGATGGTTCATAATTAGGATCTATTTTTTCTTTGAGTTTAAGTACTTCGATCCTTAAATTTTGTAATTTTTCTCTGTTTTTAAAGACCAACTCCCTTGAAGCATCATCTCCGAAAATATTCACATGATTTTCAGAATATCCCAAATCAAGTTCTTGTTTATCAATTTCATTATCCAATTCAGATATTCTTTTTTTCTCGACAGAGTATTTATGTGGATTACTCACATTCTTAGTATCCACACCTCTCAAATCGTATTTAGAAGGATTTTTTGCCCATTGTAAAACATCTTCCTGCTTGCCTTGTTCCAGAACAATGTCAGCAGTTTTTTGTGCATCCTGTCGTATAGCCGCATCTGTTCTCTTAGCCTGAGTTTTGGCAATCACATCTGCTGGTACTATTCCAGTTCTTAGAGTTCCTTTATACTGTTCGCGTAAGGCTACCATTCTATGTTTTGGTGCCTTACCTGTTCGCGGGTCTGGATTTTCATACCAGCCTGGTTTATTGTGTTTGTTCTGCATTGTTTTAACCTTCTGATTAGTTAGTTATTTTGCCTTTTACATGGTAAAGTGTAAAGTCAATATTAGACATATTTTAAGTTCCTATGAATGATGCTAAGCCCATTGCTGGTACTGGTATTGTAAGATCAACAGCTTTGAAGATGCCGTAAAACAATGGTATTGTTACAATTGAAACTATCAATAAACCTTGCGCTATGTCTTTATTCATTTTTCTCAATATCATATAACCAAGAATTCCACCGACTAATCCGAAGAAAATCGGTAGCAGATACCATAAATATCTTATTTTACTATTATTTTTTTTATGTCTTGACATTCTAATCACCTTTTAGTATTGTAAGTATTCCGATTATGGTCATGGTTGGAATTTCAGCATCAAGCTGATCTGTGGGGTCTAGTACTTCCCAAGATGTAATAAGACCAAGCGGCCCCCATAAGGCTATTGCTAATGGTATTGAGATTAAATCAGTAACAGTACCTATGACAGGTATTCGGAAGATAGTGAAATCTAGTAAATCCCAGACAATACTTATGACAAATTTTAAGAATAAAGGAAGTCCTTTACCTTTTGATTTAGTTTTTGTCTTATTTCTTACCATGTCTTCCCTTCTTTCCAGTAGGTACTAAGACAACTAGAACTATTACTAATAGAACCAGAATCGCTATGTAAACCATATTATCTTCTACAAATGATGTTACAGTACCAGTAGGTGTTGTAGTTGTAGGTATTGGAGTAGTAGGAGGCTGAGTTGGTTGAGTTGTATAATATGCTGGTGTTGTAGATGTTGGTTGAGTTGTATAAGCTGGTGTAGGCTGAACAGTGTATCCAGGTTGAGTATAGGTAGGCTGAACATATGTATGATAAGGAGTAGGTGTAGGCTGGATATAGGTATAAGTTGGAACTGTAGGCTGAACAGTGTACCCAGGTTGAGTTTGAACAGGTGTTGGATTATATATTACTGTACAGATAATAGATGCTGTAATTCCATTATAATATATCGTTCCACCGTTACCATTATTACATATATAACCAGGCTTATCGAAGTATACATTTACAGATGATCCTACTGGCATTCCCAATGAAAATGGAGTTACGCCTAACAGATTATTATCAGAACTTCTATAAACATTTACACCTGATGGATATGACTGAATCAAAACAGAATATGTTGTTGTAGCTGCTGGAACTAATATTACGCCTACAGAAGATCCAGTAAACATTACATAATTTTGAGTCACATAACCAACTTTTGTAAATGTAAGTCTTTTACCATACATATCAGTTGATGCGAAATAAACCATAGGTGTAGTTCCTATGTAAGAACCATCAAGTGTAACACTGGCACCACTAGGATTAGAATTAATTGCTATGTTGCCATAGATCGAACCCAAGAATAAACCTGAGAGATATGGATATGCAATTACTCCCAGTACAATTACACCGATTACAATTAATCCTTTTTCACTATCTGACAGTCCTTGTTTCGATTTCATGTTACTTACTTCCTTCCTTTTTTAGTAGGCCACAGTCCAATTATGATTATTCCAATTATAATTATAATTGTTATGTATAGCATATTTGCTTCAATAAATGATGGAGTTTCTGTATAATATGATGGTGTTGTGGTGATAGGTGTTGGCTGAACATATGTAGGCTGAACTGTATATGTAGGAGTATAGGTAGGATAAGTCGGCTGAACAGTATAAACAGGCTGAGTAGGCACTGGAGTTGATATAGGTATAAAGTTACATATTATCGAAACTGTACCACTATTATATGCAATTGTTCTAGGACTTCCACAATCGTAACCATTTTTGGAAAAATACACATCCATAGATTGACCAGCTACGATTCCCTGTGAAAAAGGTGTAACGCCTAATCTACTATCATACATGTCAAAAACACTGACTCCTGACGGATATGACTGGATCAATACATTATAATTCATTCCACTTTCTGGAACCAATGTAACGCCTACGGCTGAACCTGAAAACATCACATAATCCTGAGAAACGAATCCTGATTTACTAAATGTCAATCGTTTCCCATACATATCAGTAGCTGAAAAATATGAACATGGAGTAGTGCAAAGATAATTTCCTTCCATTGTCACAGATGCACCTATAGGATTCGAGTTAATCGGAATAGTGCCATAAATTGCACCTGTCGTTAGACCCGATAGATAAGGCAAGGCAATTACACCCAATACAATTATTCCGACAATCATTAATCCTTTTTCTATATCTGACAATCCATTTTTTCTCATAATACCTTTCTCCTGTATATGGTTAGTATTAATACTGTTAAAATAATTACTAAGATATAAAAGGATGTGGTTTCATACCAATTAACTTTTTTGGTGATTACAGTACCTGTTCCTGTACCTGTTGGAGTACCTGTTGGAACTGCATTTCCAGTATCGTGAGTAGTTCCATATACAGTAACAATACTATCACCATTATATGGATCTGTACCATCGGCTGTTACTGATACAGGAAGACCTGATTTATCACCTGTTATATCATACCCGTAAACTCTAAGTGTAAATACCTTAGTAGATCCTGCTGTCATGAACTCTGTTACAGGACTCACCATATAATATTGAGATGTTCCTTTGACAGTCACATAGTCGTCTCCTCCATCATTCCTTACTGTTACTGTGAATGAACCAGTGGTACCTTCAGTTAATTCAAAATCAGTTTTGCTTACTATAAATGCCTTACTTGCACCAATTTTAATTAAAATCGTGTTTGCAAGTGAGCTGGGAATATAAATAGTAATAAATGATGAACGTGCTACAAGATCGTAATTCATCTGAATTGTTCCATAGTTTGAAGTATCAGATGGATTGAATGTGTATGATTTAGCTGTCATTACTGGTTTTGGTGGTAGTTTGTTATTTGCCTTTAACCAATTCCATACATCAGTCCATGATGATCCGCCAATACCTACGAAAAAGTGATTATTCCATGCACTTATTGCAGTCATAACATCATTATACCTGTAGAATTCGTATTTGTTGATATTTGGATCTGGGTTTAGAACAAGGATAAATTCACCGCTGGGAGCATTTGCACCATTGCCAATTTGACCTATATTCTTAATAAATGCACCGCGACCAAGACTTATATCCGCTGGATAATCCATACCAACTTTTACAGATTGAGTTTGACCATTAAGTGAGACATCATACATAGTGGTTGTCTTCCAGTTTGCGCCTTCAACCTGATAGTAGTTACTTGCTCCATTACAGGGTGAATCTGGACAGGAATCCAGTATATTTGATTTGAATTTAAGAGTATTTTTTGTTAGTGATGCTGTATCATAAGAACCTTTTGGTGTTAAAGTTAAATCCACACTAGCTTGTGTTTTGTAGGAATTATCAGTACTACCAGAAGGTAATTTGATTAGTGTTGCAACATCTTTTGACCAACCTACAGTTGCTGTCAGTACCCAGAAGTTAGATGGTGTATCGTAACCAATTTGGACTGGAACACTGGATGAATAGCTTATGAATGATGCACCAGTTAGGTTTTTGAATTGTTCTGGTGCCATAAATGCAAAGGCCATTATCAATAGTATAATTCCAGCAATTAGAGTTGTGTTTTTCATACTAATGTTACCTCCTTAGTGGTGACTAAATTATTGTTATCATAAAGTTTGATGGTTACTGTATTTTCGTCTACTGGAACATTTTTCAGAACAAGATTCATGTCTGTACTTGTGTAAATTAAGATAGGATTTGATGTTACAATAGCTGAGACACTTGGAGTCGATGCAACTACTTTTAAGCTTCCACTTTGTATAAGATCAGCAAGATATGTAGGTGTAGCTATTATAGTAGCTGGTTTTTCCATTACTTCTATGTTAGTGATTTCAACTTTTGTAGTAAGTGACTGATAAACTTTTACCGTCACGTATACATCCTTCTTAGTCGAGTCGGCTGGCACTGAAATTAAGATAAAATACACTGATAATATAGCCAGAATTATTATGTACATTGTGTATTTTGACTTTTCATCTGATTTGTTCATGTGTATTTCCTCTTTATTATATATATGATACCTATAATAATTAATCCTGCGAAAAAGAACATTAATGGATTCAATTTCAGATCAGGAATACATTTGTCAGTACTCTGATCATAAAAGGTTCCAGTGTTACATGTGGGAGTTGTGATTATGACCACTGATGTAGTAGTAGGAGTTGGAGTAGTAGTTGGAGTATGAGTCACTACTGGAGTTGGAGTAGCTATTGGAGTAGTTGTTGGTGTTGGAGTAACTGTTATTAATTTCCAGGTTATTTTATGGACAACCGGACAACCACTAAATCCGTATGCATTGCCACATAAAGGCAATAATTCAGAACTTATAGTTATCCAGCCAACAGGAGGACTTTTTTGATAAGGACTGCATGTTCCGATGTTAGAACCAGTGGGTGTACATGCAAAATATCCAATATATTCTGTTTTTTCAGTATTAAATCCACTCATGGAGCTTCCACCGAAATCAGGATATGGATTTAATGTTGGTGAAGGAGTTGGACTTGGTGAAGGAGTAGGAGTAACTGTCAAATCTCTTCCAACAACATAATTAGTACAAGTAGTTTCTACACAAAGAGAATGTGACTTACCATCTTTGTATAAAGCAACGTTAATGTCTACTGACGATCCAGAAACTCTAGGTATAAGCATTATTTGAAGACTATCTAAAATCACAGGAACCTCACCTGTCGCCACTCCAGAATTGAAGGTTAGTCGCATCCTGACAGTTTCCTGAGTCTGTGTTTCTGAAACCTTTGTAGTGGTTATAGCTGTTACTTTTGCGAGCTGTGGTTCTTGATATAGCGCATTGTTCAAGTATACTGTGTCTCTCCCTTCAACATATCCATACTGGTTTTTTGCCATTTCGACATACGCAATTTGAAACATCGTATAATTAGCATATGAGTATCCTTTTGTTGTACTTCCACACCCAGACGAACTACTAGTACTACCATCAGAACCAGTAACTATGATACTACTGCATATCCAAGAAGTAGATGATTCGTAAGTATACACTTTGATTGTCCTTGCAACACTAGGTGTAATGGATGCTGGTAACAGGTGAATTCCTTCAACATATTTGAGTAATTGAGTTCCATCAGAATAAGTGAATTGATACAATGCATTACCTATGCCACGTTCGGCTAAGAAAGTGCCATACTGAGAATCTATGATTTGAGATGAAACTAAGGTGTTGGCTGAGGCTATTGATGTCAATAACAAGATAATTAAGATAATGTTAAGTTTCATTTCTTCACCTTCTTGATAAATAATCCAAGACCAAGCAATCCAACAAAAGCTATGGCAAACGCTATTGGATTTGGTTCTAAAACAGGTGTATCAATATTGGTTGTAGTAACAGGAGTAGGAATAGGTAGTGGTGGACAGGTTCCGTCATAAAAACATGGAGGTTGATTAACAGAGATTGGATGCTGGATAACCGCTGGACTTAAATTAAAATTTGGATAGGTGTAAACTAGCAAAATCACTGTTAGAATTGCTACTACAATAAATGCTATTATTATAGTCTTTCTCTGTTTCTTTGTTTGTTTCATGATGTCGCATCCTGTTTTTTGAAACTTTTAATCAAGTTACAAATTATTTGACTGTAAGTTGTTTTACTCACAATTCCTCTTTTTTTCTTATCCCGCTTAACTTCCTCATACATTTTTGTAATTTCTTCATAACAAGGATCTATAACTCGAATATTTTTTGCCATTAAATACTCCAACCTATCATAACTCGTAATAAGTCATCGTAAGAAACTACTCTACCGATACGCTTTCCTAATGATTTTTTTCTATTTTCAAGCTCTGCCTTAACTTCTTTTGATAAATTAATGTTTGTTGTATCTGATAGTTTCATTTAGAATCCTCATTAATTTTATACATAACATTATTATGTAATCTGAGTACTTAAACCTTTTGAAACAACCTTTGACAGTACCGTAAGCGATGATGTCAGTAGATAGGTGTTTTTACAATTATATTAAATATAATGATATATAACAATTATATCGGATTATAACAAACAAATTATTAACTAACACAATGTTAATTACCATAATGTTAAAAAAATAGTAATCTTGTGATTTCTCACAAGATCATTTAATTTATTTTTGAATTTACTGTTTACTGAGATGTTGGTGCTACACTGAAACCCGACGTACTCGACCCTCCATCAAGGAAAACCGTGAACATATAGGCTTGACCAGCCAATGCTGCACCTGTTCTAAACACACCGTTATTCTTAATAAGACCGCCTGAGTTCTCAACAACAGAGAATCTAATAGGTATGGTTCCGGTGCCATATGTGTCAGATTTTAGTTGCCAGGTTAATCTGTTAGCATCTGAACTGGTTCTCAGAGTGTTCAACGACTTGATACTACCAACATAGTAGATATAGTGGTCAGATACTCCATCAGAAGCTATTACTGTTGATGCTGTATTAACAGGGCCCACAAAATTCTCAGCTTTACCTTGTACAGAATCAAACTTAACACTCTGTCCAAAGTTGTCGGTTACAGTCAAAGACTTGAAGTTACTGGTATAATTTGATGGTGCTGTAATATATACAGAACAGTCCACACATTCCTCACCCTGAACAGGGCTTTGTGTATACCATGTGATTACTTTATCAGTATCTGCTGATCCACCATCGAAATAGGTGTAGTTGGTTGCATTTGTATCAGTTGCATCAGTGAAGTTGTAGCGAGCATAGTTATAAAGCTGCCACCCATCTTTTCCTTCTTCATTAGCTGCTACCCAGGTTCCAGTTTCACGATAGAAATCCATGAGTGTAACAAGGTTAACAGTTGAGACGTTTTCTGCACCTGCTGGGGTTGTATCAGCATAGGTGTAAACAAGTACTTTATCTCCAATCTTACCAGATAAGGTTGTTGACCATGCACCACTTGAAGCTGTGAGTGCCTGTGGTGCGCCTTCAGAACTGAACGAAGTCATTCCGCCAAGACCCTTTTCCTGATGAAGTTTCATTAATGCATATCTTGTTGCTTCCTCATCGAGTTTGTCGCCAGCCATAACTGCATGTTTAGCTGGATTCAGTAAAACCATGGAGCTTGATGTACCAGTGTCACCGAGAGAGTTCGTTAGTAAGAAGCTTAATGTGCCTCTATTAGTAGTAGGTGCAACATTTGACGGTACGCCATCTGGTGATACATAAGTCGGCTGTTGTGCAGGTTGATAATTAATGCTTGCAGGTTGTGATGGTGTGGAAAACATATATATTCCACCCAAGATTACTGCTGCCAGTAAAACATATACTAGCAAATTTTGTTCGCCTTTTCTTGCCATAATAAATTTTTGATCTTTCCTTTAATTTTGATTTTTCTTTAGTTTTAGTTTCGAGTCTAAAATTATATTTTTTGACTCGCATTTAATCAGTTAGAAACAATGAGTATTTAAAGACTACGATAGTTTCGAGATTTGAAAATTAAAGTAAAAAAGTTTCTATGGTTTGGGAAATTCAAGAATACTTTACGCCTTATCGGACAATCAAAAATGAAAATGTCATCAAAATTAATTTGTATAGATGAATTTGTTTTTTCAGTAGCAATAGGTCAGTCCCGTGAAATTCAATCAAATCCCGTAAAATTCAAGAAAGTATCGGATTAATATTGTCGAAAAATAGTCATGTTTGTGAATTTATTGATAAAATTAAAAAAAAGAAAAAATTAAAAAATTATGCCTTATTCCAGGCATAACTTTTACATTTTCCACAAATTTTAGGTGGTGTTTTTCCATCTTTTGGAATCCACTTGTAACCACATTTTTCACACTCACACTCGATTACTGTTATTTTTCTTATCATGATTTCTACCTATTGTATTCTGTTGTGACTTCTGATTGTGTCAAAGCTTTATTGAAGATTTGCAACTCATCCACAACACCATTGAAATAACTCGTTGTTGGTGTTCCACCTACATAGATGTTATTGGTACCTACATTTGGGACATATCCACCACTTGATACAGTACTGGTTAATACACCATTCTTATAAAACTTCACACTACCAGAATTGAAGACCATAACAACATGCGTCCATGCATTTAGTGTTGGTTTAACAGTTGACGTTACATCCTTCTTACCAGTAATCTCGAAACTCACATATCCAGCAGAATTTGTCTGTAACGCATAAGATCCACTTTTTCTGATAATATCAGACCATTTTGTCATAGATACTGGTTTTATCCATACTGCTATAGACATAGGAGAGTTTGTTGGAATCTTTACAGCAGACAATTTTGATGCATAATCATTTACACCATCAAATTTTATCGCATTACCTTTTTTACCTACTACATGTAATGGATTATTTATTAAATTTAAGTTATTACCATTTATTACATCTGTTGCTACTATTCCAGTACCTTCATTAAAGCTCCAATGTGATATAGGAGTGGATGTTGGAGGAGGTGTTGCAGTTACTGTCGATGTAGCTGTAACTGTCGCTGTAGCTATTATAGTAGCTGTTGCTGTTATTGTAGGTGTCGCTATGATAGTAGCTGTAGGCTTTACTGTACCATCACCTGTAGGTATAGTACCAGTATAATTAGTGAGAATTTCACTATCTAATAAAATCCTATCATACACTTTTAACTCATCGCCATTATTGGATACAAACACATCTGTACCTCTTACAATGACCTTAATTTCTGATAGGCTATTTGTGAATACATCTATCCATGGTGTTGTAGTGGAACCAGTTGTTACAGTACCCATCATTGTATACGCATTACCAAACACTATAGAAGGATAACTAGTAGTTCTTGAAGTCTCATATACACCATCTTTATAGAACTTTAAAATAGATCCATCTCTAACAATCGCTATTTGAGTTTTGTTGTAAACAGATGGTGTTTTGACTGACCATGTATGAAGAGGAATCATTGTCTTATCATAATTACAATTAGTACCATTAAACTGATAACCAGTTGTCAAAAGTTCCCATTTTCCATTATTTAATACCTGAGTACCTATTGACGACAATTTTGGAACTGTAGGACAGTAACCATAAAAGTATGTCTCAAATACATTCCAGCCATCCAAGAATGTAGATGATGTATTCGATGATAGTTTAATCTCCCAAGCATTTGTATTAAAATTAAACAACATAACATTGGTTGTTCCATTCTGTTTTATAATTTCAGTGAAGTAATATTGTCCTTCTGAATAAGTTCTGACATACTTACTCAAAAATGTGCTATCCATAGGCTCTAAAATTTGCCATCCTGTAGCATATTGTGGGTCATAATTTCTCGTGTGGTTCCAGATACCCCATGCCCTTACCGTTGAAGTCATACCAACACTACCATAATTGTAATATGCTGTTACTGATTCCAAACTCATGTAATTAGGAGCCTGTAATGTAGGTGCATAAAGTGTGGGATCGAATGAACCTGGAAGGTTTAATGCAGGTTGAACTTCTTGTTGAGCATAAACACCTGTTATTCCAGTACCTACAATTCCAGATCCCAACTCACCTGTTCCAGGAATTATAGTTGTTTCAGGTACTGGTGATATTCCTTTGATGGATTTATCTTTACTTTTTAGATCACGTTTAGGTAAAGGATTGTTACCTATATTGATAGCTTTTTCAGGTACTGGTGATATTCCTTGCTGTTTTACATGTATAATTTCATTTAAGTCTGTAATCGGTTCTGGTTTATCATATCCCATTACAGGTATGATAGACATCATTATTATTAGCGTTAAGATTATTTTCTTTAACATTTTAATCACATATTACTACATACGTAGTAAGTATATAAACCTTTTCAATCACCCTCAGATGGCTCGAAGTTAGAAAAATTAAGGATGGAAAAATCTTTAAAAAATTAAACAAAGAAATATGTGAAAAACAGGAGTGTGACAGGGTTGAAAACAAACGGAAATATCCCTGTCACCTCATTTTTTGCAGGAAACGTGAAATAACCTGCATTTTGTGGGAATGATTTAGTAACAATACAACTATGTTTATGGAGTATTTAAGGATTTTGTTTCAGTATTAGTTTGAAAAATCATGTAATTTTGTTACTTTTTATATTTTAATATTACAATCGCAATTGTTCCTATTACTACAAAAATAATTTCATAATTTAAAGACCTTGATTCAATAGTGGTTGGTATGACATAAGTCACAATAGGTAGTATTGATGTTTGTTTTGGAGTAGGTACTTGTGTAGGTACTTGTAATGTACCAGAACTTCCAGCTTGAACATCAGCACGAGTGGTGCCTATTTTCGGATTAAGATAATAAACAATTTGTGTGGTTGATGCTGTTGATGATCTATATAATCCAATTCTATGGATAAAATGTTCATATAATGTAGTCTTTGTTGGATAATTATATTTTGACCATATAAGTTGTCCATTTTTAAATATTTCTACAAATCCTGTATTACCAGTTGACCATTTAATATGATACATCCAATCTTCCCATATACCTGGCTGAAAGCTATATAAAGGATTAATTTGCCATGTACAGTATATTGTTGACTGTCCAGCACAATTATTTCCTATTTCAATTTTACCACTTGATGATGTTCCTAATTTAAATCCAGATCCGCCACAAGTGGGACATGGTATTTGGTATCCTTCAGCCATACCAATAGCATAAGTTCCTACATCTGGTTTCCAAGAAGCATCTAACATTTGTGACCATCCATACCAAACATCACTTGCTACATTTGGTATTAATGGTTCTATACTTTGGAGTTGAGTATGTTGATTTCCATTACAATTATAAGCTGAAGTTGGTCTAATAGTAAACCTCGCGGCATATCCTGTTCTACCACCTGGAAGAGAAGATGCTGGAACAACTACAAGACTATCTGGTTGAGGAACACAACTATAATCTTTCCATTTTCCAAAAGCACCATTTACACTAACCCAACGATCTGTTGATGAAAAACTACCATCAAATAATAGTGTTGCGCTTCCAGTCTGCGCCATTAACAGGATGAGTATTCCAACAATAATCAGTTTGAGCATGTGTATGTTATCACATGATAATTATGTATTTTAAGTATTTAAACCTTAGTAATCACCGTCGGAAGACTTGAAATTGTTAAAAATTAAGGTAAAAAATGATAAGGAGAGCGACAGGTGAAATTAACAAGAAATCACTGTCGCATATATCATGGTTCATGTTTCGATTGTTTGAACAAACTACCTATGTTTGAGTAGTATTTAAGTATTTTTATTTAACTTACCTGGATTAACACCTAGCTTTGATTATGTAAGATTTCAAACTTAATTGTCAGGTTATAACTACCATTTCGAAACAAATATCTATCAAAATAGCCTTAAAACCTTCCAATTGCATAGTTTTGACAGGTAAATAGACTACTATAGTAAAGAAAGGTAGATTTTTCAGGTTCTTGGATTGTAAGGATAGGTCAAGATTTGAGTTTAAGGCTGTTTTGGATAGATGAGTACCAAAATTAAGAGTTTATGGTCTAAATCGAATCGTCATGAGTTTTGGAGTGAATTTTTAAGTTCAGGATCCAAAATATAATGCGTTACGCAATTAACTGAGTATATAAACTATATAAACTATATAAAGGAAATATTTTACTTTCAAATTTGTAGTAAAAATGTGGTTAGTAGATAATGATTTAAAAAAATATCGTTATCTGTTCCAAGTCTTCCAAGTTAAAACCAACTTGGATTCAACTTGGATTCAATAACAGTAAACTCGAAAAATCCAAGTGTCCAAGTATATATAGAGTATACTCTCTTATTATATCTTTAGATATACTAACCTAATCAAGGTTTAAGTTTTAATATACTATAGAGAGTACAAGTGTGAAATACTTGGACACTTGGATTTTTAAACAAAAAACAAAAAACGGTAATAATAAAAAAAACAAATCCAAGTTGAATCCAAGTTAAAACCAACTTGGAAGACTTGGATTTAAAGATTAAATTTGAAGGTGCGGGTCATTTTCAGGATCTAAATCTTCTTCTTCAACAAATCCATTTTCTGGTTGTTCAGGTTCATCATCTTCTTCATGTGGCATTTGATCTTCTGTATGTTCTGGTGGTACTTCGTCTTCATAATAAGGAATAACAACATCTGATGCTGATATACCATCTTCATGTATTTTCTCTATGAGTTCTTTATATTTTTTCAATCTATAATACCGCTGATATTCTGTACCTTCCAGATTAATTTTATCAACACCCATTTTTTCAAATTCTTTTTCTAATTCTTCAATTTTTGCTTTGATTCCAGTTGGTTTATATTGTTCGATAGTTTTACTAAATATCTCTAAATTATCTGGATCTCTTAAATCATATACATGTTGACCATTTTGTTTTGTTTCTTCTTGTTTTAATCCAATGTATCCCATACCAATTCCGACTTTTATTGATGTTAATTTAGGAAATCTATCTGCGTAATTGTTTAAAATATATTCAGTAACTGATTTTGGAGAAGTCTTACCATTTCCAAATAGAGGATTATCTACTATCGTTGCACTGATACCCTCAACAATTATTGCGGGTAATGTATCATCTGATTCTTTTCTCTTTTTATCCATAAATTCCAATGCATGAACATACATTGTTTCTTCAATCTCAGGACTAAGATTAAACAGTTTTATGATACTCATAAGTGGATCATACATATCACCAGCTCTGCCATCTAAATTAGTTTCGATTTCTTTACAATCTTTTTCAAGCTTATCTTTAAGATAATAAAGCATAAACCGTATTCTTTTTGCCCTATCTTCTGAATAAGCTAATTTTTTGATTTTTGGAACACCCTTATTCATAAATGTAATCCAAGTTCTGCTATTGATAGGATTATCAGTTTTTCCATCGTCCTGTTGATTATAACATTTAAATCCATATGTTGATTTATCATCATAACTTTGATGATCGGCTGCGCTTAATTTACCTTGTGGAATTCCTTTCTTGTGACCACTGGTAAAGATGTTATATATCTCAGTTTTTTCATTTCTTTGATAAAATGCGTCTTCGGCCTGATCTAATATAATAACCCCCTGGTCTTCTAGAAGTTTGAGGACAAATGCTGGTGTAGGTCTGGAACAAATAACTGCACGATATGCAAGCATACTGTGAGTCTGACAGGCAGTAGTTTTCCCTTTCTCATTACCATTTGCCCGATAGTTTCTATATCCAGTAGCATTAAATTTATCTTGAAAATAACTTTGTATGTCTAACAATGTATCGAGTAAATAATCTCGTACATCTGAATATACAACATGGTCTTTCCAGAAAGTTAAAACTTCATTGAATGCTTCATGTGTAGTGCATTCAATCATTTCTTCTTTTGTGGGTTCTGTTTTCCATGGACTATGTGTATAGTTTCCTTCTATGTCGAATTCATTTCGACAGGATTCACATCTAAAGATCATACCCTTTGCTACTGCTATATTATTGCAACAAGGACATGTAATTGATGTTTTGCCTTTCCGAGCCTTATCTTCCTGTATAGCTGGAACATATTTCATATATGCTTGTTGGATATTGTATATCAACAATTTTTCAAATTCTGGTGTTATTTCCTGTGGATTTTCAGCATTCATTTCAATGAATATTTTCAGATCCTTAAGCATTTTATCTACATTCGGTGTCTTATAAACCATTACAGGTTTATTATTATAAACCATTGTTGCACCAAGATTTGATGATGATTGCAACTCTAAAGTCATTCCTCTTATTGTCATTATTTTCCCTCACATCTTGGACATTTTGGAGTATGATACCAAAGTCCACAAAATTCACATTCTACATATCCTTCTTTTATGATTATTTCTTTTGGAACAAATAAATCACTTAAATATTTTTCTTCACCCCACCCATTACCATTACTGTAAAGTTTCTTAACTAATATTATAAGTGAACTATCTCCAATATCGAAATATAATTGACCACATGCTTCTTCATTATCTCTTGATTTTCCTTCAAATAAAGTAGTTATTACTCTTTTTGCCCATTTTTGTTTAAATTTTATGATACCATCAGAATGTTTCAATAATAATGAATCATCATCATATTTTTCATGATAATCAAAAATCCATATTGTTTTATATCCACGACTTAAGTATTGGTTAACCCTACTTAAAATTTCACTTGTAGCAATTGGACTGTGTTGAAATTCATAACAATATTTGTTTATAGTATCAATAGCATCTGTTATATGATACCCAATTCTTTTCTCAACTTTTAAATTATATCCTAATGCTATATTTTTCCATTTGATATGCCATTCATTATCATATTCTGTGTTATACAAGCATTCAACTTTATGCGACCAATGATCTACATTAATGGCACCACATCTAGCTATTAATTCACTATTACAATGTGGACAGGTTGCAATTATATTCTTTGATGCTCTGATTAATTTTCCATTTTCATTTTTAGCGTATTGCATTTTAACATCTCTGATACCTTTATTTAAAGCATATCGGAGACAAAAATCAGCGTTCCAAAAAGTTTAAGTACCCACAAGCCAATTAGAAAGTAGTAGTTGTGTAGTTTGTTTGGCTTGCGGATTATTAGCTTTTTAGGATTCTGCTGATAATCTGTCTTCCAACAGCTTTTTATTTTTTTATATCCATTTAGTTACAGTCTTGTTTCCTTTGTTCGTTACCCATGCCATATAGACACGATTTATATTATATTTCATTAGTTCCTTATCAGGTTCTGTTTCACCTTTATTGAATTTAGCGAATATCTTAAGATCCTTTAACATTCTATCTGAAGATGGAGTTTTATAAATCATCACAGGGCTATTTTCATAATAAAATACAACACCGCGATCTGTTTGTTTGAGTTCCAGATTCATAGTTTTAACTTCTTCTTTAACTTCTTCTTTAATTTCTTCCATTGAAATCACACCTGTTGTATTGGCATTTCTGGAACTGTATGTACAGGTGTCAAAATAATCTTACCGTCCTGTACACTGAAATCTAATTGATTTCCAGCTTTTAGATTAAGGTCTTTTGTCAATTCCATCGGAATGTATATTCCAAGTACTCCATGTTGGTTGATTTTTTGTATGTTCCTTTTCATTGATTATTACCTTCTTTTTTAGTATATACTCTATACACTCTATGACTATATATAATTTACGACAGATATTAATTTTAATATACCGTTGCTTAAAAGAAAATCCACCTGTTGCCGATTGCACATTTCAATTCCATAAAATTTTTTATCATTACCCACATTCTTTTCGCAAAATCCTCATCTAATTACAAGAGTAACAGTAGCGTAATCATAATAATGAGCATCGGATTAACAATAAATGCCAACCGAACCTACTATAATAGTGATTCAACCAAATTTCCACAAATTGACCACAAATACACCACAATTTAATCACACCTAAATTATCAAAAAATTAAACCTTCAAACCAAACCACAAAGCGATTCGCAGGTTCAATGAAGTGTAATTTGGTTTATTTAATTTATGTGGAATTTGTGGTTAATCCAGTTGACTTAAATAAGTTATATTCTTCTTCTATCTGAGGAAGGAACTTAAGTTGTTCTTGAGTAAGTGGAATTTTGATATGTAGATCTCTTGGTTCTCCTGTAAGCTCGGATAATCTATTCCTTATGAACAATTGCTTAGTTACACGTTCACCCATCGGCTTCAAATATCTGTATCTATATGACTTTTTTCCTATATTTTTACGCCATATATATTTTTGTCCAACAAGCCTTTTTAAAGCTCGGCTAACATTGTTTTGAGTTAAACCTGTATAGAATGCGATGTCCTCACTGGTGAAATATGTTGACGGTGGCCGTATGAATATTTTCAATATTAAAAATTTGGTCTGATTATGTCTATTAGATCGTTTAACATCTTCCATGCTACGCATTAAACAACACATCCTATAGCTGATAATGGTCTTATTTTTGGAGAATTAATACTAATAATAGGTAATTCAGGTACTTTACAATCACAATTACACCTTAACCTCGCTATTTCACAATATTCAGGATTTAAATCAATACCAACATAATTATGACAAAGTGTATTGGCCGCTTTTAATGTTGAACCAGAACCACAAAATGGATCGAGAATTAAAGAATGCGGTGGTGTTATTAGTTTAATTAGATATTCCATTAGTTTTTGTGATTTTACTGTTGGATGATTGTTTTGTTGTGGTTTAATTCCTTTCTCAGTAAATGAACCTTGTCCAGTTTCAGTTCTTATATCAACTTTTTGTACTGGTAAAGATTCACACACTTCATTCTTTTCTGATGGTGACGCTTTAGCACAATAAAAAAAACGAGCAACTGAACCATCTGATTTTGGATTATAACCTACAATATAAGATGAATCTTTAGTTGATTCATAATAACCATTATAATTATTATATTTATGTGATTTTAATTCTCCACTATTATGATTTCCATATTTCATAAATTCATCCATAACAACATCTGAACCATCATGAATTAAGTTAGCAGGAAAACGACCTATCCTATTAGGATTATCTATTTTACCACTAAAATTACCATGAAATAGATTATCATTTCCTTGACCATTAATTTTGATATTATCATTTCCTACCCTACACTCATTAATATTTATTCCACCAGTTCCCCACCTCAATACATTCTCGGCAACTGTTGTTTCTGATAATGGTTTTCTTACAAGCCACCAACACTCCACAGCGGGTTTTAATGCAGTTCCCCATCCAGACCACTGCTTGGCTTGTGGTGTGGAAGGTGCTGTTATATCAAGTTCTTTTGTATCTTTTCTATTGTTATAAATTTCACTTCCAAATATTGATGATGCACCAAAAATATTTTTTCCAATAATTTCTCGTTCTGCTTCTTCTATATTACTAAATGGTAATTTATAAGTTTTACAAATTAAATTAAATTGTTCTGGTGATGGTAGATTATAGCCTAATTCCCAATTTGATACACAACCAGTTAATCCACCTGTTATACTCGGAAATAATTTTGATATTTCATTTGATGATATATTATTTTTATGTCGAAATTCTCTTAACCAATTACCAAACCATCCTACATTATTACCTCCTCTTTTATCAATCTGTTTACTAATATCCAAACTTTTAGGAAAACCTGATCCGAACAGATGATGCACCACATCCCTTATCTCAAATCCCGCATCCTCTAACGCGCATCCTGTCCAATGACTTGTTCGAGGTAATGACCACACCAAACCATGAGCACCAGGTTTCATTACTCTTAAAGATTCTTGCATAATAGATGATAACCACTGTATCCATGCGATACGACCTCCTTTTGAATTATCCCATTCTTTACCCATAAATGAAATACCAGCGGGTGGATCTGTTATCATCGAATCGAATGTATTATCTGAAAATTTTTTTAATTCCTGAAGCGAATCGCCACATATTATTTGATTTTCATTGCTTCGCATATCGTTTTTAATGAGATAAAAGGTTATAAAGATAGTGATTTATGATAGGTATAGGCTTGAAACATAGAAAATTAAAATGAAAGTAAATTAAAAAAAGTTACGGTTGTGTATAGTGACAGTAAAATCACCTTAACTTTCGATAAAATCTAATTTTACCATCAAGACACATTGCACCTTCTCCATGACCAGTAGCATGACTAAATACAGTTCCTTGAATCATTTTATATTTGTATGTTCTTCCAGATATAGCATTAGAAGTTTTTCCATTGGTAAATCTTCCTACATCTATCCAATGAGGTAATTGCTCTTTATTTATCTCTTCCCAACCACATAATTTATTTATAATATTTTCAAACATTTAAATCACATTTTTCCTAATGTAGTGATAGTGACCTTTGCCATGCTCTCCTTAATTTCTGTGGAATCTTTACACCTTTATCATATGTATAAAAAAAATCTGGTAGCGCATCTGGATTGATTTTATCTTTATTTTTGAAGGCCACTACATCTTCTTCCTTCCACAATCGATAAAATCCAGCGGGTCTATGACTTTTTTTCGTGATGAATGGTATTCCCAATTTCAATGGATCGCACCCGAAATGTTCTTTAAACCAGGCTTGCAAGTGTTTTCTTTTTGGATAGATACCATTTTTATTTTTCATCTTAGATCACCTTCGCTTTCTGGAATTTCAATATAGACAAAATCTTCGTTTTTCGCAGATAAAATTTCTCGAAAATTTCTAATTATTTTTTTTCCTGCATTTTCGGTGATGTTGTCACTGTTTGTCATCTTAAATCATCTCCATGATTTTCGTGTGTTAAACCATTTTTCTTTATATGGTTCATTTTCAAGTATTGTCCAAGTATTATCTTTTTTCACTTCAATTGTAATGTATCCAACACAATTTTTCAATTCAATATCTGAATATACTAAATGTTGTCCAGATGTTGGGTTTCCATCAGTATATATAAATAAGTTATTTCCTATTTTTGTAACAGTTGGATCTAATGGTGCTGATGAAAGAAAATTTTTCACCAATTTTTTAAATAATTCCATTTAAATCACCTGTTCCAATTTTACCAACTCTTTTATGCGTTTATCCTGTACTGTAAAAACAGTTTCTTCAGGTTGACCAAATTCATTAAATTTCATGGTCTTAGGTATTATTACATTTCCATTTTTATCAAATTGTGATGGCATTTCAAATCACTTCCTCATGTTCGCACTGTACATATACATCTTTAATATACAATTCTTCATCAGATACGTTTTTTAAGGCTGGAATGAATGCGTCAATGATATCTCTTGCGACCTGAAAATCAGTTAAATAACCCCGCCAGTTTCCAATACCACATGACCAGTTTTTATTTTTTTCAAGATATATTTTCGCAATCTCAAGGCCGTCAATCATTTTTTGTCTATTGATGTTGCTTTCCATACAGGATTTGCATTTACTTACAATGCCTTCATTCCATTTTACAATACCTTGACTGTCATTTAAAACAGATAATAATAAATTTCTTTCTGGAAGATTTGTACCAAACAATATGTTAAATGACTTTTTTTCTAATACAATGAATCCGCCCATTTTAAATCACATCCTTCTCTAATAGTTCAATTGCATCACTCAATGTTTTAGAATCTGTCCTGTTAATGACATTATTAAGAAATTTCAAATTCTCGATAGTCAAATGTTCGCACTGATCGCTTGGACATTGAACGCCTTCTGATATTTCCTTCATGTATTTTTGATAGTGATCAATGATGATCGACTTTTCTGACATTTTAACTCACTTTCCAGAAGCATTCAACTTTTTGGTCTTTGTCAAAATATTGACATTTTTTGTCAAAGTGTTTGTGATAATCTTTTGAGTTTTTGATGATAGATTTGAGTTCCCATTTTTCAAATTCAGTCATCCAATTTTTTTGCAGACTGAGTGCATATTCCATTGAACAGTTTTCCCAGCACAAAAGTTTCTCGTAACTGGTCATAAGAGACCACCTTGTAATTATAGGTTCTGTTGACATGTTAGATCACTTCCGCGCCTGTTACTTTTGGATTATTAATTTTCAAAGTATTATCTCCTTTTTTTTCACATGTACACGGGTTGCAGTTATTATTTATGTAAATATCATCAACCACAGTTGTTTTTAAGGCTGATATGAAGTCATTAATTATGTTATTTACAGCCTGGTAATCTGTAAGTTCATCTTCCCACTTACCAACATTTCCTGACCAGTTAGGATTATTCAACAAATATAGTTTAGTTGTTTTTAGTCCTTTTATTAAATTTTGGGCTTTGAAATTACCACTCGGGCAGTATTTACATTTACCAACAAAACCTTCGTCAAATTTTTTAATACCTCCACTATCATATAATGCATCGTATAATATTTCTCCGCAAGGTAAATTTAAGTAGAATATTTCATTCTTTAAATCTTTTTGAAATTGAAATACAGTTGTTGTGCTCATTTCTACACCACCTTTGTATTTCTAAGTTCGAGTTTAAGTGGCGATTCTTTATATTTGTTTTTTCTATTGTTTCCGTTTGTCATTTTCTCATTCTCCTTTTATTTTTTTTTAAGCTTCCTTTTATTTTAGTACTCAAATTACCTTTACATTTGTTGTTCTGATTTTTTGTTCTGTGTAAATCTGTCCACAATTTTGACATTCCACTTCATCACCTACAAATTCTATTGCTGCACCGCATGCGTCACAGTGGTCTATTTCTTGATATTTCCTATTGTTCATGTTACTCATTCCTCTTTATATTTTTACTTTTTCCAATTCTTCATGTTTCTTGTTTCTGATTTTTCTTCTTCTTGGCTAATACAGGAAGATATCCATGTATCTTTTAACAGTTCAAATGCCTCATCGACTGTTTTTGTGTATGTAATGTCGATGATACTATCAAGGAATTCCAAATTTTCACGACTTAAATTTCCCCAATTTTCACTATTGATCGATTTTTTTGTCATTTAAACCACCTTTATTGGATTGTCTTTCTTTTTCCTATTAATAATAAATACTCTCAATACAAAGATAATTAATAGGACTTGAAATAGCCACGAATTCAATAGCACTATAATGAATCCGATTAAATTATATTCTGGTTTGAAAGGATATATATATGCACCAAGCAATACAACTATGCCTAATCCATAAAATATTATTTCATTCCATTTATCGAATATTTCCATCTTAATCACTCATCCGTTGGTGCTTCAGTTGGTATCAGTACTATTTTTTCTCCTTCCTTCACGATCTTGAAGTACTGTCCTTCTTTTGCAAATCCAGTAATGGATATCATGACACTGAACCCGCGCATGTTAGTTTTTCTTACAATTTCTTTTTCTGACATGATTAGTCCTCTATAGCTGTAAATCCATCTTCAATTTCTTGCTTGTTTTGTTCGTAATAAGCAAGAATGTCTGGTATTTTAGTTACTTTTCCCGTTGTTATTAATTCCCAGGATTTCTGTGATATGTTGTAGACTATAAGTCCACTTTCAGTCACCCTGTTATGCATTACGTTACTTATCTTTTTTCTAAGTTGTTCTCTGTTTTCTATCATATTTTTTTCCTCTTTTGTTTTCTTTTCCGATTTTGTGTCATGATTCACATGAATTATGACATAGTGCATAGTATGTAAGTAATAGTACTTATAGATTGTGGTCTAAAATCGGAATTGAAGGTATTCTATAGCTTAAAAGAGAATTTTAAGATACCCTATTGCTTTTTTATGGAATTTGGAATATTAGAAATGTCGGTATATGAAAAATTGATTAAGGTTGGATACAAGTTGGATACAGGTTGAAAATTAACTAATATCTATTTTTTTCAATGTTATACCACTCCAAACTCTTACTGTTGTTCTTGTTCTTGACATACCATCTGACTTTGTTACATGCTTCATATCATGTTTTGCGAATATTTTAAATTTGATTCCAAAATTAGTGTCATTGAGTGTCGTTTTCCCAAAGAGTTCACAATAATTAAGATACAAATTCCTGACTGAGCTTTTTTGAATGCTTAAATCAGCATTGTAATCAAAATATATATTAAAGAATTCATAGAGTGGACTTGATGTAATAATTGATGTATTTTTTGGTCTAAATATAACAATCATGCTGTCATGCATGCCGCATTTATTTGATACCCTATCACCAAAAGTATTAATACCGTCAAATTTTACTCGCTTTTTAATGAACCTAATTTCTGCTTTATCGTAAATATACTTATGAAATATTTTTGTAGATGTACTTACGGGAAGCAGCATTACACACAACTTTTTGTTGAATACTGCTTCCTCATAAGCTTTTTTTATAAAGGCTTCTTTTAATTTTTGAGAATATGGAGGGTTAATGTAATTTCTTTCACCCCAATCAATTGATAATCCATCAAAAGTTGAATTTAAAGGACATGGGTCGAAGTCGAAATTAAATTCATGATTTAATTTTTGATATAAACTATTTGGCGTTTTCCAGTTATTATGATTTTGTAGGTTTCTATTTTTCATATGCTAGAGATAGTTTTTTAGTTCATCAGATCATATACTTTAGCATTTGGATTAGATGAAAAACGCTAGGCTATGAAAAAAAGATTACTCTATTTCATTGCTAAGTTCATCCTGTCGTTTTCTAAGTTGCTGGCAACTGACACATTGTTCAATGTGATTTTCTATTTTTTCCTCATCTTCAGGATCGATTAAAAGCATTTCATTATGCACACCTGCATGTTTTTCAATTTGTTTTGTGAGTTCAAATAGTTCAATGATTTTCAATGTTCTTTTATCAGTTATTTTTCTCATGATAATTGTATCAGAATCTTTTTCTTTTTCGATACTGTAATGTTCATCGGGTTTTACAAAATTAGTTAGATCAATTCCAAGTAATTCGTTTATTTTTATGACTTTTCTTATCCCAGTAATTTTAGTGTCTTCTATGCATTCTTCCATGAAGTCTTAATTTTCGACTGCGGTGATAAGCTTTTTGTTGTAAAAGATGAGCATTAAAAAGAAGTTAGATCACAGATGCATTTAAAAATTGTGGATGATTAACCTTCTGGAATCGTGGCTGAAACTCTTCATGATATTTTCTTCTATATTTTCCACCGACATTCCAACACTTCCAACCATCTTCATTTTCGTCAGACATATTATCTACTTAGTATAATTACTACGTGATAATATATAAAGTTTTCCGATGGAAATGGATTGATTTAAATATCGTAAATTAATCAATTACTGGAGGTATCATTTCAATTTTCTCAAAATAATATTGCCAATTTTCTGGACTTAAGATTTCACCGTCTTTGAATTCTTTTAGTTTTTCTTGTAATACTATTATCACTACATCATAATCATTCATAAAAATATCTAAAAACATTTCTATCCGTTCATGAAATATATTCTGTTTAAATATCATTTCAATGTAATGACCTTTTTTATTAATGTCATAGTTTATTTTAGCACCATTTATTTTTTCTGGATGTTCTGCAATGTAACTTTTCCTTAATCTTGAACGAGTTGTATCTTTCCTGTTTTCCATTCTCCGTTCTAAGGATTTATCTAACAGTAAACTGATTCTTAAGTACTGGGTTCGTTCTAATTCTAATTCTAAGTATTCTTCTGCTTCTTTTTTTTGTTGTTTTTTCAAAGCTCCTGCTTCTTGGATTCGTCTATTGTATTCTCTTCTTTTTTGCTTCTGTTGATAGTGTTTTATTTCCATTCCTATTGTTATATCGCTTACTCTCATGCTGTCGCCTGATTTTTTGTAAAGTAGGATATTCTTTTTTTTCTTTCTTTTTTTTGTTTTATAAACATATTTCTATTATATTTATCAGGATTTCCAATAAAATTAAAGTAGAATTTTATTGATATATCGATGAAAAATTCTTCAGTGGGAAATTCGTGGCGGGGTTTATGTAGTAGTGGGGGGTGTCTATTTGTTGCCATTATTTCACCTTCTTGATAATCATAAAATCTGTCATATACTTCGTTTCCATTCTATTTGTTTTATATATTGTTTATGATTATGATTAATTTTATACATTCCAAACATAAACGTTTTAGCGAACAATTCATTAATTTTTATCCTGTCACTTACAATCGGAACTAATACCCTTGCTTCAACAAAAAATATCTTATGTTCTGAAATCATATATCCTTCCGATAGGTGTTTATTTAAATAATCCTGTATGTTGCTTTTCACCTTAAATCTTTCAACAAGACGGGCTTCAAAATGTCTTCCATAATTTATAATAACAGTATTCTTTTTATGTTTTAACTTTTGTTTTTCATCATCTAATCGTTTTTTATATTCTGTTTTTCGAGTGGCGTAACAATCGTATACACTCCTATGATACTTTCTGATTGTACTAAGTTCATCACGAAAATAATCAAGAACTGATATGGATTTCATACTACTCTCCGATTAAAAATTGTTCTGTTGGAACTTCATGATGTGGTTTGTGAGGTAGGGGTTTGTGTCTATTAGTTGCCATCATTTCACCTTACGCATGACTAATTCACCATGTTCCATAATCCATGTAATTTCATCACCTTTTTTTAGTCCTATTGAATTTGCCAGAACTATTGGAATAGTGACTTTTAATTGTCGTTTCGATTCAAGAATTTTATATGTTTTTTCGGAATTGTTTTGTGCCATATGATTTTATAATGGCAGTTGTTATATATAAGTATATGGTTTTATAATGGCAGTTTTAAAAAGAAGGTTTTATAAGACTTGGATTTTAAAGTTTCATAAAACAATAAAATAGGTCATTTCATAATATAGCATCTACCGATAGTGAAAATAAATATTGTCTACTTTTTACTATTTTTATCGCTACTATATCTCCTTCTTTTACTGGTGAAATATCCGGTAAGATCTTTTTTATCTGTTCTGGCTGGTTATCTTGAGGGCGGGTAATTCTGGCATCTTTGAAAATAATCTTATTAATACCGTCACATCCTGATTAATGATTATATGCTAACACAGTTAATTAAGATTTTCAATAGAAATAGTTAACCGCAGAATACATAAATGCTTAATAAAATATATATGGGCAGAATGCATTAGCAGAGCAGGATATGAGTGTCAATGTAAATCGTTATAAATGCGGATACTGCGGAGCTTGTGTTGGGGTTTGCCCCGCAGGTGCGCTTGAACTGGTGGAAACATGGATTGAAGTTGATGATACCTGCACAAGCTGCGGAGTATGTGCAAAAATATGTCCGGTCGGGGCGCTGGCGGTAATTAAATGAAATCCAGATACGATATTATTGTAGTTGGGGCAGGTCCTGGCGGTTCGATCGCTGCAAAAACCTGTGCACAGGCAGGACTGGAAGTGCTTCTCATTGAGAAAAGGCAGGAAATAGGAGACCCGGTTAGATGCGCAGAAGGAGTTGGAAAAGAAGGTTTAATGCGGCATATTGAACCGGATAATAGATGGATAGCTGCCGAATTAAAAGGCTCAAAAATATTTGCACCTGATGGGACCCAGATCAAAATGTCTGAAGAAGCGTCAAGCCAAAAAGCGGGTTTCAATCTCGAAAGAAAAGTTTTTGACCGCGTGCTTGCACAGCAGGCAGCCATGTCAGGCGCGGACGTTATGGTAAAAACAAGAGCAACGGGATTATTAAGGAGCAACGGAAGCATCTGCGGTATAAAAGCCATGTATATGGGAGAAGTCACTGATATCAAAGCCGACATTGTCATTGGAGCTGACGGTGTGGAATCGAAAGTAGGCAGATGGGGAGGAATAGATACTTCCTTGAAACCTGTGGATATCAACACATGCACCCAATTCCTTGTTACAAATATTGATGCGGGTGAATACAACAAATTTTACATGGGAGAAAAATATGCACCCGGCGGATACTTATGGTTATTTCCCAAGGGAGACCGTATGGCAAATGTAGGCCTGGGAATCCTTGGCAGCAAATGCGGTACTGTAAGGCCGATTTCATTACTCCATAAATTCATGGAAACTTATATGCCGCAGGGTAAGATCATTGAAATGGTAGTGGGAGGCGTCCCTGTAAGCGGACCAATAAAACAAACAGTGGCTGATGGTCTCATTCTTGTAGGGGATGCGGCCAGGCAGTCCGATCCCCTGACAGGCGGAGGTATCATCAATGCAATGGATGCTGGAAAAATTGCAGGGGAAGTTTGCATAAGGGCAAAAGAAAAAGGAGATTATTCGGTTAAGACATTGAAAGAATATGAGGATAGGTGGCGCGCCGTGATAGGGAAGGAATTGAGCACATCCCTGAAGGTTAAAAATCTTTTTGTTAAGCTTTCAGATGAGCAGTTAAACCAGCTTGCCCATTCTCTTTCTGGCATAGATACCAGTAAAATGGAATTGCCAAAAGTGCTGCCAATTTTATTTAAGAAAAATCCGAAAATATTGTGGGAATTAAGGACGCTGTTTATATAAATATACATACACCGGATAAAGCGCGCATGCGGCGCCTCTGCGTTCCGCTCCACTCGCTATTGTTTTTTGCTTCGCGGAGCAAAAAGGGAACGCAAATTAAAGATTTACTGAGTCTGGTTGAAAATCAGCAGGGCATCATTTGTCGGCATAGTCAAATTAGAGACTTTTTATTATCTTCTGGTACAAAAATAACCACAGAGCGCACAGAGGGCACAGAGAAATTACATCTCTGAGATCTCTGCGTTCTCTGTGGTTGATTATACCTTTTTGAAAAATTAAGGAATCTCAGCCCCATGAAGAAACCACAGAACAAAAGTTCTGCAGTTTTTTGAATTATTCCTTCCCGAAGAAGCTTCTCATCATCGGGTGCATTTCCATCATTTGCTGGCTTGCAATATCCTCATACAACCTGTACATGATACTGACTGTCAGCAAAAGGCCTGTTCCGCCTGCGCCGCCAAGAGTGCCAAGTAAACTTGCAATGAGTGTAAGAATACCAATAAACGCACCCCCGATCACTGTGACTTTTGGGATATATCGCTGCATTACACGTTCAAGAGTCCCACTGCTTCTGCGGTAGCCCGGGATCTGCATTCCTGACTTCTGGATCTTTTCCGCGACCTGCTTTGCACCCATTCCCGTAGTTTCAACCCAGAAGAGAGCAAAGATTATGCCTCCAATGATAAGCATGGACGCATCTGTGAAAACATGCAGGAATATCTTCCATAACGCAGGCTCTGCAACACCAAGACTCGTGAATCTGGGTCCAACAAGAGAAGGTATCCAGTCACTTGGCCCGTTTATGGGTGAAAGATAATACATAAGACCACCAACAGCGGTTCCTTGTTTGTAAGTTCCCAGTATCGTTATATTTTTGCTTGAAAGAATTAAGCCTACCATCTGGATATTCGCCTGGAGCGCCCTTACAAGGATCATAGGCAAAACACTTGCATATATAAGTTTAACCGGGAACCGTCCGCGTGCACCTCTTACAGCTGCATGGGCCAGGGGTATCTCGATACGCGTGCTTTCTACATAAACAACCATCAGATAGATAGCTATTGTACTTAACAGCGCAAGTATTCCTGCATTATAGAGGAATAGAACTTTGTTTGCCATTATATAATTCAAATCGATCCCGGAATTAGGACCAGCCATGAATATCCATTTGGGAATGATACCTATCGGCATTATTCCTGTTTCATCGGTGTTCCAGTTGAATAGGCCCTGGACGATCTGCTGCGATACGCCGGCTATAATGAACATTCCAACACCTGAGCCTATTCCCCACTTGGAAACTATTTCATCCATGTAGAGAATTAAAACACCGCCCATACAGACCTGGATGAATAGCAACAATGTTATATAGCTCACCGGAACCCCAAGCGTCGCTGCAAGCCCGGCATCTGCTTTCATAAATCCACCAAGAATTTGCGGCAGGGCTTCAAGAGCGATCATCACAAAAACAAGAAGTTTCTGCAAACCCTGGAAGATGGCCTGCTGATGTGGATCTGTTAAATCCATTTTTATGACATTTGCTCCCACAAGCAATTGCAGAACTATTGAAGCGGTCACTATCGGACCTATTCCCAGGACCATCAGTGAACCGGAAGCTCCGGCGAAGAATGCCCTGTAAAGTTCGAAAAGGTCGATCGAGCTTTTATCCAATCCAAATAGTGGGATATTGGCCAAAACGAAATACAGGACAAGAATTCCCAATGTCCATCCAAGTTTTTTCTTAAAATGCACATGACCTTCCGGACGTGTAACTGCAGGAAGGCGGTTCAATAGGGGTGCAAGACTTTCAAATGCCATATTTTATTACTCTTGTTTTGTCGATTCTGGTTTTTCTGACGGGGAAATTGTCTGCCCTTTAGCTTCCTCAATTTTCTGCCTGGCGACAGACGAGAACTCGGAAGCGGTCACAAATAATGGTTTGGTTACTTTTCCACTGCCAAGTACTTTTTCTATACCGATATTGCCAAGGTCAATGTGGAATGCATTTCCTTTCTTTTGCGCAAATCCATCTATTACCAATTGCTCAATGGCCTCATCGATCTCTCCTATATTTACAATGATCAAATCTGATGTCACGGACTGTGGGCGTTTGAATCCGTGCTTACCAAAAGTCAAGCCGCGTTGCATTGAGCGGACAAAATGATGCTTGCATGTTCCGGCATTTCCGCGCCCACCGCGGCTGCCTCCACCTCTTCTGTTCTTATGCGTGCCTCCGCCGCATGTCCTTGATCCCCTGAATTTCTTGGTTTTTTCTTTGCTCATAATTACCTCATTTTAGTTAACAGGGTATTGATTTCGGTCCCATGGAATCCAAGGTCTCCTCCTTCCTGGAAGGTTCTCTTGGTACCTTTTAAACCTTTTCTTGCCGGATGCATCCTGAAAACAGGTTTCATTTTAGGAATATCAGATATTGATGTGCTTCCTTCGCATATGGCTTTTGCCAGTTCCTTGAAGGATTTGAATGTGGTGTTCTCACCAAGGTATTCCTCAGTAAGATCATCCCCGCCTTCGAGCTTGCCTCTATTCTCAAGCATTTCTGCAAGTGTTTCCTGAGCAATGACTCCCCATGCAACGTAATCTTTTGCTTTATGGATCATTCCATGATAGGTGGGTGTCTCAGGGACTATCACACAGTGATTTACCCTGTCAAGGCGCAACATTCTTAAAGTATCCCTGATATCCTGCCTGGTTTTTACTTCTCCGCGAAGTTTTATTATAGCGTACATTTTTCACACCTTCATAGTTGTTGTCTTTATAAGTGCATTAAAAGTTGCTTTTGCGAAATTAAGGGTTGTTCGCGTCTCACCGCTAACTTTTGTCCAGACATCTTTTATCCCTGCAATTTCCAGCACTTTTTTAGCAGTTCCACCGGAAGCAATTCCAAGTCCTCTGGGAGCAGGCAATAGCCTGACTTCCACGCTTCCGGTTTTACCCTTTACTTCAAAAGGTACGGTATGGCCATGTCCGCAACCGCATTCCCACGAACCGCAGCCACGTTTGATGCCGATCACATTCATCTTGGCAGTGTCTATCGCTTTTCGGATAGCTATTCCAACCTGGACGTCCTTTCCTTCTCCGATGCCGATAAAACCATCACCGTTACCAACGATGACAGTTGCCCTGAATTTTACTCTTCTTCCTGAGTCAGTCATTCTTTGGACCATATTGATATCAAGAACTTCATCCCTGATCTCGGGCAGCAATGCATCCACAATCTGAGACTCTCTTATTGGTAATCCCGATGCAAGGGCTTCGCTCATGGTTGTTACCTGTCCCTCTTTGACCAGTTTACCCAATCTTGTCTGGGGGAACCATTCTTCTTTCTGTTGTTCAAATCCTTTGTCTCTCATTTTATTCACCTGAATTCGCCCTCGATCTTTTCTTTTACCGCCTGGAATTGTTCTGCAATATTGGTTTTCCTGAATTTGTCAATATGCTTGCCCATGATCCTGTCTTGCGACGGGAATATTGCCGGGTCATGGGGTATATCAAGACCTGCATCTACCGCACCTTTTAATGCGGCAAACAGCAATCCACCCCTGGTAGTATGGTATAATCCCAGATCAGTTATTGCCTCTGTCTGCCCTTTTTTCTTTGCCCGGTATCCAAGCAATAATCCTGCCAGATACGCTGACGTGATATTTCCGGTTGGGGCAGTATAGCCATATTTTTTTAAATCCTGTGTATTGGCACAGACGAGTGTTTCATCTCCTGCTGATTGAGGTACTATTATCTGTACCTGAGTGTTTTTCAGGCTTTTCCTGATTACGAGCCTGGGCTTTCTTGATATCAGCAATTGCTTTCTTGTGCGATAATCCGTTTTGCCCATCCTGACTCTTCTGAATTTTACTTTGTATCGTGAACCTGTTGCCATATTCAAGCCTCCCTGGCTTTAAGCTGTTCTATATGGGCAATAAGATGTGCCCTGCTTCTGTATTCTCCGCCTTTGGCTTTGCGGTATAATTTCCTGTAAGTTGAGACTTCAATGGTCTTGTTCTCTTTCATTTCTTTAAGTTGACTGCGCAATGCACGGATCTTTTTCATCCATTGTTCTTTCTTCGGGTTTCTTGCGCCTTTTGCACCCGATCTTGAGCCATGCCCCTTCCGGTGGCCGTATGCGCGTGTCTGGGCAACTTTTCGGGCTCTTCCGCGGCTTACTCCCTGGATATTTCTTTTTCCGATCTTCTCATCACGGATCAATGTACGAATATCTTCCCGCGTAAGAGCCGTTGCTATATCCTTGTACGCTTCGGGATTCATCCATACGCGGTTGACACCAATATCCATAACTTCTGCCGCAAGTCTTCTCTGATTTGCAAGATCTGTCATTTTAATCTACCTTCCTTGTGGGGTTTAAAATCTTTAAACCCAATTCTGCAGCTTTTTTCTCAATAATACTGCGCTTTCTTGCTCCCACTGTTCTGCCTATTCTGCCAGCCTGCCTGTCGGTCTTAAGAGATTCAACTTCTTTTATATTATTTACAATGATCTCTTCAAATCCTGATGGATGGAGCCCGCGGACAGCTGCCGGACTTCCATATCCTGCTTCGACAAGAGGACATTTTCCATGCTTTGAATACCTTGTCTTATTATGTATGCCGTCCGGTTTCCTCCAATAGTCTGCAAGCTTCTTCTTCTTATGAGAATCTGTCTGCTTGAATGTAGGTTTCTTGCTTTTCTGTTTTTTCCTTACATTAAGAAGTCTTTTTGTTTCCGTATCATGTGTGATAGTAATAGGCGATGCTTCGATTTTTTCAGTTGTCTTCTCCTCTTCTATCTTTTCTTCTTCGATCAGGTCAGCAGAGGCTTTGATCTTTTGGCCAAGTTTTTCGCCAATTCCTTTGATGTCGGCAATTTCTTCTTCGCTTGCATTTTTTATAGATCCGATTGTCGTGAATCCTGCATCATAAAGTATTTTTGCTTTGGCCTTTCCAACACCATCGATAGTTGTAAGCTGTGTTATCGCTTCATTTTCCATTATTTTCACCGTCCTGACTGTTCCACGAGGTAAATCCCGTCCTGGAACACCCTGGGATCAAATCTTTTGATTTTTGTAGCCTGGCGGATATTGGCTGCTGTCTGCCCTACCTCTTCCTTATTGATACCATTCAGGATGACCTGGTCACCTTTTATTGTAACTTTGGTATTACCAAGGATATTGGCTTTTCTTGCCTTCTTTTCGCCCAGGAAATTAGCAATTATTACCTTGTTCCCATCGGTCTTTATCTGGATAGGGAAATGTGAATAAACGACTTTCATCTTATATTCATATCCTTTGGTCACGCCTGTGATCATATTTTTTAAGTGGGACTCATATGTACCAAGGATAGCAGCCTGTTCTCTTCGTAGAATGTTCGTCTCCACAATAAGTTCGGAATCAGCTTTTTTTATGGCAACTCCTGGATACCAGAGTTTTTTCTGTAGCTGACCTTGCGGGCCTGTTATCGATACGTTGATATTATCGATATTTATATTGACGCCCTGGGGGATCTCTATAGTTCTTTTTGTTTCCATACTATCACCTAATAAACAAAAGCGAGTAATTCTCCGCCAATGCCATTATCCCTGGCTTCACTGTGGGTCATAACACCCTCAGGAGTCGTCAGGATAATAGAGCCGAAGCCCTTTGCTGGTAAATACCGTTTTTCCCATTTCTCAAAGTCGGTATTCTTCACAGCATGGCGCGGTCTGATTACACCGCACTTATTGATTTTTCCTTTAAGCTGTACCTTGAAATTTCCCGATTTCCCATCCTCTATGAATTCGAAATCGCCGATATAAGCTTTATCTTTCATGACTTTAAGCACGTTTCCTATTAGTTTTGAAGCGGGCTTAATAGTGCAATCGGATTTGCCTATTATTTCTGCATTTTTTATTGTTGATAACGCATCTGCAAGTGGATCTAATAACATTAAAATCACCTATGTATATTTCTCAAAGCCCATCTGGTATGCTGTGTCCCTGAAGCACTGCCTGCAGAGGTATAATCCATATTTCCGGACTAGCCCCTGTTTCCTGCCGCACCGTTTGCAGGCATTGGCGCCGGCCCCAAATTTTTTATTGCTTCGTTCCATTTAAATTACCTCCACACCGTACTTCTCTTTAACAAAAGAAATTACGTCGTCTTTTTTCAATCTGTGGTCATGGGATACTTTATGTTTCTCAATTTTTCTTGATTTTATCCTGTATCCTGCTCTTTTTAGAGCCACGTTGATATCCATTCCGTAGATGCCAATTGAAGGATCGTATTTCATTCCCGGGAAATCAGTATGTTCCTCAACCCCGAAAGAAAAATTCCCATTTTCATCAAATTGTGTTGCGTTTATCTTATTTTCAATGATCTTCAATGCGATTGTAAGGAACTCCTGGGCATGGGGTCCCCTTAAGGTCACTTTGCAACCGATCGGTTCATTTTTCTTGATTGAAAAATTCGGCAATGTTTTCTTTGCTATGGATCTGACGGGTTTTTGCTTGACAATAGTTCCCAGCAATTTTTCTGCATTGGTCAATCGCTCGCCTGATTCTCCTGTACAGATATGTACAGTCACTTTATCAATTGAAGGTATTCTCATCGGATTCATTTATACCACCTTGATCTGAGGTGTGGTTTCACCTATTACATATACATATTCTTCAATTGTCTCAAATTCACTTTCATTGGATATGGCTACCATGTTCGTTCCTGAGCCTCTGACTTTTCGGATCTGCTTGATCTTCCCGATTTCTCCGGAATGTTCGCCACCTACGATCATTGCAAGATTTCCGGTTTTGTAGCCTATGTGTTTTATTATCTTGCGGTCTTTGGTATCAAGAATTACAGTATCAAAAGTCTTGTAATCATTGGATGCAAGGATATTGGAACCATCATGAAGGTTAAGCTGTACAGCTCCTTTCCTGATGATTGTTTTATTGTTTATCCTGCAAAGCTTTCCAGCGTTTGCATCTTCTTTGAACAGTTTGAACCTGTTCTTTGAATCAAAAAGAACACGATAATATTCATTAGTAGCGGGTAATGATATTATATCGAAAAGACCGACCATGTATTTATAATCGGTTCTTACCACACCGTCTATGCAAATGTTCTTTTCATTAATTATCCTTTTAGCTTCCCTTGCATTGTTTGCGATCTTAAGGATGTCACGTACGACCACAAGTAATGGAATACCGGTTTGCGTTGAATGGGCTCCCGGATTAACTCCAACTACCCAGTGATAAGTTTTTCTGGTAACAGGCCATGATATGGGCGCTGCTACTCTTTTCTGATGTGTTGCCATTTAATCACCCAGGCGTTTTTCATCTTTTGTTTCTAATTTCGTTATCATTACGTTCGAAGGTTGTACAGGTCTTGGCACTTCTGTGCCATCAGATTTTGTAACACTAACACCATCAACGGTAATTGTCATACTTGTAAGATTAACTACTGCTACCTTTCCTTCTTTGCCTCTATGGTCACCGCGCATTATTTTAACAGTATCTCCTGCACGGACAGGAATACTTTTTATTTTATGTTTTTCCCGAAGTTCAGTACTCAATATCGCACCTATGAATTTATGCCTGATATGGAGAGGAGCCTGGAATCTTGATTTTCTTTGTTTTCTTGGTTGTGTTGATACCATTTTTCTCACCTACACTATTATCGAAGCTGCGGATGAAATTTTTGAATAGCGTTCCGCTGCTTCCCTGGCTACAGGTCCTTTTATTTCCGTACCCTTGGGCACGCCTTCATCATCTACGATCACTACTGCATTATCTTCAAAAGAAACCCTCATTCCATCCGGGCGCCTGAATTCTTTTTTCTGACGTATTATAACAGCCTTAAACATCTGTTTCCTTGTTTCCGGACTCCCTTTTTTTACACTTACGATAAGCGTATCTCCTACACCGGCGCGAGGATATCTATTTCTGACACCGCGATATTTCAATACCGATATGACCTCTACAATTCGCGCGCCTGTATTATCAGCAACTTCCATTCTGGCCGCCGTGTTTATGGCGCGGGGTATTTTTGCCTTCATCCCTTTCATTTTAGCACCTCTATTATTACATAGGATTTTGTCTTGCTCAAGGGGCGGCATTCAGCAATCATTACCTTTGACCCTTCTTCTGCATTCATGCAAGGAGGGTTATGAGCGTGTACTTTGGTTTTTCTTTTTTCATATCGCTCGTATTTTGTGTTCTTTTTCACATATATTCTCTGCACGACTACTGTTTTTTCCATTTTATCGCTTACAACTACTCCACTTAGAACCTGCCCTCTGACAGGCAGTGTTCCATGAAATGGACAATTTGGGTCTATGCATTCTTTTGTTGGCGGTTGAACATCCAACCCAATATCACGTGTCATTATTATACCTCTTTTATTTCCTGAATTTCTTCTTGAATTTTGTCTGGATTCTGTTTTCGGGTTGCGAGAGCAATAATCTTCCGTCGACTTTTAGTGTTAAAGGCAAGTAACGTTTGCCGTCAACTGACGGAATTGTGAATATAAAAGATGAACAGGACTTTGGAATGTTTTTTTCCCGGACATCAGTTTCTATAGTCAATAAATTCTTTGTTTCATTGACTATTCTTCCCTCAATTCCGATGAGGGATCTGTTCGTGCTGTCCACTACCTGTGTATCAAGACCTATGAGTTCATGGTGTATGATATTCTGTGGTGTCAGCTTCATTATTTATTTTTCTCCGTCTGGATCGTTTTGATCCTTGCGATCGTTCTTTTTATTTCTTTCATCTTTCCCGGACTTTCAGGGGCGCCGCCTGCTGAAGCAATAGCGCGCTCCCTGATCAACTCCATTAATATTTTATCCAGTTCCTCTTGCCTCTCATCATTATTCATTTTCCGTATTTCATCACTTCTCAATATTGCCATGACTACTCCTCCATCTTATGGGTGCGTGATGCGGGGTGCCAGTAATCGTATTCGGAATGTTTATGTTCTAAGACATCGCCATGCATCCTTTCTTCGATATTGCCGGTATGGATCTCTTCAGGAACTGTTTCCTTTTTTGTTTCAGGAACTGGTTTTATATTATCTGGTTTTACGTTATCTGGTTTTGTTTCAACGGGAGCAGCCTTTATGAGTTCTTTGATACCTTCCGGTTTCTTTCCCATAACTGCAGTTTCCTGTGGAATTGTGATCTCTATTATCTTAAACCTGCCCGGGAGTTTAACACTTGGTCGGATTAACCGTACACGGCATCCGATAACTCCAAGTTTCTTTATCGCAATGGCAAATCCTTTGTCGACCAGTTCCATTGCAGGATTTCCTGCGTGGAGCATATTGCCTGCCACAAATTTTTCAGTCCTCTTCCTGGGGCCCGTCAATTTGCCGGCAATATCAATTTCACATCCGAGCGCTCCCGATTCCATTATTCTTCTTAGCATATTATGGCCGGCTTTCCTGAAGTAGAGACCTCGTTCTATTGCTCCTGCTAATCTTGAGGCCATCATCTGGGCGTTCAGTTCAGGGATTTTTACTTCCTGGACATCTATTTGCGGATTATCAACACGGAAAACAGTTTCAAGGTCATGTGTAAGCTTGTGTATAGTCCTTCCGCCCTTTCCTATTATCATTCCGGGCTTTTCAGCAAAAATAGTCACCTGGGTACCCATCGGGGTCCTGTTAATATTCATGCCTCCATAACCTGCCCTTTCCAATTGTTTGGAAAAGTACTCTGCCAGCTGGGTCTTATCATACCCGTTCTTGACGAATTTTTTTTCAACGCCCATTATTGCACCTCTGCTATCATTTCTACTGTAACTGTTTCCTGTCTCTTGGGCGTTGCTCTTCCCTGTGCTCTGGGGAACTGCCCCATATAAGTATGGCCCTTCTTTGTTTCTACATGAATAATCCTCATGGATTCAGGATCAAGACCTTTGTATGTGGCATTACTTTGTGCATTTTTTATAATACATAAGAATTCCTTAGCAGCTTTCTGCGGGTATCTGCCAGAACACATTCCTTTCCTGTGGGGGATATTCCGTGTGAATCTTTTATAAGGCACCGCCTGTTTCAATGCAGCTACGTTTTCAAGAAATTTCTGCGCAATATCGAGTTTCATGCCTTTTATCGCTGTTGCGATCTCATGTGCCTGTTTTCTTGAAATATGAAGTTCCTTGCCCATAGCCTTGGATGTTTTTTCAGGCGCTGGTTCAATAGAGAAATTTAATTTCATGTAAATCACTTCAATGGAACGAATTTGCTTGATTTTGTTGCACCGATGCCTGCTGCCCCATGCGAAACTTTCTTTCGTGTAAGCACAAATTCACCGAAATAATGACCCATCATCTCAGGAATAATATCGATCGGCACGAATTCTTTACCGCTGTGGATCGCGATTTTCAAGCCAACCATTTCAGGAAGGACTATCATGTCCCGTAAATGTGTCCTGATGCCCTGGTCTTTTATTTTTACTTTATGCAGTAATTTTTTATGATCTTCTGAAAATCCGCGCTGGATAGTGCGGCGCTGTCTTGAAGGAACAAGCAGAGCGAACTCATCATGACTTAATTTTTTGAGCTCCTCTACTGATTTCCCTCTGAATGTGAATTCACCCTTTCTCTTTGGTATTTTCGATGATTCTTTTCTTGCCATTTAACTCACCTCTTTCCTGTCCTTCTTGCGGCAATAGAGCCGACTTTTCTTCCTGGCGGCGTGCCCCTGGCTACTGTCTTTGGTCTTCCAGGATGCTGGCGTCCTCCGCCTCCGAACGGATGGTCAACAACATTCATTGCTACACCCCTGCTTCTTGGCCATTTGCGTGCCCTTACTTTCATCCTGTAGAATTTCTTTCCTGCCTTGACGAACGGCTTCTCAGTACGTCCGCTTCCTGCGACGACCCCTATGGTTGCCCTGCATTTCGGATTTAGCCATTTCATCTCTCCACTTGGCAATTGCACTACGGTCTTGCCCACATCATGCGCAACAAGGATCCCGTACATGCCTGATGCGCGGGCAAATTTGCCACCGTCGCCAGGCTGTGATTCTACATTGCAGATAGGTATCCCTTCAGGGATTTCTGCCAGTATAAGGGTATTTCCCGGTTCCACTGGAGCTGAAATACCGCACTGTATCATCTGGTTGACTTCCGTACCTTCAGAAATAAGCATCAAGCGTTCCTGCCCGTTATCGAATGATATGCGGGCAATAGGAGCCGAACGTGCGGTATCATGTATGATCTCAAGCACTTTTCCGGTTACGATTCCTTCTTCCACTTTCAAATGCATTAGATTCGCTTTGAATTTATGAGACGGTGCGGTATATGTAGGAGAACCTTTTCCCCTACTTTGACCCATTATTCTTTTTCCCATTTTCTCACCTAGAATATTCCCAGCCTTGAAGCAAGTTCTGTCGCAGTATCTGGGTCTGCGAAATTCACAATAGCTTTCTTTTTTCCTTTTGAGGTCATCATCATATTGACGCTTGCCACTTTGACTTTAAAAAGTGTCTCAACCTCTCTTTTCACATTGGTTCTGTTGTCATTGATATCAACGATGAACTGGAGAACATTGTTATTTTCAGCCATCAGCGTTGCTTTTTCTGTGACATAAGGATGCTGTATCATTGCATTTTCTCCTCTAGTTTTAATATTGCAGACTCGGTATATATTGTCAGGCGTCCTGCATGCGTTCCAGGAGCCAGTAATTCTGCATTGAGCTGGTCATAATTTACTACATCAACACCTGCAAGATTGCGTGCAGCCCTGACTACACCTTTATCTTCCGCGGTGACGATCAAAATGCTTTTTGGCTGTTTATATCGCCTGCCTCTGAGCTTACCTTTGCCTGCGCGGACTCTTGTGTGTTTTGCTCTTAGGATATCATCATACAAATTAGCTGCCTCAAGGAATGATTTTACATCCTTTGTTCTTATCAGGGCGCTGAGTTCATCAGCAACGACTAAAGGCAATGATGCAGAGAATTGATGTCCTCTCTTTTTGACAAGTTCAACATTTCCAGTAGCGGCAACCGCTGATCTTATGGCTTTCTTTCGCTCCTTGTCGTTGATCTTTTCAGTCCTGTCAGTTTCAGGCTTGGGGGGATGTGCCTGTCTGCCTTTAACAGCCTGTGGGATTCTTGCAGCTTTGCTGCCATTCATAATTCTGGCGACACGTGATACGCCTCTGCCAGGTCCCCACCCTTCAGCGGATGTCCTCATTCCCGCATACATATGCGCTCCATAAGGCTGCATGCGATTCGCCTGGGCCGCCAGTACTGCCTTCTTAATAAGGTCTGGTCTGTATGGCTCATCGAACAGTGTTGAAGTAATTTTTTTCGTAGATTTTCCGGATAAATCGATTATATTCAAATCCATGGGATCACCCCTGTTTTGACTCAAGGCTTATATAAGTTATTTCAGGTGCCTGGCCCTTTGTTTGTTTCTTTGGTCTGATAGCGGGTCGCATGCGGACTAACCTCTTGACAGGCCCGGGTACGCTTCCTTTTATAATAACATAATCATTCCTGACAATACCGTAATTTAGGAATCCGCCTTCAGGGGTAACGTTCTTTCCATCCTTACCCACCTGCATGATCCTCTTATTAAATTCGGTTCTCTGGTGGTATCCTGTTTGCCCCAGTTGTGGAACTCTCCAGCTTACATGTGATGGATGCCACGCCCCAAGAGTGCCGATCTCCCTTACACTTCCTGCTCTTGAATGTTTGGCTTTCTGGAGCTGGATCCCCCAGCGTTTTACCGGCCCCTGAACTCCTTTTCCGATTGTTATTCCAACAAGATCTATAACATCGCCATTATTGAATACATCGCCAATACCGACGTTTTTCCCCAGGAGACCTTTTGCATACTGGAAACGTGCCATCAGGTCAGTCCCGCCAATATTGTTCTCCATGATCTCCGGTCTTTTTTTGGGAATTCCTGTTACTTTATCGGGCATTGTGTACATTACTACCCTCAAATCGTTTGCTGCACCGTCTTTGATAAGCTGCTCGATCCTGGCAATAGCTGCTGGCATGTCGTGTTTCTTGGGTACGGTTATTGCCCGGTTGAGTTCTTTATCCAGCTCGGTTGTCCATGCTTCTGCGATAGCAGTTGCCCCATAAGCGCTATTTTTATATAGCCTGATAGCTGCAACTTTCATAGCAGGAACTTCCATAATTGTTACCGGTACTGAAATCTCCATCCCGTTCGTTAAACTGTTTGGGATCTCATCCCTCATCATGAGATGTGTCATGCCGGCTTTGTACCCTGCAAATCCTAAAAGCTTTGGCTCCTTTTGAACAGGCCATGCTCTCACACGAGGTACTTCGCTTCTTGCTCTAACGCGCGGACTGTATGAAATAGAACCGCGTCTTGGTCTGTGCGGATGTGACATTTTTCCTCCTTTTCGATATAATATAAATTAATACGTGGGAGTATTTTTACGGCAAGTGCATACCCAATATAGGTTATTGCAAATATGTCTTCACAAATAGATTTTGACTTACACGCATTTTACGGGCATACGATAGCCGCATTGGCCCTTTGCAATTCATCAAACCGACTTTGATCGACTTCAACTTGCGTAATTTATACGCATCGTACTTTGTGCCTTAAATGAACAAGAAGTATATAATGCTTTGGTGATAAAATAGAAAAAATAACGCTATACTTTAGACCACTTTTCCCTATTCGCAGGGCTTGAGATAAAGCTTTTTATACCATTTGGACTATCTACAAACTACTTGCACCGATGGTCTAGTGGCTATGACTTTAGCCTTCCAAGCTAATAACTCGGGTTCAAATCCCGATCGGTGCATCTCTTTTTACAAAAGAACAAAACAGTACCATACTCAGAATTTTAGACGGTTCTTACAAATTCAACATGTTGATTCTGCTAATGGTTTTTTTAATTTCCTGATTTCCTCTCTTCTTGGATATCCCCATATATCCTTTCTTGACTTAATGGGATTCTCTCTAAGTTCATGATCAATTTTGAAGAACTTCTGCTGCTGGAGTTTGTTTCAGTTCTATAAGTTCGATGTTCTTTTCCATATTTTTGCATTTTACGATATCTTCAATAATCTATAGTATGCTGCCCCTGTGCAGGGTTTACAATAAATTTCATTTCCTTTTATTTCAGTCAGGCTCTCAGGTAGCAGCTCACCGCATTCTTTGCATGTTGCTATTCCAGTTTTTTCAAATTTTTGATCCCTGTTTATCTCAACCTCCTGGATAAGAAAATGTTTTTCATCCATATCCAGTAATTGTATGCCAAGCTCCTCTTCCTCTTCATGGAAGAGCTTACCAAGCCGCATCATCCATTTATTCATCAGCGTTGAGTGCTTATTTGCTTCACCCTTAAGTGCAACGCGCACGCCTTTTTTCGTCCTGGCATCTCCAAGAGTGAGAGCAAGCTTTCCATAATCTTCAACAAAAGCGCTCCCGTGTCCAAGGGTGCAGCCGGTCGCAGCCTGCATGGCATCTGCAAGGCATCGTGCTGTTTCGGATATCCCGATAAGATACTTATCTCCCTTTTTAGTGTTCATTCGAACAAGCGCAATCTCACTCATTCTTAATCCTAGAGCAATACCAGGCGCCAGATGGCCGTGAAGATCTATTGCAAGATTTACGATTTTTTTATCCATGATTCTCCTCTTTTATACATTCGTGGCTGTTGAATTTCCAGCAGTATGAAAGTATCATCCCAGCAAGGAATCCCGATGCCATGTTAATTGCAAAAGAAGTGACTGCTACAATCAGCATAGCTTTCATTGGCTGAATCGCCATTGGTAGTCCGAATATGAAACCATTGAATATATTAAAAATCCCACTAAAGACGAGTATTGGGGAAGGATTCATGCCTGAAATAGTCACAACACCAACCAAAAATACGATAAAAGTACCCAGGTCTCCAAGTGAACCTGCTATTTCATTTCTATCGAACCGTATGTTCAGTTTTTCAAAATTTATTCTCTTCATAAATTATTGTATGATGATGCTCTCGTAGAATTTCTTATACCTGATTCTCCTAACTGAATAGATGGACTTCAACTAATTCGCCTTTTTTCATATTCCTATCTGTTAACACATATCCATCCACGATAGTGGATCGGGGGGATGCCGAGATGATCGCAGTCTCATATTCCTTATCAAACAGTTTCATACCCGAATTTTTATATCCCATTGTATTTGCCATGTCTTGCGCTATTTTCACGAAAAGAATGTAACAAAAACCTTCTTCCTGGAGCAATACATCCTCATTTATCGTTAGTTTGCAGGTTGCTCTGGGTATTTTTGTGAAATAACTTCTTACCACCATTTCAAGGGCTGCAAAAGCGCCTGTGGGCTTACCCGGAAGGCTGAATACGGGAGTGTCGTTGATTATTCCCACTGCTATCGGCTTACCAGGCCGTATTGCGACCCGATGGAATATAATTTCACCCGTTTTGTCAATGATATCTGCAACATAATCGCGCTCGCCCACTGACACGCCGCCCGTTGTAAAAACAGCATCATGTTTTTCACAGGCTTTTAGCAGGATTTTCTTTGTTTTATCGTAGTCATCGGGCACCGTGCCAATAAATGTGGATTCGCATCCCAGTTCCTTCATGAAGCCCTGTATTAACACCGCATTGGTATTTTTTATCATTCCGTTATGAATCTCCGTGCCCGTAGAGATTATGCCTGTTCTAATCTTTCTGAATACCGGAACTTTTTCGATACCAAGGCTGTATAAAAGCGCAGCGCTCTGGGGCATTATTCGATGATTTTCCTCAAAAATCTTATCCCCTTTCTTGTAATCCGAGCCCGCACGGAACACATTTTCCCATTTTTTTAAACTTTTGCCGAAAAGGTGATCTTTTTTGACCTGTGCATCTTCAATCTTTAGCACAGCATTCGCGCCCTGCGGGAGTAATGCACCTGTCGCTATTGCCATTGCTTCACGGCCATTAAACTTTGCCATGCAATCACCTGCATATACACTGCCTGATATTTTCAGGGGATACCCATCTTCGCAACGAACAGCAAACCCATCCATTGCAGCTATATCGAATTCAGGAGACATTGAACCTGCAAAAATAGTTTCACTGAGTTCCCTACCTATGGAATCATTAAGATCGACCAGTTCAGATTCACGCCTGAAGTAATATTCGTTCTTTAACTCGTTTATTTTTTCAATCGCTTCTTTAAGTGATATTGGTGATTTCATATTTTGCACATCACCTGTTTGAGGTTATTTTTATAATATGGCAGTTCGACTTCAACTCCCGTCTATAAAATATTTTTTTCTCCGGTGCATCTGGCGTTCTTTAATAAATGCAGCTCTTGATTCAAGCGTTTTTTCTAAACTATTTATATCAACCATATATGATTAAAATACATTATGATGTAGTTGTATAAATTCATTTTCTAAAGAAAAATTCTATTAACAGCAATTATTCACAATAAAAATTCTAATACTTACGGCAATAATGTCAATATCTTTTAATGTATGGGAGGATAAAGCGATACATAACTATTTGGAATGAGTTTTATGATATCCGAAAAAAAAATGATTCTGTTGGTTATACTATCATTTGTGATTATAAGCGGATGTCTTGAACCAGAAGGAGTTGTAAAAGTCAACTTATCAAATCGTACAACAGACAATATCGATAATTCTGATGAACAGATTCTCAGGATTGCAGTATCTTCAATCATTTCGCCCGATGAGACTCTGGTTTATTATCAGGATATGTTCGATTATCTGTCTCTGAAAATGGATGTTCCAGTGAAGCTTGTCCAACGTAAGACCTATCAAGAAGTAAACGACCTCGTTCGGAAAAATAGCGTGGATGCAGCTTTTGTATGCAGTCTTGCATTTATAGATGGAAAAGACCAGTTTGGCATGGAACTCCTTGTAGTGCCCATAGTGCGAGGAGAACCTCGCTATTACTCATATATTATAGTGCCGGATGACAGTAACATCAAATTGCTTGAAGAATTGAAAGGAAAGACATTTGCCTTCACGGACCCACTCTCCAATTCAGGAAAGCTATCGCCTGAGTATATGATAGCGAAGATAGGTGAGAACCCGGAAACTTTTTTTAAGCTCACATTTTTCACTTACAGCCATGATAAATCCATCCAGGCGGTAGCCGAGAAGATGGTTGACGGCGCTGCAGTGGATAGTCTGGTCTGGGATTTCAAAAATGCAACATACCCGAGATTTACTTCAAGAACTAGAATTATAAGTAAGTCTCCTCCATATGGCATTCCTCCTCTGGTGGTCTCAAAAGACATTGACCCGGTTCTGAAAGAGAAATTGCGCAAAATTCTTCTTCAAATGCATGAGGATAAAAAGGGAAAAGAGATACTGGATAGAATTATGATAGACCGGTTCTCAGAAGCTAATGACAGTCTCTATGATTCTGTAAGAGAGATGAAAAAGGTAGTCAGCGATGCTAAAACAAAAGATACATAGTATAAATAATTTCATTGGTGGGGGATTGGTAAGGAATTTTGTTGTCTGGATAGTCGTTATAATAATGCTCCTTGGAGTCCTGACCACTATTTTTGTGCAGGTAAGCCTCACAAAGACATTGTCAGAAGACCTTCGTGAGAGAGGACAGGTCATATCAAGGAATCTGGCAACAAGCATTCTAGAATCTATACTGATCGAGGATACGGTATATGTACACAGACTCGTTGAGAATACAAAAAAGACAGAAAAAGATGTTAAATATATTTATATAACCGATGCGGGGGGTAAAGTGCTGGCGCATACATTCGAAGGCGGTTTTCCAGGCGAACTTTTCACTGTTCAGATAGATCAGGAAAATAGTCCCCATCTTCTCGATACGGGTGATGGCATTGTCATTGATTTTACTGCGCCAATATTGGACGGAAGGGCAGGTTTTGTCCATATCGGAATGGATGAAACGTCTATGCATGAAAGGATAAACCAGACAAGCCGGGCAATAATCGCTCTCACTCTTCTTGTAGGGGCTCTGGGTGTCTTAATGGCGTATATAGCGGGAAATTATCTGACAAGACCAATACGTTCCCTGGTAAAAGGAACCGAAGAAATAGGCAGGGGGAATCTTGGATATCAAATAAAAACCGACTCAACAGATGAAATAAATATTCTTTCAAAAGCATTCAATGAGATGTCATATAACCTGAATAACAGCATAAACGAACTGCGTGAATCAGAAGAGAGATATAAAAAACTCGTTGACAGTATAAGTGATGCTGTCATATTGATAGATTCACAAAAAAAGATCCTTTCCTGGAATAGTGGGGCTCAAAAGATATTTGGCTATTGCTTAGAGGAAGTTGCAGGCAGTAAAATTAATATATTGTTTTATACAATGAAAGGGGCTGATAATTCGGAAATACCGGATGGTGAGAACGTTTTCAAGAGAAATGATGGCTCTAATTTCCCCGGTCTTATAAGTAATAAACCATTGCAGGATCGTCGCAATCCTGGCAATGTTGTGGTTATCAAAAATATTACAGAACAGAAGGAGATGGCAAATCTTGAAACACGGCTCATTCAATCAGAAAAGCTTTTCATGTTAGGTAAATTGGCTGCTGGAGTAGCTCATGAGATAAACAATCCCCTTACCACTATATCCCTTCACACCCAGATAATGTTAAAGAAAACGTGGGATGAAAAAACTGACCGCAGACTCAAGATCATTAATAAGGAAACGAATAGAGTAGCACGTATTGTGAAGAGACTGCTTGAATTCGCGCACGAGTCAGAACCCAAAATAGGTTCGATAGACATAAATAGAGAGATAGATAATGTGCTAAATATCCTCGAACCACAATTAGATAGTATGAAGATAACCACTGACCTTATGCCTCTTCCATTCATCATGGCTGATAGTGAACAGATCCAACAGGTTATCATGAATATATTGACAAATTCAATACAATCTATAACAATGGACGGAGAAATAATTATAAAAACAGCAGCAAAACATAATCATATAGATATCAGCATAACCGATAATGGTTGCGGTATTCCGCAGGATAATATTGGAAGAATATTTGATCCTTTTTTCACGACCAAAATGCCAGGCGAAGGAACAGGACTGGGATTGTCGATTTGTTATGGGATCATTAAAAAACACAAAGGTTCGATCGACGTAAAAAGTGAAGTTGGAACTGGAACAACTTTTACAATAAGATTACCGATTTGATATTATGAAAAATATCCTGATAATTGAGGATGAAAAAGAAATCCGGGAAGGGCTGGTAGAACTTCTGGAAGATGCAGGGTTCTTAGTAGATTCTGCCGAGAATGGTCAACAAGGGCTTGAAAAAATCGGGAAAAGAGATTTTGATGTCATTGTGACCGACCTCATCATGCCTGTTGTTGGTGGAATGGAAGTATTACGGGAAACAAAACATATAAAACCACACACCTGTGTAATCCTGATCACAGCTTTTGCTACTGTTGATAATGCAGTTGAAGCCATGAAAGCAGGGGCATCAGATTACATCACAAAACCATTCAGAATAGATGAAGTTCTAATAAAAATACGAAAGGTTCTTGCAGTGGCAGAATTTGATAAATCTCAAATCTTTGATACGGATCTGATCAAGGCAATCTCAAATAAAACAAGAAAGGATGCAGTAAAACTTCTTTATAAGGCAGGTAAACTTAAGTTTACAGAGATACAGCGCGGTCTAGATATTGAAGATGCCACCAGGTTGAACTTCCATATGAGAGTGATGAAGGAACATAAGATCATAGAGCAGGACGGGGAGAAATTTTATATGCTAACACCTGTTGGAAAGAAATTGTTTGAAGTTTTAAGAAGTGCTGATCTTTGAATTTTCTCCAGGCAAAACTCATTGACTGGAATTTTTCTTCCTGTAAAATCAATTAATTAGAAATTTTTTTCTAAAAAATCTTTAATATGTATATTGCTTTACATAATTAATAATTAGCTTTGGATGTGACAAAGATATGATAGGATCTCAAGAATTGATAATTTTATTTGCTGCAGTCCTGCTACTTTTTGGAGCAAACAAGTTACCTGAGCTGGCGCGCTCTATGGGAAAAACAACAGGTGAATTCAAGAAGGTAAGAATTGAATCTGAAAAAGAAATTAATGAAATTGATCTAATAAAAAAATAGATGTGGAATAATTATGAAAAGGAGGCTGTAGTATGGTATTGGACTTAAGAATGAAACGGAGAAGTTTTTTAAAAATTGCAGGTGTAGCAGGCGCTGCAACCCTTGGACTTGGTTTTGGCGGAACTGTTATTAGAGCGCTTGCCCAGGGCACTGATGCGGTCACGGAAGAAAAATGGGTCTCAAGCGTATGTATCCAGTGTCCTGCAGGATGTGGAACTAAAGTCAGAGTGATCAACGGGAAAGCTGTCAAGATAGAAGGGAACCCGGATCATCCTTACAGCAATGGCAAGCTATGTCCTAAAGGATACGCTGGACTTCAATTGCTTTATGATGTTGACAGGGTAAAATCCCCCATGAAAAGGACGAATCCTAATAAAGGTCCGAACGAGGATCCAAAGTTCATGGAAGTCTCATGGGATGAGGCGCTCAATGACATAGCTGCACGATTGAATAAGATCAGGAATGAAGGAAAATCACATACTGTCGCTTTCCTCAGCGGCAGGAACCAGGGAAGAGCGGGCTCAGTATGGACAACTTTCACGAAGCTGTATGGTACTCCCAATAATATTGGTCATAGCTCGATATGTGCAGATGCAAGTAAAAAAGCAAGGTTATGCATGGATGGAACGGATGATTACTGTGCTTATGACTGGGATAACTGTAATTACGTGCTCAACTTCGGGGGCGCAACCCTCGAGGCATGGAGACCTACAAATCTGATGCTTCAGAAATGGTCGCACATGCGAAGAGGGAGACCTATCAGGGCAAAGCAGGTCATGGTAGACACAAGATACTCCACGACCGCAATTAAAGCTGATGAGTGGCTACCAGTTAAACCAGGAACAGACGGCGCACTGGCTCTGGGGATCTCACATGTCATTCTTACTGAAGGATTATGGGATAAAAGCTTTGCAGGTGATTTCAAGACACCAGGACGAAAGTTCACCACCGGAGAAACAGTGACAAATGAAGACTTTGAAGAAAAATGGACTTTGGGGCTTATAGATTATTGGAACAATGTCCTGATTAATTTTACACCAGCAAAAGCAAGTGAGATAACAGGCATCCCCGCTGAGCAAATCATCCGGATAGCAAAGGAATTCGCAACAGCAAACCCTGCCATAGCAGCAGGCGAAAGAGGTGCAGGCGCCCACACCAATGGTACTTACAACCACATGGTGATCCATTCTCTTAACGCACTTGTCGGAAGCATGTTCGCTAAAGGCGGGGTGATGTACCAGATGGGTGTGCCCTATGCAAGTCTTTCTTTGAAGGACGACGATTATATGGATGATATCGCCAGGAAGGTTGAAACAGAATTCAAGGCTCATACTCTTGAAAGAATAGATGAGGCAAAGAGCGATGAATGGCCTATTGCCAGCAATGTATACCAGAATGTGCCTGATCATCACGCAAAGGGTGATCCCTATAAACTGAGTATGATCTTCACCTATTATACCAATCCATTATTCTCGATGCCAAATCCCCAGCGGGCAAGGGAAGCTTTTAAAGATGTTTTCATGGTCGAGACCTCAAGTTATTTGAGCGAAACAGCTCTTTATGCGGATTATATACTGCCGGATGCTTATTACATTGAGAGAAAGCAGGATATGGCAGTATATGCAAGTTCAGGTTATCCTGTTACAGGATTTAGAGAGCAGGCAGTAAAACCAATATATAATAACAGGGATTCAGTGGATGTAATAATAGACCTGGGTAAGAGAATAGGCGGAAAAATGGGAGAGTATTTCGCCAAACTTGGCAACCATGATAACATGCTGCGTGAAATAGCGAAAGGCTTTGAAAAAATACAGGGAGATAATGGAGTTAACGGCTTTGATTCATGGGCTGAAAAAGGAGCATGGTATAAAAAACCTTACATCTATCGCTTCTCCAATGGGAATTTCTACGAATGGGACGGCACCGGATACAATAAGGAGATGAAAAAGACCGAAGAAGAAAAAGAAGAAATGAAGGATGGGAAAAAGGTCAAAACAATGACTGTCAAGGACCCGGTGAAGGACAAACTCCTTAAAACAAAATCTGGTAAGTTCGAGTTTAGAAGTTCAAAGCTTGAGGGATTTACAGATAATCAAAAAGAAATACTAAAGAGTGAGTTGAAATCCCCCGACCTTTATGCATACCCCCATTACGAAGAACCGCATTTTGCAGGTAAAGAAGAAGGTTTCCCACTTCATATGAGTTCGCCCAAGATGATAACCCATGCAGAAGGCAGGGGTGCAAACACACAGTGGCTGCAAGAAAGGTTCGGGATAGTTATCGGGAAAGGATGGACAAGCTGGGTAGAACTTAATCCTGATAAAGCCGAAGAGCTTGGCATCAAGAACGGTGACGAAGTCTGGGTTGAATCCCCGATAGGTAAGATCAAGGTAATGGCTGTGATAAATCCGGGAAATCCTCCATGGATGGTGGTTTTCCCGTTCGAGCACGGGCACTGGAACTATGGGAGATATGCTGGTGGTCTGGGGGCTAACCCCAATGAGATCATGGCAAATCTATCTGCTGTGATCTCAGCTCAGAGTTGTACCAATGCAACAATGGTCAAAGTTTACAGGGCGTGAAATTATGGTAAGATATGGAATGGTCATTGATCTTGATAGATGCGTTGGATGTGCTGCATGCGCTGTAGCCTGTAAAGCAGAGAACAGTGTTACATCAAGCACTCCTGAAGATTACAAGAAAAGAAGGCTGATGGAGTGGAACCGAGTTGTCACGGTCTTTAAAGGAAAGTTTCCCAATGTGAGTGCAAGTATCATGCCTCTTATCTGCAACCACTGCGAACACCCCCCCTGCGTGAAGGTTTGCCCTGTGGATGCCACATATAAAAGGGAAGATGGACTTGTGCTTCAGAGATACGAGCGCTGCATAGGCTGCAAATATTGTATGGTGGCATGCCCATACCAGCAGAGATTCTTTAATTTCTATGATCAGAAAAATAAATATATGGAGAGACTCGAAAAGGAAGCAGAAGATCTTAAAAAGGAAAACAAGGATGTTCCGATAACTTATTTGGAGATCCCGTATCACAATCCAGATGTGCCTTCCAGGATATCAGGTATAGTAGAAAAATGCACGTTCTGCCACCACAGGATTGATAAAGCGATAGCTGAAGGGAGAAAAATTGGCTCGCCCGATGGCGTTGAGCCAGCATGTACCCAGGCGTGTCCTGCAAAGACAAGGACTTTCGGTGACCTGGATGATCCTGACAGCGAGGTCTCTAAGTTGCTTCGCAGCAGAAGGAATTATCAGCTTCGTGCAGACCTGGGTACGGAACCTCAGGTATATTATCTGGATTAGGAGACAAAAACATGGAATACACAAAAATTAATGGGAAATCTACCGGGTCTTACGTTTTGATTGGGATCCTGGCAATAATGGTTGCTGTGGGCTTATACGAATTTATCCAGGGTATGATCCAGGGCCATGAAAGTTTCGGTACGAGTAATATTGTTCCCTGGGGCCTGCCTATAACATCGGTAATATTTTTCATAGGGGCAAGTGCAGGCGCTCTAATGCTATCATCCCTGACCTATGTTTTCGGAAAGGAAGAATATAAGCCAGTATCAAGGGTATCCATATTCCTTGCGATACTCCTTATAATCGGAGCCCTGACAACCATATTAGGGGAACTTGGTCGCCCGGATAGGTTCATGAATTTATTCCTATATGGGCCCAGCAACCTGACATCGATGTTCGCGGTAAATTCCTTCTTATATACGGGATATATTCTTCTCTCAATTGTATATCTCTGGACAACTTTTAGAGAGGATCTATTGAAAACCACAAAGCTCCTCGCAGCCCTGGCAGCAACTCTTGCGATATTCGTACACACCGGTACCGGCGCCATATTTGGGTTCATAGTGGCTAAAGAACTCTGGTTCTCGCCGCTTCTCCCAATACTTTTCATTGTAGCAGCCCTGACATCTGGAGTAGCGTTGCTCATATTGATTCTCACCATTACTTTCAAGTTGATAGGGTACAGGATGGATGAGAAACTTGTAGTCGGATTGGGTAAATATCTTATGGCTTTCCTGCTCCTTCAGTTGTTCCTTGTGTTCGTTGAAAACATCGTACGCACCTATGGAGGAATGGGTGGGGGAGAGATGTCAAAATTCCTGTTCGAAGGTCCATACAGTTACGTGTTCTGGGGGATACAGATAGTCTTTGGGACCGTGGTACCAATAATCATCCTCTCTTCAAAAAAGACGATGATCAAAGTGCAGATAGCTTCCATGCTTGCAGTTATTGGTGTGTTTGCGGAAAGGTTTAACCTTGTGATACCAGGTCAATCAGTACCATCTGCGCAGGTAGTTGGAAGGACGATGATGGGCTTATACGGTGAACCTGCCGTATATTCAATTTCAGGAGCAGAGGTCGCTATTATCCTCGGAGTAGTTGGCGCAATAGGAATAGCATATATTATAGGGTTGAGGTTTATTAAACTCCTCCCCTCCCAACCTTGATTATGGAGAAAGAATTTTATAAAATATTAAGTCTTGTCTTTCATAAACCTGACCGGGAATTTACTTCATATTTGAGAGATGGCTTTATTGAGGATGTAAAGTTCCTTAATGAAGCCGTTGTTAGTGGTTTCTCCACTTTTCTTAATGAGAATAGGAAAAAGGATGATGAGAAATTCTATGAAATGCTTGCTGTAGAATACACAAGGCTATTTACAACTGCAATACCGCAAGTTCCATGCCCCCCTTATGAATCAATGTATAGGGAAGATGTCATAATGGGACATTCCACATTATCTGTGCTTGATTTTTACAACAGGGCCGGATTGAATGTAATTGAAAAATTTCACGATCTTCCGGACCATGTGGCAGTTGAACTGGAATTCCTGTATTATCTCACAGAAAATGGATTCAGCGCCCAGCATGATTCATTTATGAAGGAACATTTCTCAAAATGGGTTCCTAAATTCTGTGAAGATGTTAAACAGAATGACAGGATCGGCTTTTACGGGCATGCTGCCGTGATATTAAAAGATTTTATTAATGTTGAAAATATGAACAAAGAGTAGAGGTGAGATAAATGAATGGTGAAAATAAAACATTGCTTGTGTTTGCCGCAGTAGTTATAGGCATAATCCTGGGAATATTCCTTGAGCAAAAGATATCTGGAGAAATAAATGCTATATCTTCTGATGTCAGGAAACTTGAGATGTCAATAAAAGGAATTGATTCTTCAATAAAAGCAGTTGATTCATCTGTAAAAGATGTAAAAACATCTTTGGCAGAAAAAGAGAAAGTTTCGTTCATCAGGGATATGCAGGAGATCGGTCGCAGAATGCTCTCCCTTGATTATGCAGGAAAGTTTGAAAGATGGGATGCTGCAAAAATTGAAATAGACGAATTGGATAAAACACTTCAAGATGCAGCTATTATGGATTCTCAAAGAGCTCCCACTATCCAGGATTTCCGAAACACGTATATTCCGAAATTAAGGGACGCAGCTTCTAAGAAGGATGCTATGAGCTTTGAAAGTGTGTGGAATGAAACGTATAATGCCTGCGTTGGATGCCATAAGGGTGCGGGCTCGCCTCCATCAGCTATCGAGACATTAAGGGAAATTAGTTCTGAGATTGATCAATTGAGCGGGTAAAAAAAGTTTGCCCGTGTGCTACCCTTCCATTTGGGGGTAATGTTAGTGTCCACCCGCCTGTTGTGGACATTAACGCTAGTATTAAAATTTGAAGTAATCTCATAGAATAAACATGCGCTATAACGAATCCGGAGCGATCCTGAAGTATGTTATATAGCTACTGGCATTGTACTGAAATAGATTTTCATATACTGCGCATAATCCAATATGAAATATAATAATTAAAATTATCATAATTTAGTTTATGTTAATCGGAAGTTTTATTATATCCTGCATCAATTACCAACCATGGCTTATCAATTTATTGACCGCGATAAAGAAATGTCATTCCTCAAAGAAAAATACTCCTCCGGGTCAGCTGAAATGATTATCATTTACGGCAGAAGGCGTGTTGGTAAAACCGAACTGATAAAACAATCATTATCCAAAAGTCCGCTAAAATCCCTGTACTTGCTTGGAGAGCTACAGAAGGAAAACCAGCTGTCGTCCATATACTCAAACATTGCCGGACTATCGCTTGAGGATGATTTCCTGAAAAACAGCCCTTTGAGTACATGGCAGGCGTTCTTTGACTACCTTACAAGATACATCGAAAAAAACGGGATGGTGCTTGTATTTGATGAGCTTCCGTATATCCATAAGACAAATCCCAATTTCATTTCAATACTCCAGTTTTTCTGGGATGAAAAATGGAAGAATATGAACCTCAAACTTATTCTTTGCGGTTCAAGCATTTCGATGATGCAAAAGATAGCGCTTTCATATTCAAGTCCTATATACGGAAGGCGCACAGGACAGATTGACCTTCAACCTCTTAAGTATCTTGATTTCAGGATACTGTTCAATGAATGGGAGGAGGAGGGAATCATGGGCGCCTATGCTGTCCTGGGAGGCATACCGCGATATGCGGAAGAATTTGACAGAAAGAAAAACCTTTATGAAAACATAGGTAAAGCTTTTCTGGATAAGGACGCTGTTCTTTATAAAGAGGCAAAGTTCCTGCTAATGGAAGAATTGCAGGATTTTGCCAATTATTTCTCTATTCTCAAGGCCATTGCTATCGGGAAAAATACGTTCAATGAGATATCTAATTTTTCTGGTGTAGCCTCGAACAAACTCTTCGTTTATATATCGAAATTGATAGAATTAAATATTGTCAGGAGAGACATACCTGTAACATTATCAAAAGAAAAATCCACCCGGGTTGGCAATTATGTCCTTAAGGATTATTTCTTCAGGTTCTGGTTCAGGTATATTTATCCAAACTCCTCCCTTATCGAGATTGGGAAACCTGAAATCGTTCTTGATATCATAAAAAAGGATTTCGATAAATATCTGGATACGATCTTTGAGGACATTTCAACCGAACTTCTCCGAAATTTGTCCCTGAATGGAAAATTGCCTCTTTTCACGAAGTGGGGTAAGTGGTGGCGAATGGATTATGAAATAGATATAGTTGCAACGAATGAAGCAACCGGAGACATACTTTTCTGCGAGTGTAAATGGGAGGATAAAGAGACAGATAGGGCAGTTCTTGAAGAACTACTGGAAAAGTCCGCAAAGGTAGAATGGGTCGATGAAAAACGGAATAACCATTATGCTGTCGTTTCAAGGAAAGGATTCACGAAAGGAGCGAAAGGGTTTGCTGATGAGAAGAAAATCCAGATGTATGATTTCAACGAATTATCAAGAAAAGCCATTAGCATAAATTAAATAACCCTCCAGCCAATTAAGCCCCATAAACCATGGCCAAAGTAAGACTTACAGATACGACCCTAAGAGACGCCCACCAATCACTCATAGCGACACGCATGCGGACAAGGGATATGCTCCCGATAGCACAGAAGATGGACGAAGTCGGCTTCTTTTCACTAGAAGTATGGGGAGGCGCGACATTTGACTCTTCTATCCGGTATCTTAATGAAGACCCCTGGGACAGGCTCAGGGCACTTAAAAAGACCATCAGGAAAACACCTCTCCAGATGCTTCTTCGCGGCCAGAACCTGGTAGGATACAGGCATTATTCTGATGATATTGTTGTGAAATTCGTGGAACATGCAGCTGCAACAGGCATTGATATTTTCAGGATTTTCGATGCGGTTAATGATATAAGGAACATGGAAGTTTCCATCAAAACCGCAAAGCGCGTGGGCGCACATGTCCAGGGAACTGTCTGCTATACCATCAGTCCTGTTCATCCTGTCCCCTTATATGTCAAGATGGCAAAGGAACTTGAAGAGATGGGTTGTGACTCACTTTGTATAAAAGACATGGCCGGCCTGATTTCACCGCAAAACGCTTTTGACCTTGTAAAAGCGCTGAAGGAAGAAATCAGCATTCCTATAGACCTTCACAGCCACTGCACAAGCGGCATGGCCCCGATGAGCTACCTTTTTGCCTGCCAGGCAGGAGCTGATATACTTGATACTGCTTTTTCACCATTTGCCTGGGGCACATCACAGCCGCCTACGGAAACCACAGTTGCAGCGCTTCGTGGAACGCCTTATGATACCGGTCTTGACCTTATCCTTCTCACCGAGATAAAAAAATATTTTGAGGATATTAAAGAAAAATACAGGGGCATCCTTGACCCGATCTCAGAAAGAATAGACACGAACGTCTTAAAATACCAGATCCCGGGTGGGATGTTATCTAATCTCGTATCGCAATTAAAAGAGCAGAATGCCCTGGATAAATACGAGGCAGTTCTTGCCGAGATGCCCCGTGTGCGCGAAGAACTGGGTTACCCGCCTCTTGTTACTCCCACGAGCCAGATTGTGGGAACGCAGGCGGTGCTAAATGTATTGATGGGAGAGCGTTATAAGGTCGTTCCTAAAGAAGTAAAGGATTATGTTAAAGGTCTTTATGGGCGCACACCTGCCCCGGTCAGTAAAGAGATCATGCTTAAAGTGCTTGGCAATGAAAAACCCATAACATGCCGTCCTGCTGATCTTTTGCCGCCTGAGCTTGATAAAGTAACAAAAGAAGCACAGGATCTCGGGATCGTCAAAAAACCTGAAGATATTCTTACATATGCTCTTTATCCGGCAATAGCTCCCAAATTCCTGAGAGGGGAAACAAAAGAGGAAATACTTGAGGCTCCAAAACCCAATAATGGGAAAGCAGTTGCGCCGCTGCCTGCGGAGTTCAAGGTTGAAGTTGATGGCGATCTATTCAGTGTAAAGATCATTTCGGCAGGCGGCGGGATGTCTGTCCGCCCTGCAGAATATGAGCGCCCGAAAGTTATGGATGGAGCGATAACCGCAAGCATGCAGGGTATGGTCCTCAAAGTAAAGGTCAAAAAAGGCGACAGGGTTTCAAAAGGTGATGTGGTGATTATCCTTGAAGCCATGAAGATGGAAAATAATATTCATGCGCCACATGGCGGCGCTGTAAAGGATATCTTTGTCAAGGAAGGCAGCACAGTAGGCGCAGGGGATGTACTGATGGTGATTGCGTAATTTTTATATAAATAAAACTGAAGTATGGAAGACATAAAATATGAAATAGTCGTTTATTGGAGTGAGGATGATGATGCCTATGTCGTGGAAGTACCTGAACTTCCTGGCTGTATGGCTGATGGCAACACATATGAGGAAGCCATAAAAAATACCCTCGTTGTAATAAAAGAATGGATAGAGACCGCCAGGGAACTTGGAAGGAATATCCCAAAACCGAGAAATTCACAAGGATGAAACATGTTTAAAAAAGTCCTGATAGCCAACCGCGGTGAAATCGCTATCCGCATAATGCGAGCATGCAGGGAACTCGATGTAAAGACAGTGGCAGTGTATTCGGAAGTGGATAAAAATGCGCTTTTTGCAAAATACGCAGATGAGGCTCATCCTATAGGACCAGCCCCCGCAAGCCAGAGCTACCTGAACATGGACAACATATTCGACGTAGCGCACAAAACAGGCGCGCAAGCGATCCATCCAGGTTACGGTTTTCTTTCAGAAAACGAGATTTTCGCGGACAGGTGCCAAAGAGAAGGGATTATTTTCATAGGCCCTCGAGGAAAAACTATCGAAAGTGTTGGAAGTAAGATCGCTGCAAAGAAGACCATGAAAGCCGCAGGGATACCGGTCATACCGGGAAGCGAGAACGGTATTGATGATCTTGATGCGGCTATTGATATCGCAGAAGCAATTGGTTATCCTGTCATTGTAAAAGCCTCGGCTGGCGGCGGAGGCATAGGCATGAAAGTGGTCAGGAAGACCGATGAACTGCGTGAAACCATCGAATCCACAAGGAGGGTGGCAAAATCATCCTTCGGGGATGCAACAGTTTTTATCGAAAAATACCTGGAAGAGCCGCGCCATATTGAATTCCAGATACTTGCAGATAATTATGGCAACATTATCCATGTGGGTGACCGTGAATGCTCTATCCAGCGCAGGCACCAGAAATTGATAGAAGAATCCCCCTCTCCTATCATGACGCTTGAATTGAGAGAAAAGATGGGCTCTGATGCAGTAAAGGCGGCTGCAGCCATAAATTATACAAATGCCGGAACAATTGAGTTCCTTTATTCAAAAGGCGATTACTATTTCCTGGAAATGAACACAAGGCTCCAGGTAGAGCATCCGATAACGGAAATTGTAACAGGAGTTGACCTTGCCAAAGAGCAATTAAGGATAGCCTCGGGAGAGGAATTAAGTTATGAACAGTCGGATATCCAGCAAAGAGGCTGGGCTATTGAATGCCGCCTGAACGCTGAGGATCCTCTTAACAACTTCACGCCATCACCTGGAAAACTCAGAAGATACCGTTCTTCAGGCGGTCCAGGCGTCCGCGTGGACAGCGGAGTGCATACAGGATTTACCATTACGCCGTACTATGATTCCCTTATCTCGAAACTCACCGTCTGGGGGAGGGACAGGAACGAGGCTATCGCCCGGATGAAGCGTGCTTTATATGAATATATCATAGTCGGGGTAACCACTAACATACCTTTCCACAAAGCTGTTATGAATAACGAATATTTCAAGCGCGGAGAGTTGACTACTCATTTCATTGAAGATCACAATATCATAAAAGAAGTGGAAAAGATCATCGAAGCTGAAAAAGAAAAGGGTGCTACGCTTGCATCTGCCCTCGGAGCAGATGATAAAAAAGTAGCAGCAATAACAGCGGCGGTTGGTACATATATCCGGAATGCAGAAGTCATGGGAACAAAATGAACATAAAAGATAAGATACTTGAAAGACTAATCAATAATAAAGGCATGCGGGTTTCCGGAGAACAGCTCGCAAGCGAACTTTGCGTTTCAAGAACTGCCATCTGGAAACATATCAAGGTCTTAAGAGATGAGGGATATATGATCGATTCTTCAACACATCTTGGGTATTCACTTATTGAAACACCTGACATGCTCACACCCGGTGAAATAAAAGCGGGACTTAAAACAAAGGTTATCGGGAAAGAGATAAAATATTTTAAAGAGACAGAAAGCACAAATATTGTTGCCCATGAGATAGCAGCGTCAGTACATGAGGGTACCCTGGTAATAGCTGAAGCCCAGACAGCAGGACGCGGTCGTCTCGGGCGAAAATGGATCTCTCCTGAAGGAGGAATATGGCTTTCCATAATACTTAAGCCCAAGATACAACCTTTACACGCCCCACAGATCACACTTCTTGCAGGTGTTTGTGTTGCCAGGACGATTCGAAATTTTGGTCTTCCTGCAAAAATAAAATGGCCTAACGACATTCTTATTCACGGTAAAAAAGTATGCGGCATCCTCACAGAGATCCGGGCTGAAGCTGACCTCATTGATTATCTTATTGTCGGGATAGGAATAGATGCAAATGTAGATACAGAATCATTCCCTGATGAGATCAAGGATAGTTCAACATCACTTAAAAAAGAAAAGGGGAGTAAAATAAATCGGGCTGGCTTTGTCCGAAAATTGCTTGAAGAGTTTGATGGATTATACCTGAAATTCCAGGATGAAGGATTTAAATCCATACTTGAAGAATGGAGGAACATGTCCGCAACGATAGGTGAATGGGTGAAGATAACGACACAGACGCATTCAATATATGGTGAGGCGATCGGTGTGGATAATGAAGGAGCTCTCATTCTTGAAACAAGTGAGGGGCATCTTGAAAAGATTGTCTCAGGAAGTTGTGAACATCTAAGGCGCTCCTGAAAGTCTTCAATAAAGGAAGTAACAAAATATGTACGATGATTTGAAAGAACGCGCAAAAAAGCTTGAAAACAATTACAATGGAAAAGAGTTCCTGTCTATCGTGAATGAGATCAAGAAAGATAAGACTGATGATGATGAACTTCTCATACAAATCGAAAATATAAGCCGAAAAAGGTTCGACGGAAAAGTATCTTTGACCCTCGGAGTATTTTCCGGGAACTTATTGGAAATTATTGCAACAATTGCGGCTATTGTTCTTGCTTTTCGGGTAGATGCAGACTGGATGCTCTATCTATGCGCCCTCATTCTGATGGCAACGCTGCACCCGCTTTCACATTATTTGACTGGCAGGTTGGCTGGTATCAGGTTCACGCATTATTATCTCAATGGCCCCGCACTCATCGAGCCTACTCTTCGGATAAATTATTTTTCATATCTTAAAGCAACGGGCATGAAAAGGGCGTTGATGCACGCTTCCGGGGTTTTCGGGACTCTTTGTGCACCTCTGGTCATGGCATTGATAGCACTTGATAAAGGGGCAATCGGTGTTGCAATGAATCTAATGTATTTTTTCTTATTGCTAATAGTTTTTGAACTTTTGACTTCAATGAAGGTAGGGGATTTGATGAAAGCAAAGAGAGAGTATGGGTACAGGTGAAATTTACATAAAATTTTATTTTCTGATAATATTTTCCAGCTTTTTGCGTTTTTTCTTTAGAGCCGAGATACTGAAATAATAATATCCCCATACAATTAAAGCGCAGAACAAAAGGAATCCAGACATATATATCAAAAGTACAGGTGTATCCCTGTGGTGATACCTTACCCTGATCTTTTGTCCTGCCGGATTATCCCATACGAGAACTTCTCTTCCTGATGAGTCCCTGGTATTGTTATCCGGATTTGGCTGAATATATCCCAGGAACATAGTCCCGGATGTGAAATTTTCGGGTAAAACTACACGTATTGTCCTGTTACCTGCCGAAACATAAGTAAAATCCTGCCCTCCTGGCCTGGTGTATGCCACAAACCCTGAAAAATTAGTACTGAAATTAAAATGCGCATAATTTCTGCCCATAATTGTCTTTATAGTCACATTTACGCTGGCATTATTTCCTTGATAATCTACTGCTACAGGATGCCGGAAAGTCTGGATGCTATCTTCTATCCTGTAATCAACGGATGTCTGGTTAATGATATTTTCTATTACCTGTGTGGAAGAGACATTCAGATAAAAAATAGTAGTATTTTCCAGGCCGGGAAGTTCATACTGAGAAGGGTCACCTGTTTTAATATCAGGGGAAATGCATCCGGCCGCCAGAACAGAAAACATGACCAATGCAATAATTAATTTCATGAATGCTCCAACATACAGTATACTTCCCTTAAATATTATCCTTTGAAAACTTAGTTGATGACGAAATTAACATACAAGATTTGTTGATCTATCCGATCAATTGTCAAAGCATTTGGGGAACTGATATTTGAGAAAGATTTATAGTATTGTGTCAGGTCAATCGATCTATCGGCTGTAATATCTCTATTGGTAAAATTATTATATGTATTATCTGAAATGTTATATGTATTATTATTGGCCACCTGTGGATATTTTTGTTTAACAGATAATATTTTTATTGTGTTATTAATTGTTTTGGAAAATTTTATCTCAACCGTCCATAGATTTGTAGTATCTGTTACGGAGAATCTCAATCTGATATCATTTTGATCCGAATCTTCGTGTTCCTCTTCGTGTTCCTCTTCATGCTCGCTAACTTTTGAACGTGCCATTATGATATCCTGGATCAGGAATTGGGTAGCTTTATTACCCGCCGGAATATCAAGGCGTCCCTGGCCTTTCTCGAACATATCCTGGCCATCTGGTCCTGTAGGCCCTCTTGAATTTAATAATGAGTTATCAAAAGTGACCATTCCCATATACATCTGGTTCCTGGAAGATTGAATATCATTATTTGGTAAATTCAGTTTTTTCACATTATAACCCGGAATATTTGTCAATTTCAAACAAGAATCATTCGAATTTCCATACCTGCATTTTGTTCCATTCTCAATTGTGAAATTGGAGCCATCCGGCCTTGATTGTTTAGATAAGTCTGTCCAGATTTTGGGATATCTTGTCTCTACTGTTGCATTCATCGATAAAAATTTTACTTGTGAAAAACCTTCGTTTGGAATCGGCGCAATATTCATTGATTCGATTTCCATTGATGAACTGGATTCAACAGCTCCATATAATATCGGGATAAATATATTATCTTTAGAAGTTAACGATTGGTTATCATCAACTGCAATAACAATTCCATTACCATAATCTTTCATCATTAAACCATTTTCGTATATGAGCCTGGGTGAGTCTGATATGCCATCCTGTTCATAAATAATTCCCATTGAAGTATAGTTTTTCCACTTAGTACCTTTATTCGTATCATAACTTATATTGATCCTCAAAGGATGTGTGGATAGTATCCCGCTTGCACCAGGTCCGGGATTTGAAAGCATAAAACGCTGCGGATACTTAACACCCATATGAAAATTGCTTGTTTTAGGAATAGATTTCGCTGAAACATCTTCCAGGTTTGAGCGCAGGGTAACAAAATCATCATAAATACTACCAAACTGCTGAATTTCTAATTCTTTATTCCATTCAGGAACCTGGCGTGTCTGCATGATCCCAAGATAAAGCACAAGAATTAAAAGTATCATCATCGCGCCAACAACTTCCGAAACTGCTTTTTCATCTTTAAAAAACTTCATAATTTCCTCTACACGAAAAGGGTAAAAAAAAGATAAGCTATAGTCATCATAATTACCGAGTGCTTAAGGCCATCGTACACGCTTTCTCCCATCATCTGGCCAACAATAATACCTGAAAAGAAACCCTGTATCACTGATGCATGCATGAACAAAAGGGTATATTCTAATTTCTGGGAACTTATCTTGAGCATTCCGGAACCTGCTATTGAACTCACATCAGGTATCTTTGGAAGGAACATGGTTGCAAATACATATAATACAAGGAGGAATACCGCGAATGACATATATACAACAATAAGGTAAGAAAAAAGGACGGTGAATTTCTGTTTCTTAAGTTTATCAGCAAGTGTTGCTTCATTTGCGGCAACACGAAGCGTCTCTTTGATATTTCCTGTAGACTCGCTTGCTTTTGTAATCAGGGTAACGATTCTTGAAATGGAAATTGTCCTGACTCTTCGTTCAAATTTTGTCAGCGCCCCGATCACGCTGTTGCTCCAGACAATATCCTTGTGCATGAGTTTTACCTCTGTGCTTAAAACACCCAGGTTTATTTTGGTAATAGATCCTATGGCATCAGAAAGCGGCATCCCCACATCGTTAATGGCAGCCATCCGCCTTAAAAAGACAGGGACTGATTCTTCAATTGCCCTGATGTGTCGCGTCCGTGTTTCATAAAATAACAGGAATGGTACAAGCATGATCAATAAGCTTATTATTATTGAGTCATCCAGGACTTCAACAGTTATCTTTTGTGTGTATATCGAAAGTATAAAATATATCAATGCAGCAGGAATTGTGATATAGAAAGCTTTTTCCGGGTCAGCAAAAAAGATCTTCAGGGGATTTTTTAGTTTCTCTACCAAACCTGTCCATCTCAAAGACCTCATAAGTTTGCGTATCAGTCTCTCATCGTCGTTTGAAACTATTGTCCTGACATCATCGTAATGATGGATCTTTTTGGATACTGAATATATTTTGAAAAGCTTAGAATTACTGCCCAGGGAAACTGCACTTAATAGAATACTAAATGCAGCAGCGCTTAAGGGAATTACGGCATATATAAGAACCTTAAGTATCAGCAGGTTCCCGGGACCCATAAGTCCCATAACTATGACAATCGTTATCAAAAACAGGGGACCTGCAACGAAAACCGTAATGTAAGTCTCTGCAAGCATACCAAGCATCTCAAGATACATGCCCTGGTCCGACTCGGCTGTAGCCTGGTAATGGGATACCATATTCCCGAAGAACGTATCAAGGTCACCGCTTGTTTCAACGACATTTATGAGATTTTCAAGAAAATCCCTGAACTTCTCAGATTGTGTATTGGTGGCAGCATTCTTAAGTGACGTTATAATATCATCGCCATGTATCTGCGTATCCAGGACAATATAATCGATCTCTTCTGCAAATTCCCCGTAAATGTCAGTGTGCTGGCTCAAAGATTTAAATATTGAAATAAGACTCAATCCGCCTTTACTCATTGCGTGCATATAGGCAACCCCATGCGGAAGTGTAAGGTCAATTTTGCTTTTTCTTATTTTTGCCACAAGTCCCGGATATGCAAGAAGAAGATAATAGGAGATCATTGCCAGGAACACACAAATAAATAAAATGACAAACGCAGTACCCAATAGAGGGGAAAGCAATAAGCCAAATACAACACCTATAAAACCTGTTATTATGGAATAAAGATATGCACTGCTTACATAGATATCCCAGGGCATTGCTATATGTCCCTGTTTGATGGATGATCTTACGGAAAAATAACTTTCTTTATTTTTTCTGACAAAATTTCCGAAAATGGCAAATGCCAGTTTATTTGATCTATTCATATCTTCCCAATAAATTTCATGGTTTTTCCGGCATCAGCATAGTAACTCTGGATAAGAGAAACGATTGCATACTCATCCATTTCCTTTTCAACCATATATTCAAGGACTTTTTTCCTGTTCTCAAGTTCAAGGTTCACCTGTTGTTCATCCCAGTTACGTCTCTCCATGATATCTTCAAGAACGAATGATTTCCCGGTATTCCTGAAAGTATCATTTTTCGGATCCCACGTATAAAGTTCATTGAATCGCATGTCCTGGGTCTTCGGATCAATTCCTATGAATTCTACTATGCTGTCAAGCCGCCGAACTCTCCTGTCACCACGAATTATCATCTTCTGGATACAGAGGATATCAAGTGCCTGGATCATTACGCGGGGGATATTTATCGGGTCTCCTTCAAGCCGATTGATAACTGTATCCACAGAATCTGCATGCATTGTGGAATAAGTTGTATGGCCGGTATTAATGGCCTGGAATAGCGTCATAGCCTCTTTTCCCCTGATCTCCCCGACAATTATATATTCAGGACGCTGTCGAAGCGCCTGCCGCAAAAGTTCATACATATCAATATCAACGACAGTGTCAGTTTTTGAAAACGATTCACGAGTGACACTTCCGATCCAGTTCGTATGGTGCAGCATAAGTTCGTGCGTATCTTCGATACTTACTATTTTAGCGACAGGTGGAATAAAAAGTGAAACCGAATTTAACGATGAGGTTTTCCCGGCTGCTGTTGCGCCTGCAAATATCATGCTTTTGTTATTTTCAACAGCAAGCCAAAGATAAGCAAGTATTTCAGACGAAAATGTGCCATTCTTTATAAGATCAGCAGGCGTAAAGGCATGTTCTCGGAATTTCCTGATCGTAAATGAACTTCCCCTGAAGGTAACTTCTTTTCCAAGTGAGGCATTAAGGCGCGAGCCATCAGGGAGTGTGCTGTTGACCAGAGGCTCGCCAATTGATATCTGCTTGCCGCATCTTTGCGTAAGCTTGACTACGAACGAATCAAGCCTCTGTTCTTCGAATGAGATATTAGTCTTGAGATTATGGTACTTCCTGTGATACACAAATATCGGGACATCCGAGCCATCACAGGATATATCTTCTATATGAGGATCCTTCATAAGCGCATCAAGCCTCTCGTATCCGATATAATCCCGTTTGATATAATAGAGGATCTTATAGATGGCTTTTGTATCTATTTTCATTGAATAACTGTCGATCAGCTCAAGAGTTTTTGTCTCAATGATCTCCTCTTTTGTCTGGCTTGAAGTTTCATAAACAGTAAGAGTGTCCAGGATATTTTCATAAACAGTCTCAAGCACCATCCGTTCAAACACAGTGAGTTCGGGCTCTACTACCTGGTATTGATATTCATTTTTCTCTTCATTATACAGGATTGAGACAAATGCGTAGGGTTCATTGACCCAGTAAATATCTTTTTCGATAAAACCAATTAATCCTTCAAAATCAACCAGGTCTCCGATTTTTTCCTCAGAATAAGGTTCAAGCTTGAGTTTTTTCCGGGTTAGAATACGAAAGTAACTTTTCAAGTCTGCATATATTTCTTTCATTTTTTCTGCAAGGCTTATTTTAGAAGGCTCAATTCTTGATTCCATATTATTATCAGACCGATGAAAAGGAATTGTTGCTCATAATTTTTTTCTTCATTATCATTATAATCACGATAATTTCATATAGTTTTCGCTCCATCAATATTATACATTTAAAATATTCGTTAAGGAAGAATTTCATGGACTCAAAGAAAAATCCAACCGGTATTGAATCACTTGACCCGGTGCTACAGGGCGGTTTTCCTTCTGGTTCCCTGGTTCTGTTACTGGGTGAGATAGGAGCTGGCGAGTTTGAATTTGCGATCTCATCTATTGCGCGATTGCTTAACAGGCCAAAACAGGAAACTGGTACGCTCATTCCAAACAAGGTTTGTTATGTCTCATTAACTCGCGGAAAAGATGATGTTATGAAAGAAATTTCGTTATCGTTCCCTGAATTCTACAATGTGATCAAGGATCAAGTGGAATTCAAGGATTTTTCGGAGGCTTTTTTTGCAAGGTCTTTTATTCCTATTAACTGGCGTTGTTCTTCACAGTGCGAGCTTTCATTTGATTCCCTGAAATGGAGCAACGAAGAAGAAAACCTTGTTGTCGCACTCATCGATTATCTTGATAAGAAGGCTTATGGAAGCATTGTAATAATTGATTCCTTAACAGTACTTGCCCAGCATTGCCTGGAGCGCATGGAATGGAAAGATCTCATAATGTTCCTGCGCGGGCTTCAAAAAGCGTCAAAAAAATGGGACGGTCTTGTGTATGTTATGTTAAGCGAAGGGATCTTTGAGAAAAGTAAGCAGGAAGAAATACAGGATTGCATGGATGGTGTGATGGTTTTTGAATGGGATAAACAGGGGAGTTCAAAAAGGCAGCGTATTATGTATATGAAAAAATTCAGGGGACTTCTTCCGGTATTGGACGAGGATAATATTGTCAATTTTGAGACGCAGATAAGTTCACAAAAAGGTTTCGAAGTATCGAATATAAAAAGAGTTAGAGGAAGATAATGGAAGTACTGAATACAGGAGTAACCGGACTTGATGAAATGCTAAAAGGGGGGATACCGAAAGAACATATTGTTGCGGTTCTTGGTTCACCCGGTACGGGTAAATCCACTTTTGCGCTGCAATTCATATATTCAGGACTTTTAAAAGGAGAGAACTGCATTTACCTCAGTCTTGAGGAAAGTGAGGACATGATCGTTAAGACAGCCTCAATTTTCGGCTGGGACTTAAAGCCGTTTATTACGAACAAAAAATTAGTCTTGATACGTTTAAGCGCCATGAATATCAAAGTAACAGCCGCCCGGGTCGAAAATGACCTTCCAAGACTCTTTGAGTCATTCGGTGTTAAAAGGCTCGTTATTGACCCTATAACATTATACGAAATGATGTATGAGTCAGAATCCGGGCGCCGCGAACATCTCTTTAATTTTGCAGAAAAAATCAGGGAACATGGGATAACTGTAGTCATGACCTCAGAAACTAACAACAATAATCCATATAATTCAAAATTCGGGCTTATTGAGTATATAGCCGATGGAGTTATTTTATTCAGGCAGGTAAGGCAAAATGACCTTCGGTCAGTCACAACGGTGATCGAAGTCTCAAAAATGAGGCGCATTGACCATTCAAGAGACATCAAACCTTACGCCATAACAAAAAATGGGATAGTTGTACACTCTGAATCTGAAGTTTTCAATTAGGGAATAGTTTCAAACGACTAACTCCACATCTGTCCTCCAAGTATCGTTTCGGTCTTGTCGTTGGTGCTCTGGTGTATTTTCCTGATCCTTACGAGAAATTCGTTCCCTATTTTATCAGGCTGCTCAAAAACAGCATCTATTCCCAGCAGCCTGAGGTAATCCTCGAATTCCTTGATAGTTTCCATGCTTTTCACCCTCAGCTGCACATTTTCAGCAATTCGTTCTCCATTTTTCTTCTTTTTAATTGTGGAGATCATAGGCAGAAGGATGCTTTCCCCAAGTTCCTGGCATCTTTTCAATGCACTTTCCTCGTTCTCATCCCATTCTACTGACTGGAATGCTTCCCTGCACACCCTTCCAAAGAAAAAATCCCGCCCGAAATCATTGTAGAATTCAAAAGCATATTTAAGGTCGGCGCAATTACTGAGCGAACTTGTGTATTTGACAGGAGGCAAAATCATTTTGGGGTCTTTGATGACAACTCCTTCGCGCAATGTATCCCCAAAACCCTTTATGATATCCGTAATTGCATCATGAGCCATTCTTACCCCAAATTCCCCAAAAAGACGCACGGACTTGATCCCGTATTCATCCATAAGTTTTCGTCTTTCCATTACAGGCACAGGATTTCCGGAATTTTTCTCCCTGACATCAAATACAAAAAAATCGAGGGATTCTATGTTATAAAATGTTTTTGGCACATATGGGCTGTCCGGTCCTACCATCTCACCGCACAGCACAAGTTCCGGATGGTCATAGAAAAAATCCCGCACGATCAGGTCATTTGCCTTCTCGGTTGTATAAGGACATATAAAACCGCCGCGCGTAAGCGCTACAAGTTTATCACCGATTAACGCTACCCTTACATTGTAACCGTTCATTTTTTCTTCAACGGCTACTTTATCGCAGGAAGAAAAATGCTTGATGAGCGCAGGATACAGCATCAGGGTGCGCGATATCTTCGGAAAACCCCGCACGATCTCGAATGGTTCAAGAAATAACGCAGTTCCTCCTTCTACAGAGGAAACAGGCTTATCAAACCTGAATATATCCTGCTTCCCATATACATATTGTAAAGTCTTTCGTTTCAGCGCGCCTTTAATACTATGTTCAGGAATATCCAGCAGGCTGGATATTTTTCCAATATCAAGTTTATTTGTTAATTCTGAGACGACGCGCCTCATCCTTTTGCCGCCATATACTTTATGATCTCTCGCCTGCTGATAACACCGACCATTTCATCGTTTAAGTTCAACACAGGCAGTCCTCCAATGTTTTCATCAAGGAGAGTCGATATTACTTGAGTTATCGGGGTATTTGTCCGGACTGATTTTACATTGCGTGTCATAATATCACCCACGATCAGATTCCTGATCCTCACATCCTGCTGGTTATCAGGTACAAGATCCCTGAAATTCATCATCGCTTTTGCGACATCTCTTTCAGTGACAATTCCAACAATATCCCCGTTTTCAACGACAGGCAATCTTCCTATATCGTTATCAAGTAGAATACGCCTTGCGTGGGAGACCCTGTCTCCCGGACTTATGGAGATTGGCTCTTTCATGATCTCGGCAGCAAATCCCTTTATGCCCTTTGCGTTTTTCAGGATCTCATGAGGAGTTACCCAGCCCAGGTTATTACTATTATCAGTAACAACCAGGATACCGCCTTTCCTGTCCATCAATGCGATCGCATCTTCAATACCCATATCAGGGAGTACCCTGGTGAATGCATCCGTTGTCGCAGCTGCAACATGCAACGATGATGCCGGAAGATTTGAAGTCTTCCATGTCCCGAGTTTGTTAGCAATGCTTCTCATCGTGATAACACCAACTGACTCATTTCCATTCAGGACTAGTAGCCTTCGTGTATCATGTTTATCCATCAGGTCCATTGCATGTGATATCTTATCTGATTTATGCACAGTGATTGGTTCACTCATTATGTTTTTTATTTTCATAGTATCACTTCACATTGTCAATATAGTCTTTATTATGTTCTCCCCTGTCAATATTCCCTTGACCCCGTTTCCCAATACTGAGAGCCCATTGATCCTTTCTTTGACCATCAGGCCCGCGGCATAGGTCGCGAGGTCTTCATAATTCACGTTGATGATCGGGCTTGACATTATATCTTCTGCTACCAGGGGTACTTCGCTTATATACCTGTTCTGTTTTCGTCCCGCAGGGCTATCTTTTCGTGTCATTTTGATTTCTTTCTGCGGGAGGCCACCGGTTTTATCCCTCATTTCGGTGAAGGTTAGATTGGAATTGGTAATTATCCCCACAGGCATATCGTTATCTTCAAGGACAATTGCCCTGTCTACTGAATTTGTCTGAAGCTCATGAATTATATGGCTTATTGTATGATGTCTGTGGACAGTCAGGGCCGGATCAATGTTCATATCCTTGACTTTCATATCAGTATCCAATTTAGAGAAATACTTGATAAGATCCCATTTTGTGACTATTCCGATCACCTCATCATTATTGTTCACGACAGGTAACCCGCCGATATTGTTCTCGGTCATAAGAACGACCAATTGCCTTGGTGTCGCATCCGGAAATATTGTTATAAGGCTCTCAGTCATTACCTTTCTTACCGGTATATCATCGATCGGGCGCCTGCGCCATTGGGGTTCTGCCTGGTTTAGCCTCTTTACGATATCTTTCTTTGTCACCATTCCTATGGGCTTGTTATCTTCAACAATTACAAGTCTGCCAATCTTATGGCGAAGCATAAGGTTCCTTGCTCGCGCTACATTTTCATCAGGCGATACAACAAAAACAGGGGCGCTCATTATATCTTTTATTTTCATAAAAACCTCTTAATCAGCCATTGCACGGACAAGATCACGTTCGGTTATAATTCCTTTCAATTCACCATCTTCAAGTACAGGAAGTGAACCCACATCCTTATCCATCATCACATTTGCCGCCTCTCCAAGGTCAACATCTGATTTCGTAAATATTATTTCCCTTGTTAAGAGTGTACTGACAGGAACCTGGAAAACTTCCCTGGCATTTCCAGTAACAAGCCGGTCGAACATATCGCCATCTCCCAGGAAACGCATAATGTCTGAGGCCGTTATGATGCCGATAAGTACATTATCCCGAAGAACCGGAAGTCTCCTGAAACCATTGTTGATCATGGATTTTGCGGCTGCCCCTACTGACATATCAGAAGGCGCAGTCACTATTTTTTTGCTCATGAATCCTTCAACGGTATTACCCGTAACGATACCGGATATCAGGAAAACAAAATCCCTCTCGGAAACGATCGCTTTCACTGTGCCGTCTTCATCTATTATAGGGATGCCTCCTATCTTCTCTTTTAACATGGTATTCAATGCATCTTTCAATGAATCTTTCACATTCAGGGAAATGACATTTGTTTCCATTATCTCACTGATGCTGCCGTTAACAGCTGCAAGCAGATTGCCTTTGAATTTATTTTTAACTAACAAATTCTTCTTTCCGCCTCCAAGGAAATTCACAATGTCATTTGATGTAATGATCCCTTTCAGGTGATTCGTCCCTGCATCCGTTACCGGAATTCTCCGGAATCCGTGATTCAGCATGGTCTTGACTGCCTCTATTATAGGCATAGTAGGGGGAATAGTGATAACATTGTTTGATGCTATACCCATTATATCCCCGGTTTTTTCTGAAATCCTTGATTTGAAATCAATGGGCGCCATATTACGCATATATCCCTTTCGACCCTGGTTTGTTATATTTATGTTATTGCCAGATCTATTCATAATACACCTTTAGATGAATGCTCTTAGTATATCATTCCTGTCAACTATACCAACAAGTTTTCCTTCATTTATTATTGAGATCCTCCCCACGTCAAGTTTCGTCAATGCCTGTATTGCTTCCGCAAACGTGGCTTCAGAGGATAACGTATACGCCGGAGTGCTCATTATCTTCTCAACAGGCGGCGACATAGTGGATTTTGTTCCCTGGTCATCTTCTCTTTCGATCCTGGCATACCCTGCATTGATTATATTACGCCGCGTCACCATACCCACAAGTTCTCCGTTTTTTAAGACAGGAAATCCCGATAGACCGGTTTCTTTCATATTCAGCCAGACTTTAGAGATATGGTCTTTGTGAGAACAAGTTTTTACATCTCTGGTCATTATTTCATGGATCTTTTTATCTGGTATGCTGTCCGTTTTCAGGTTCCTGAAAATGTCCACAACACTTAATAACCCGGCAAGTGTCATATCCTGTCCCGATTTCAGGACAGGAACACGTCCCATGCCTGCATCCATCATTAATTTAGCAGCCTCCATCATATCCATCTCCGGATATACGAACGGGTACTCTGATGTGAAACCTTCAACAGTTACATTTGATTTGGTGGAATATATATTCAACAATTCTTTTTCAGTCAGTATCCCAATAACTCTCTTTTTTGCATTAACCACTGGCAGGGTCCTGTAATGCCTGTCCCGCATAACCTGGCGCACGTGCGTCATAAAATCCGTATCCTGTATAAAAACAGGATTTTTAGTCATTATGTCTTCAACTTTCATAACATGCTCCTTTTATCATGAATAATTATGTTATATGTTAATCTATTTAAAATCTTATGCAAGCTGCTGTTCTATGTTTCCCTGCAGCTCTCACAGAGAAGTTTTCCTTCTACCACTAACAAGTTATCTGAAATGTATCCGCAATCCTCACAGATACCTTTAAAAACCCGTCCTTCTGTCTCCATGGAAAATAATTTTTCCCGGTGCATCTTGATCAGGTCTGAGAATATGCTGCCCATTTCAGCCGAAACAGCAAGAAGATCGGTATCCGTAATAATACCAATCAGTTTCCCATTTTCCACCACCGGCAAGCGCCGTATCTCCATTTTCACCATCTTATGCATTGTTTCGGTAACATCATCTGTCGAAGAGATGGAAATAAGAGGGGTGGTCATTAATTCTTTAATGGAAATATCATCCGGTTTTAAATTCCTGGAAACGATCTTTTTGACAATATCCCGCTCCGTAACTATACCGACTGGCTGTTTATTATCGGTGACAATGACGCTTCCAACTTTGTATGTGAGCATTTTCTTTGCTAATTTCTGGACATCACTTTTAATATCCACGGTTACAACATTCCTGGTCATTATTTCTTTCACCGGCATCTTAACTTCCATGTTTTCAGTCCTCCCTAATGATTAACTATGTATTTTGGAGCGTTTATATGTTATGCTGGGACAATTTGAAAAGAATCATAGTTTCGATGACTCATATGTATTGCTACTCTTTTAGCATCCTTACCATTTTAACAGCAGCTTCAACCGCCCTTTTACCATATTCCACTCGTTCGTGAGCGTCAAGCCTGCTCATGCCAGGACCAGATATCCCCAGGGTTATTGGTTTTGAAAATTCAAGAGCCAGATCAGCGATCTTTCTTGAGGCATGCTGGATCACGAGTTCATCGTGTTTTGTTGCTCCCTGTATAACGCAACCAATAGTTACTACTGCGTCTATTGTTTTATCCTCTGCCATTTTTTTTACAGCCAGGGGCATATCAAAAACTCCCGGCACATAATATATTTTTTCAACTGTAGCGCCAAGGAACGCCGCATGTTCTTTTCCGAGCGTCTCCATCTGGATAGTAAGATCACGGTTGAATTCTGAAACAACAAATCCTAATTTAATACTCATTTTGGCACCTGATAGGTTATATTATTTGGAACATCTATATATTTTTCGATAAAGTTTTTATGAGTTCATGATTTTGCATTTCGAAACGTGATTATGAAACATTTATATCCCTTATTAATGTAATGAAAGCCAAAGAAGGTATCTATTATGGTTAAAATATACTATGACAAGGATGCAGATCTAAAAATACTGAAAAACAAGACGATTGCCGTTATTGGTTATGGCAGCCAGGGAGCCGGGCAGGCGCAGAACCTGCATGATTCCGGGCTTAATGTAATTGTTGGTGTCAGGAAAGATGGGGAGTCATGGGCGCAGGCAAAAGCTGATGGCCTGACCGTCATGACAATGTCTGATGCAGCAAAGAAAGCTGATATCATCCAGATGCTAGTACCCGATGAAATACAGGGTGCAATTTATGCTTCCGAGATCGCCCCGAATATGAGCAAGGGCAAGACATTATGTTTCTCGCACGGATTTAATATCCATTATAACCAGATTGTTCCGCCAAAGGACGTTGACGTAATAATGGTCGCACCAAAAGGACCGGGCTTCCTTGTGCGCAGAACTTATACCGAAGGAAACGGGGTTCCCGCTCTTATTGCAATCTACCAGGATGCAACAGGAAAAGCAAGGGACACAGGAATGGCTTATGCAAAAGGAATTGGCGCAACAAGAGCAGGCGTGCTTGAAACAACATTCAAGGAAGAAACAGAGACCGATCTTTTCGGCGAGCAGGTAGATCTTTGCGGCGGAGTAACATGTCTTATGAAAGCCGCATTCGAGACACTTGTTGCTGCAGGATACCAGCCTGAGATCGCATATTTTGAAACATTCCATGAAATGAAACTCATAATTGACCTCATTCATGAAGGCGGGTTGAGCAAGATGTGGTACTACGTGTCAAACACTGCCGAGTACGGCGGCCTGACCGTGGGGCCAAAGGTCATCAATGAACAGTCAAAACAGGCAATGAAAGATGCGCTTGCCAGGATCCAGAGCGGGGAATTTGCAAAAGAATTCGTCCTTGAAAGCAAAGCCAACAGGCCGGTCCTTAATGCTCTTGAGAGACAGGAGAACGAGCATCAGGTAGAAAAGGTCGGGAAAGAGCTTCGCGCCATGATGCCGTGGTTGAGGAAGGATTAATAAAGATGGTAAATCACCATCACCTCAAAGAGTTTGTGATGAGCATTTGTGGGCGCCACGCTGGGATGTTGTGGAGAAATATATAAGCGGTCAGAATACACATCATGCAAAAAACGCTATGTGTAGGTATAGTGACTGTCGTGCGATAGATGTTTATGCATCTGTTACACTAACAGAATACGCATCCAAGAGTATTTGCAGCTCAAAATAAAGTATTCAGGGAAGACCACTTCCCTGAACGCAGGTCTCTCTATTTTTATGGCGCTGGTGGGTTCGGTCCGATGAAATACGGCCGCATCATCTCATTGTCCTCGTGCTCGACGATGTGGCAGTGCCAGACATAGAGACCGGAAAGGTCGAACTTTGCCTTCACCCGCGTCACCTGGCTAGGATAGGCGATCACTGTGTCCTTGTAGCCGGTCTCCCAGACTTCTGGTAGTGTTGGATTGCCGACAGGCGTTGCCGGTAGCGTGATTACATCTTCTCCATCCACTTCCTCCGTTTCGAGCAGCTGCCGATTCACGACCTGGAACTGTACCTCATGAATGTGAATCGGATGAGCATCCGCAGTGAAGTTGAAGATCTCCCAGGTTTCGATAGCATTTTGGGCTGGGTTCTCCGTGATGCCATCATCCCACATCTTAGAAACAGGATTGCCTGACCCGTCAAGTATGCCGAGCAGCGCTGCTCTCGGGCCAAATGTCTCGCCATTCTCGCAGTCGAGCACAACGTTGCTGTCCTCGTCTTTGATGACCCTGACGGTCATCGAGTCTTCCTCGTTCAGCGACACTTGCCTCGTATTGGTTGCAGGACCTAGTGACTTAAAAGCAGGCAGCTTAAGCAGCGCTGGGTTAATGCTTGTATCCTTGCTTTCAAGTGATACTACCGCGAATTTCATCACTTGGCCGGTCGTGTTGGGATCCGCCGGATCAAAGTCCGTGTCAGGTGTTCCGCCGCCAAACGGCTCATCCGGACCGAGGTTTTGTAGGATTATCTCGGTCCCTACTGGCATGTCGGTGAAATCGACGATAACATCGGCGCGCTCCGCCGGACCCATGAGAAGCTCGGTGAGTTGAACTGGCTTTGGCAGGAAGCCGCCATCGCTTCCGATCTGCCAGAAAGGCATGTCGTTGCTCATCTTCAGGATCAGGAAACGGGAGTTGCATCCATTCAGGAACCGGAAGCGGTAGCGGCGCGGCTCGACTTCCAGGTATGGCCAGGTGCGTCCGTTCACTACCATCGTGTTACCAAAGAACTCCGGGTTCCAGATAGGCGAGATATCGCTCTGTCCATCGCAGGCTTCCTCGCCGATGAACGGTATCTGCAATTGGTTGGGATCGAGCCCCTCGAAGAATGCACGGGTATCCGGATAGAACAGCGATCCGTCATCGTTGAAAGAGCGGTCCTGGATGGCGATTGGGATCTCATAGAATCTGCCGAATGGGTCGGCCCCAACCCCTGGGGCTGGGCCGGGCAGTACCGAGTTGGGGAGGTCACCGGGTCCACGGCGGAGGAGATAGAACCCCGCGGGCCCGGCATAGACATTAAGGCGGGTCATACCCAGAGTATGGTCGTGATACCAGAACGTGCCTGCCCTCTGATCATTCTGGTACTGGAACGTGGCAGTCCCAGGTTCCCATTCCACACCGAACTTATTCTGGAATTCGGTCTTGAAAAAGTCATACCATGTACCCTCCGTGGCAAAGTCTGCCGGAATATTGGCATTTGCGGGCAGATACCAGGCCTCTGCGTATCCATCGCTTTCCTGGGCACTGTGTCCCCCGTGCAGATGGGGCACCATGGGGACCGGACCATCATAAGGTCCTGGTGTGGTTTCAAAAGTCGGGCGCATGTCCCGCATTTCGTTCCCACCCGGTGGGTTTGCCCAGTGGAGCGTTGGGTCCACAGGCAACAGGTGCGGCAGGTAGTTGCCTTCTTCGTCTACCAGACCGTTTATCCACTTTACCCGGACAGGCCGCATGAAATCAGCTTCGATAGTGAAGGCAGGATAGTTGAAGGTATCTGAATGGTTGACGGAACCGTAGCTCCACACGGTTGTCTTGGGCATACCGGAGGGCAGGATCTGCTGTTTGAACTGCCTGACAGCGATCTCATAGTAGTCTTCCTTCCCAACTGCAGTTCGCGGCATCGCAGGGGGGATTACCAGTTTCGTCACATATTTATCGATAATGGTAGGATCAAGAGATCCTCCCAGTATCTGAGCCTCAGCCGACGGAATATACCTCAAAATGCTTCCGCCAAATGCTAGTACACCCGCAGCAGCGCCTGCCATCTTCACAAATGTTCTTCTGTTCATCCTCATTATCGCTTTCTCTTTTAGGTCATCGATCTTCGTGACTTTACTCTCACTCTTACTTTCAATCTCTTTATTTTTTAACATAATCTACCTCTTAACTCCTCACTCTTTTTTTCGAAATGGATGTGGCAAAATGAGATGTTCACATTACTATAGAGGCTATAGAGGTCATTTATTACAAGGTCCTCATCTTACTTTGCAAAAAACTTAGCAAACATAGCCCATTTTCCACTTCCTGCACTCTATATATGTTCTTACAATCAATGTATATAATTCTTTCTCTACTGTGTAAACTTCTTTGTGGTGGTTACCAATGCTCTTATTAAAACCGCTAATGTCAAAAAGGCAATTATCAATGTCTCTTTCATCATATCATTCCTTAGAGCCAATCCTTTCGATCGCCAGAGCTCCCAACCTGGCAATGGTATCAAGGACGACCTTATTTTCAGGGGTAAGAATCTGCTCAGGATTGTCGAAATGAAATCCTGCAACACCCTTTACAATATCTGTCGTTTTCATGGGAAGATAATATGCCCATGCTTCGGGTAGCGTATCTGTACCCATACCGGCTGGTTCGCCATTCTGCCAGACCCAGGTCGCTATACCAAGTTCTTTCTGGTTTATCCGGAACCGGTCTGTAGAAGCCCCGACCGAAACTTCTCCATTTCCAGGTAAAAAAATAGCCATGTCACATGGGAAAATCTGTCCTGTTTGACGGATCATCATGTGCAAAACCTGTTCAATGCTCTGGGCAGCAACGAGGTCCTGGCTTAATTCGTATAAAGTTGTAGTCCTGGACTCGCTTTGTTGAAGCTGCCACACCTTGTATTGAAGCCTGGATGCAAGATTGCTAATTACGAAGGAAAACGCAATGAACATAAGATAAGATAAAAAATATCTAACATCTGAAACAGCAAATGTAAAATATGGTTGAATAAACAAAAAATCAAAAATGAGAACGCTTAAGATTGCTGCAAAGATAGACGGGCCGCGCCCCATGAAAATAGCGATCAATACAACAGGCAGGAGCATTAAGAATAGTAAATTGATCTGACCGAGAATATCCCTTAAGAGAAAACCGAATAAAGAACCAAGAATGACAGCAACTGAGCTTATAACATAATTTAGCGGGCTGATCAATCCTAATTTTTTCCCAGGTATGGGTTGTTCGCTTTTACCTGCAAAGAGGAAAACATCGATATCTCTTGTGCGTACCATGATCTTCTGGGCAAGAGTTGGGAACAATCCAAAACGCCTGGGTTTGCCCATTACGATCTTTGTCACATTATGGCTCTTTGCATAGCGGGCTATTTCTTCAGCCACATCATCCCCTTTGATCCAGACAACACGTCCACCCAGCTTTTGGGCGATATCCATAGCATTTTTAAGCCATTCCCGTTCTTTATCTGATAACCGGGCGTGTTTGACAGTTTCCACATAGAGTGCAATCCATTGTGCATTCAGTTCAGAGGCTATTCGAAAGGCTGAGCGGACCAGTTGCTCGGCATAAGGACTTGCCAATACTCCCACCAGGATACGCTCCATGGCAGACCAGGGGCCTGCAATTGCATGTGCCCTCATGTACTGGAGCATTTTTTCATCTACGCTGCCTGCTACAAGCCGCAGTGACATTTCACGAAGGGCAAGTAAATTCCCCGGCTTAAAGAAACGACTGACAGCATTTTCTGCCATATCCTTTGCATAAACCTTTCCTTCTTTCAATCTTTTAAGCAGCTCCTCAAAAGGAAGATCTACAAGCTTGATAACATCCGCTAACTGGAAAAAAGTGTCGGGGATAGTTTCACTGACACGAACTGCTGTTATTCGAAAGACGATATCATTTAAACTTTCCAGATGCTGCACGTTCAGAGTTGAATATACATCGATCCCTGCGTTCAGAAGCTCCTCTACATCCTGGTAGCGCTTAACATGACGGGAATTGGGAGCATTCGTATGGGCTAATTCATCAACAAGTACAATCCTGGGCCGCCGTGCCAGAATACCATCTAAATCCATCTCTGCAAGCCGTACGCCTTTATATTCAGTAACAACGAGTGGAACCCTTTCCAGACCTTTAAGGAGTGTTTCGGTCTCTGCCCTGCCGTGTGTTTCAACGTAACCGACAGCAACATCTATTCCTTCCTTTTTTCGCACTCTGGCATCAGAGAGCATGGAATAGGTTTTCCCAACGCCGGGCGCAGCGCCAAAATAGATTGTCAGTTTTCCGCGTTTCTTTGCTGTTTCTTCCTGCTGAGCAATTGCCAGGAGGGATTCCGGTTCCGGTCTTTTGGGTTCTGTATCTGCCATTTGAAATCTATTCCTGCCGATTTTTCAGTATCACCATGAATTCCGTAAGTTTACCCCTAAGATTCATCCAGAGCAATATTTAATTTTAAGACATTTATACGTTGCTTCCCTAAAAATCCGAACTGCCTTTCCTCAACATGTTCAAGCACAATTTTACGCAGCGTTTCCTCGTCGAGATTGCGTGCCCTGGCAACGCGGGGCATCTGTACAAGAGCCGATTGCATACTGATGTGAGGATCTAAACCGCTCGCTGAAGCCTCCACAAGGTCTGAAGGTACTGGAGACTGGATACCAGATGACTTCAATAATTCTGTTCTATTGGAAATTTGTTCTATCAAAATTTTATTCGTTGGTCCGAGATTTGAGCCTCCGGAAGCCAGGGGATTATATGGATAATCTGAAGTGGCCGAAGGGCGAGACCAGAAGTATTTTGGATCAGAAAAGGGCTGACCGATCAGGGCTGAACCTGTGAGATTGCCGCCAGAATCATACATAAGGCTTCCTCCTGCTTCTTTTGGAAAAAATAACTGCGCCAGTGCGGTCACTGCAACTGGATAGATTACACCGACAAGTATCATCAGGATTGCAAAGAGTTTCAGTGCTATCTTTATTTGTTTCATTACTTGTCCTCCTTAATCATATAAACATTGTTATTATAATATCAATAATTTTTATCCCGATAAACGGAGCTATCATACCGCCGAGCCCATAGATGAGAAGGTTATACATCAATAGTTTTTCAGCAGGCATCGGGCGGTATTTGACGCCTTTCAGTGCCAGGGGTATCAGCAGAGGGATAATAATGGCATTAAAAATTACGGCCGACAGGATTGCGCTATATGGGTTAGTAAGATGCATAATATTAAGAATATCCAGTTGGGGATAGATGGAGATCATAGCTGCCGGTATGATGGCAAAATACTTTGCCACGTCATTGGCAATACTAAAAGTAGTCAGGGTTCCCCGTGTTATCAGTATTTGCTTTCCGATTTCAACTATATCCATTAACTTGGTCGGATTGCTGTCCAGGTCTATTATATTCGCTGCCTCTCTGGCTGGCTGCGTGCCTGTATTCATTGCTACTGCCACATCCGCCTGCGCCAATGCAGGTGCATCGTTCGTGCCATCCCCTGTCATGGCCACCATATGGCCATTTTGCTGATGCTCACGGATCAAACGAAGCTTATCCTCAGGTTTTGCCTCTGAAAGGAAATCATCCACCCCCGCTTCTGCAGCAATGGCTGCCGCTGTAAGGTGGTTATCGCCTGTGATCATGACAGTCTTGATACCCATTTTCCGCAGCTGGATAAATCGTTCACGGATACCGCCTTTTAAGATGTCCTTCAGGTGTATAACTCCAAGAATATCAGAGTTATGACACACAACAAGAGGCGTTCCTCCTGATTTTGCGATACTCTTTACCGTCTCTTCAAGCCCGGAGGGGCCAAACCCTCCTTTGCTCCTGACATATTCCGTAATCGCACCGGATGCGCCTTTTCGATACGATTGCCCGTCAATATCAACACCGCTCATGCGTGTTTGGGAGGTAAATGGAATTGATTTTGAACTATGGGGCAGCTCGGTTATTCTCATCTTGTATTGCTTTTTTGCAAGCACAACCACGCTTCTCCCTTCAGGCGTCTCATCAGTCAGGGAGGCAAGCATTGCCGCATTGGCAAGTTCCTGCCCGGAACGTCCTTTCATAGGAATAAATTCCACTGCCTGCCTGTCACCCAGGGTAATTGTTCCTGTCTTATCGAGAAGAAGGATATCCACATCGCCGGACGCTTCAATGGCTCTCCCCGAAAGGGCTATCACATTTTTAGAAAAGAGCCTATCCATGCCAGCGATCCCGATAGCAGGCAAGAGCGCTGCAATTGTTGTAGGCGCCAGACAAACAAAAAGTGCGATAAGCACGGTAAGCGAGACCGGCATACCATGTCCTGCAGCTTTTATACTATACACCGATAAGGAGTTGAAATTGATAACCACGAGTAAAAAGACAGCTGTTAAAGAGATCAGCAGGACTTCCAGCGCGATCTCGTTCGGGGTTTTGCGACGCTTTGCACCTTCCACCATACTGATCATCCTGTCCAGGAATGCCTCTCCGGGATTCGCTGTTATGTGCACGATGATCTGGTTGGAAATGACTTTTGTCCCACCTGTTACAGCGCTTCTGTCTCCGCCTGATTCCCTCACAACAGGAGCTGATTCACCTGTGACAGATGATTCGTTCACGAGGGCTGCGCCTTCAACCACTTCACCATCGCCGGGAATTATATCCCCTGATTCCACAAGGATATAATCCCCTTTATGCAGATTTCCAGAGGGGATAAGCTCGTGTTCTGCCTTTGATTTTGGATCTTTCAACCTTTTTGCCATCACTTCAGTGCGCGTTTTACGAAGTGACTCAGCGCGTGCCTTTCCGCGACCTTCTGCAAGCGACTCTGCAAAGTTTGAGAAAATCACTGTGAGCCAGAGCCACAGGGATACACTTGCGGTGAACCATAAGGGTTCACTTGATTTAAAAAATAAACCTGCTAATAAACTGGCAGTTGTAATGATACTTCCAAGCTCCACAAGAAACATGACAGGATTTCGCCATATGCTAAGCGGGTTAAGTTTTTTTAACGATTCCCATAGGGCATGGCGCAGGAGTCCGTGTTCAAAGATTGTTACATTTTTTGTCTCAATCATATTATTGACCTGCTCGCATGATCATATGTTCGACAATCGGTCCCAGCGACAGGGCAGGAAAGAACGTCAGAGCTCCCACAATCAGAATAACAAAAGCAAGCCATAGAACGAATGTAATTTGATGTGTCGGGAGTGTACCGATGCCTGGTGGGATATATTTTTTCTTCGCAAGTGACCCTGCCATGGCAATCGCAGCCACAGCAGGAACAAATCTGCCGATAAGCATTGCAAGGGCTGTCAATAGATTATAAAAAAGAGTATTGGCATTAAGTCCGGCAAATGCGCTGCCGTTGTTATTGGATGCAGAGGCAAACGCATAGAGTATTTCGCTTAAACCGTGAGGGCCGGGATTTAAAATTGAAGAAATTCCCGCATATGTTATCAATGCAACAGAAACAAAAACGAGCACAAGAATGCCCGAAGTGAGGACGATCAATACCGACATACGCATCTCAAAGACCTCTATTTTTTTGCCAAGATATTCGGGCGTTCTGCCTATCATAAGACCTGCAATGAAAACTGCTATAATCGCAAAAGAAAGAATCGTGTAGAGCCCTGACCCTACACCCCCAGGAATGACTTCACCTGACAGTATAAGCAGCATCGTGACCATTCCACCAAGGGGCGTTAATGAGTCATGCATTGTGTTTACAGCGCCGGAGGAGGTAGCTGTTGTGCTGAAGGCAAAAAGAACTGAGCCCCCGATCCCGAACCTGACATCTTTGCCTTCCATATAAGAACCGTTAACATCCAGCTTCTGCGTCAGCGGATTCCCATTATACTCAGACCAGTACATCACTCCGAGGAATAATATAAATATCATCATAATAACTGTAAATAAAGCCCACCCCTGCCTGGTATTGCCTGTGAAGCGCCCGAATGTGTAAGTGAGAGAAAAAGGGATAAGAAGTATGAGAAGTATTTCCATGAAATTGGTTAATGGGGTTGGATTTTCAAAAGGATGCGCAGAATTTGCATTGAAAAAACCGCCGCCGTTGGTCCCAAACTCTTTTATTGCTTCCTGGGATGCAACCGGCCCCATGGGAAGCATCTGATTGTTAATGCTTTGTCCGTCCGGTGTTTGAAAGGATTGGAGTAATGAACTATTTGTATAAGGATCTAAATCCTGGATAACGCCCTGGGAGACTAATAGCAGGGCTGCCACGATAGAAATGGGCAGGAGGATGTATAACACACTTTTAGTCATATCCTGCCAGAAATTCCCAATGGTCTGGGAAGTATGCCTGGTAAAACCGCGTATTAAGGCGATCGCTATACACATACCCGTAGCAGCAGAGAGAAAGTTCTGGACTGCCAGTCCTGACATCTGGGTGAAGTAGCTTGCTGCCGATTCACCGCTATACGCCTGCCAGTTTGTATTTGTGACAAAGCTTACTGCTGTATTGAAGGCAAGAGGCGGGGAGAATGCGGAGAATCCCTGAGGATTTAGAGGAAGGATTCCCTGAAGCAGGAGTATCAAGAACAAAACGATTAACCCCAGACCGTTGAATAAGAGCATAGCCTTTGCATATTCTTTCCAGTCCATTTCCTCACCGTCCTTTATACCTGCTGCTTTGTAGATCACAGCCTCAAGTGGTATCAGGATGGGACTTAAGAAAGTACGGCTGCCCTGATATACATTCATTATATACGTCCCCAGGGGCTTGACAAGGAGGGTTAAAACTACCAGAAAAAATAACATCCCACCGATATCAAATACGATTTCCATGTCTGGCATTATATCTATTCCTTCCAGGAATACGGTTATCTGCAAAGTATCTAATGATATTTAAATTTAAGGATATCCTCAAAAAAATGATGCTACAAGAATTACCATTGTGGACAACAAGCCCATAGCTGAAACTATCCTGATCTTAAGACTGTCAAACATCTTTAAAGCAGAAGCACAGATGAATAAATAAGGCAAAAGAGTGGTTATTACAGAAATGGTAGCCAACTGCTCAAAATGGTTGCTAAAAAGCAGAAGTGATGCGCCTGTAATGGTGCTAATAATTATTGCAACATGAGGAGTTCCGTTTTTCCCGATATCGGGAACAAGAGGAAGATGATGCTTAAATGATATGTTCTGCAACACTCTTGATGTAGCAAGAAGATATGCGTTAAGCGCTGACATCATGGCAATTATCCCGATAAAAGCCATTATGTCGCCTGAAGCCTGGAATACAACAGAGGCCGCCTTTGCCAGCGGGGCGGGAGATGACGCAATTACAAGGCTTCCCAGGCTGCCCATGAGGGAAATATTAAGAAATAAATATACAAATGTGACGATCAGCATTACGCTTATCAATGATCTGTGTATATCATTTTTATTTTTTGTCTCATCTGCAGGAATTGCACTGATCTCAAAACCCGTAAAGCACCAGTAAACAATGATCACAGTACGAAGGAAATCATTCGTATTTCCTGTAAAAAATGGAGTAAAGTTCTCAAGGATAAGATGCGGAACTAATAAAAAAGCCAGGATTACAAGCGGAATGGTTTTTAGAAAGGTCAGGACGATCTCTATTTTACTTGATGGTCTTAAGCCGATGATGTTCACTGCCCCGAAAAATACTATCACTCCTATCTCGATCCCGAGGATATTGGAATAACCCATATAAGAAACATATTGTCCTATACCCGCTGCTATAGTGGCAATTCCAAAAACAGCAGAGATCATATATAAAACAACTATTGATGTAGAAAGTCGTTTTCCAAAAACACTTGAGTATATTGAATAGAAAGCGCCGGTTGACGGGTGTTTTGAGGATGCCCATGCAAGGCAGAGCATGACACATGTTGCTGATATTGCGACAAGGAACCATGCCAGGAGAGAACCCGGCCCTGCTATTCCTGCTGCTATTGCCGGAACAACAAATATTCCTGAACCAATAGTTCCGCCAACCCCGAAACTGATAAGTTCCCACAGACCCAGGCTTTTTTTATATTGTGACATCTATACAAAGAAGCAGTCAGGATAATAAACTATAAGAAGGTTCGGGTATATGATTAATTACAGGAGTGTTTTAAATATGGCATATGAAGCAAAAAATTTTGAAAGTCTTTTGGGGACGAAAGGTTTCAGCGACCAGTTGTTGAAAAACCATTTTACATTGTACCAGGGTTATGTGACAAATACAAACAAAGTTGCGGATACATTAAGCGCAATGGCTAAGGAAGGAAAGACGGGAACCCCGGAATATGCTGAATTAAAGCGCAGGTTCGGCTGGGAATTCAACGGGATGAGGCTGCATGAATATTATTTCGATAACATGACCAAAGGCGGGAAAGAGATTGACAAAAATACAAATTTATACAAGAAAATTGTAGCGGATTTTGGTTCATACGAGACCTGGGAGAAAGATTTCAAGGCAACAGGTGCCATGCGGGGAATAGGATGGGTGATCTTATACTATGACGGAACAGAAGGGCGATTATTCAATACATGGATAAACGAACATGATGTGGGACACCTCAGCGGGGCAAAGCCTCTCATGGTCATGGATGTCTTTGAACATGCCTATATGATTGATTACGGATTGAAGAAAGCAGATTATATTGAAGCATTTTTCAAGGCAATCGACTGGACTATCGATCCGAAAATGGATTCATGGATTGAATAGAACTACTATTTCCAATCATTTTTTTCTATTAGTTGGGATTCAGAACTTTCTCTTTTTATTCTTCTTTTTTTGCATGAGTGGTTACGATCATGAAATTATGCTTCCCGCTTGTTCCTGTTATTTTTTCAGGCTCAGAAGGACACAGATAGGATTAGAAAACAATTTAAGCAATAGGATAATGTTTGACCCTTAATATGGATGAAGCAAAACGGATAAAACAGTTAAAAAAAGAGAGAAATGCAATAATCCTTGCTCATAATTACCAGCGCGGCGAAGTGCAGGACATTGCGGATTTTGTGGGGGATTCATTCGGCCTGAGCCAGAAAGCAGTTGATAGCGGCGCAGAAACAATTGTTTTTTGCGGGGTTGATTTTATGGCCGAAAGTGCTGCCATACTAAATCCTGAAAAGACTGTACTTATGCCTGAAACAAGCGCCCAGTGCCCCATGGCCGCTATGATAACACCCGGATCCTTAAAGCTTGAAAAAAAGAAATATCCTGGTGCTGCTGTTGTCTGTTATGTTAATACGCCTGCATCCGTTAAAGCAGAAAGTGATATCTGCTGCACATCCGCAAATGCGGTCAAAGTAGTAAATGCGCTCCCTGAGAACGAAATAATCTTTGTTCCAGACAGGAATCTTGCCCAATATGTTTCAGCCCATACTACTAAAAAAATAATCCCCTGGAATGGCTATTGCCCCACTCATCACCTGATACTGCCGGGTGATATTCTTCTTGAAAAAGAAGAGCATCCCGATGCGCAAATACTCGTTCACCCCGAATGCAGGCCCGAGGTGATATCACTTGCAGACCAGGTCCTCAGTACCGCAGGTATGCTAAAATATGCAAAACAATCGAATTCCAGGGAATTCATCATAGGCACAGAACTCGGGCTTTTACACAGGCTGCGAAAGGAAAACCCCAATAAGATCTTTATACCTGCCACAAGTCTGGCAGTATGTCCGAATATGAAAATGAATACTCTTGGCAGTATTATCAGGGCTCTTGAAAATAATGAACATATAATAAAAATCCCTGAAGATATCAGGATAAAAGCAAAAAAGTCGCTTGACAGGATGCTGGAAGTTGGGCGCGGTGATCAATGATCTATCTTGAGCTAATGCGCTACAAGAACTGCGCCATGGCAGGACTTGCCGCTATTATTGGCGCGGCTATCGCTTACACCGCCGCTCCCGGAGACCCTTTGTGGATGGGGCTGATATTTATCACGGTTTTCTTTATCACAGGTGCCGGGAATGCCATTAATGATTATTTCGATGCGGGTATCGATGCTGTCAACCGCCCGGATCGCCCCATACCTTCAGGAAGAATTGCCAGAAATTTGGCTTTCCGGTTTTCAATTGTATTATTTGCCGCAGGTATCATAATTTCATATTTTATTGGTTCCAACCACATTCCTTTTTTCATTGCGGCATTCAACTCATTTCTTTTGTATTTCTATGCGTCTTACCTTAAAAGAAAAATTCTTGTAGGGAATCTTAGCGTCAGTTACCTGACAGGCTCCACATTCCTGTTCGGGGGTGCAGCTTACGGGGGAAAAGGTGTCCAGGTGACTGTGATCCTTTTTTTCCTGTCGATGCTTGCCACATTTGCACGGGAGATAGTAAAGACAATCGAGGATACAGAAGGAGACAGGTTAGACGGCGCATCAACGCTTCCAATAATGATCGGCGAAAGACGGGCAACGTACGCTGCGTGTGCATTCGGGCTCCTTGCCGTAATACTTAGTCCTTTGCCGTATTTGATGAAGTTATTCAATGAATATTATCTTTTTTTCGTGGGGATAGCTGATGTGATCTTTTTTTTTGCAATGTTCATGATACTGAAAAGAAATCCCACCGCGTCCTCAAAATATTTTAAAGTCGCCATGTTCTCTGCTTTGCTTGCTTTTATTGCCGGAAGCTTTGCGAATAAAATTTTATAAAAACTCGAATCCTGAGGAATAATCCAATAATTCCTATTTCTGAAAGGTTCATAAAAGCTCCTATCTATTCTTTCTCAGATTATATGTAACAAATGCACTAAACGATCCAATGATTGAAAATAGACCAATCATGATTACCATAAAACCGATAAATACACCTACAACTGCTTTCCCGGATCCAAACAGAATATCAGCATCGGGGTCAAATATAGCCTATGGCTGTCCAGGCGATTAAATTAGATATGATAATCGAAATAAATGTGTATCTATTATCTATCAGTGAACCAATGGTTATTCCCACGAGAATTGCGCTCATGGTCCCCCGGGAAATCGTTCTGGAAATATTTAATAATTCCAGTATGCCGAAAATTCAAGGCCGAGTATTATCCCAATTATCAACACTTTTTCTTTTTTCATAGAATCACTCCATGCTCAACAACAGCATTGCCACATGCATCGCACCGAACTGCATTCTTTTAATTTGTTGCATAGGAGTATAAAGAAATTTTAGATGCTCCGATCGGGATTGGAGCCCAAGTCTTCCTCAGGTCTCCAGACCCTTATCGAAGTATCGGCCTCTGAAAATCCCGGCCAGAAGTCGAAATAATATTTGAGAGCCGGGATTTATGAGCGTTAGCAGCGCCCCAGGTGCCTATACTTCTATTGGAGTTCTTATAATATAAGTCTGGCGTTGCATTTATATAGAGAAAAGTATAATTCTAAGTATCCAATTTTTCCGGTTAGCAGCTGGGAATTGAGACAAAAAAGAAGTTGAAAAAGATGAATGAAAATAAAGATAGCGGAGCCGATGCTCTGAAAGATGATTTGAGTGTTTTAGAATTTCACAAGATCCTGGATTGTACTATTGAAGAATTGCTTGAAAAAGCCTGGCAAGAGAAATGGAAAATCAAGCATATCGAATTCTGGCTTAATGTCAAGAATTCTCAGAATCTAGAACGGCTGGCCAAGAAACTTCCGGTGATGACATGATTCAGATTCAAATACAGTACGATGATCTGAAAGAAAAGGAGCTGGCTGAATTCTATCAAAGCCGGATACTGGAAGAGCATATCACTTGTATAGTGCCTGTTGTCGTGGTACAGAGGAAGAGGGGGCGATCGTATGAAGGAAGATTGGCAGCCAGGATATGAGGAATGCCCTGACCTGTCCCTGCGTTTAATCCTGCGTATCTGTCCCATGTGCGGTGCAGGCCCGGGGAAGATTGGCATAGGCTGCCTTGAGTGCGATTGTGCTATCGGGAATCCTGAGGATGTGATCTGATATGGACAAGGCAAAAATTGAAAAACGGATCCTGGAGGAATATGAGAATTTCGTATTCCAGGGATATACATTCGAAGAGATCGCTTACATGGGGACGTGCCTGCAAAAATGGGCAATAGAGCGAGGATTAGGAATCCCGGATGATCTGAAGATCAAAAATACAAAATGAACCCCATCCCCTTTTTTTCTTATCGAATTTCGGAGGTGATTACATGCTAGTCTGCGCATTCATGCGTGCGCACGTGTGCGTGCGCAGACGTGCGCCTCCACACCTCTAAACACGACCGCCATGCGGCGGCGCGCTAATGACTCGGCCTTAGCCGAGGCTATTTAGCATGCGCATGTCTGCGTGCGCATGCGTGCGCCCGCCAGAAAAAAAAAATCCGGGGTATTCCGGGAAGAAAATTGGAGCAGAAATATGAGGGATGGTGTAAGGGATCGCGTGAATATCCCCATCGATTCAAAATTGAAAAAATTGTTTGAGGATTTGCAGCAAATACATGGAATATCATGGACTGAGGTCCTGGAGAAAGGAGTCCGGAATGAGCTGATTGAAAAGGATCCTGTCAAGATACTTGAATATGAAATCAAGATCGAAGATGAAAAACAAGATGAAAGACGACAGGCGCTGATCAGGGCGAAGGCGAACATTTCAGTTTTGGGTCCCACTTCGAAAGTTGATCCTGAACTTGAAAAGAAAAGGGAAGAAAATTTCCAGAAGGATTCATCCTGGCTACCAAGACAAATCATAAATGGTGATGTAAATTGGAGTCGAATATTCTTTTTTTATCAGTTTGAATCTAAAAAAGAAGCTCTGGCGTGGTTTAGACCGCGAATTGCTATATATTTGCAACAACAAAAGAGGTGAAAATTTTGATCAAAGAATTCATAACAGACTGCCGGGCACGCGGCCTGACAGCTCACACAATAGAAACATACCGTTCTTGCTGTCTGGATTTCCTCAAAACAAATCCTGACCCGGTAAAAGTGACCCTTGATGATCTTGTCAGCTACCTTGGAGAGCTCAGGATCCGGGACCTACAAGGATCCACATTGAAGGGTTACTTTGCAGCAATCGCAGCATTCTATGATTTCCTGATTTTTTCAGGATCCTTGAAAATCAGTCTGATCCCTTCCTTCCGGAAGAGATATCTTCGCATCAAATTGCAGTACAACGGCGAGAATACAAGGCAGTTGATCAGTGTTGAAGAGATGATCGAACTCATCGCCCATAATCGGTATATCCTTCCCAGGACAATGATGTTATTCCTGGCCAAGACCGGATTAAGGCGCGGGGAGCTCATTGCCATGGATGTACAGGATCTTGATCTGGAGAAAGGAGAGTTCAGGGTCAAGCCAAAGGCAAAGCGGAGCAATCGCCTGGGATTCCTTGACCCGGAGCTCACCGCAGCACTCCAGGAATATCTGGATTGGCGCGAATTCAGGGCAAAAGACAATGCTGCACTCTGGATCACTCCTGAAGGCAGAAGGATATCCAGGAATTACGTATACAACACAGTAACGAGAGTTGCAAGCCGGTTAGGTCTTCACCATCACCGCGGCGCCCTGAACAAGAAATTCACTCCGCATTGTTTCAGACATTTCTTCACCACTCATCTCCGGAGGGCAAAGATGCCCAGGGAGTTCATCCAGGAGCTCAGGGGAGACCGGCGCAAGGACGCTGTTGATATCTACGATCATATCGAGATAGAGGAGCTCAGGAGAACATACCTGGCATGCATCCCCAGCCTTGGGACAGGCCCGGGGAGGAGAGGAACGCTGGAGGAATGGTGCAAATGAAAATAAAAAAGTATCGTCACTGTAAAAAAGAAAAACAAAATAATGATACATTATTGATACATTAATGATACATTTTTTTTGCTAGCATTTAGCTAGCATTTTGCTAGCTGTGCTCAAACCTGTATTTGAACCCGCATTTCGCGTTACGGGAATAGAAAAAAAATCATGTCAGTTCTGCATTGAAAAACATCTCCTTTTTTAGGGGTAACTCTATGGAAATTTAATGGAAAAATCCAAGGAAAAATGTCCTCAATGTGGAAAAAAATACAAATTTCTTAAGAAACACATTAAGAGGTCACATTCTTCCGGGGATATCCCAGGGAAAAGTCCGGGAAAAGTCCAGGAAATTTCCAGGGAAAAGGAATCCAGTTTTTTAAAGGAAATTAACTTGCAAGGAGAATTCAACAAAATGGCCGAAACCATCAACCCAAAAAAAGACGAAACAAAAGAACCGAAATATAAATGTGGATCCTGTGGTCAAACATTTAATGACAAATACAAGCGCTGCCCTCACTGCGGAGTGGAATTCGAATGAGAGAAGTTGATTTTGAGAAGCTCCTTCAGCTCGCTTCCGATCCGAAAGTAGGAGCTAATGCAGAGAGCTTTTCCGGGATGCTCAAAGAAGCTGAAGGAGTGATCAAGCTCGTTGAAAAGGTCGTGAATGTTGCAGATCGAGCCGGAGCCCTTCCCGGTCTTGTCAGGGCCCTGGGAAAAAAATATGATGTGGATGTAGAATCTCCCCTCAAAACCCGAAATGACGAATCCAAGCTCATCACCCCGGCCTCTGAGTATCATGCACAGCTGCTCAGCGAGCTCAACAAAATCCCCGAAAAGGAACTGAAAAAGCAGTTCGAGGAAGCAGCAAAAGTAATGAAGGAACATGCAAAAACAAAATCTGAACCTGGGTCCCCTAGAAATAAAGAACCTGACGCAACGCAAAATTAGCATTCTCGGCGGAACTGGATCCGGGAAAACAAGCACGCTCAAGATGTTAGCCGCGGTCAGCCCAGTCCCGGTATTCATATTTGATCCCCTCAATGTGATCCGGATCAAGGGGTTTGACCGCGTGCTATTTTCGAAAACATCATGGGAACATGGAGATGAAGCCGGGAAACTGTTCTCGAAAATGAAAGCCAGGAATATGATATTTTCATTCCGGGACATGCTCCAGGAAGAGCTATCTCAGTTTGCGAACGCTTTTTTTTCGAACTGGAAGCCGAAGAGCTGCCTTGTTGCCATGGATGAGGTTCATGAGTTCATTCCGGAAGGTGGAGTGGGGGGAAAATATGCTCCGGAGATCGAGAGAGCGGTAAGACATTGGAGAAATGAGGATGTAGGATTCATATTCACCTCTCAGAGGCCTGCACTCGTCAAGAAGAATGTCCTGGCACTCACAGATTATCTCATTCTCTACAGAACAACATGGACACACGACCTCAATGCTGTAAAAGAGCTCATACAAAATATGCCAGGAGTGGATATCCCCAGGATCCTTGCAGGCCTGCAGACCAAGTCATTCCTGGAAGGCTATTCTCTTGATTTCAGAGGAAACGAATCAGCATGAATGAAGATCCGACAAAAACACTGAAAGAGGAATTGATAGAAGCCAGGCAACAAAACTTGCCACCAAAACCTGACGAATCGCTTGACAGAAATAAGACTCTCATCATTGTTGCAGCGATGATCACGCTGACCGCAGCCCTGGTCAGTGGTAGAATGTCAGAATCCGTGTACAGCGGACTAATGGGTTCGTTCCTGGCCCTAACGTTCGGAAGGATATTCTCTGAACAGATACTCTCATCAAGAAGGTTTTAGGTCCCAGGGAATTGGTTACATGTTTGTACTGTCCTTTTTTGTATTGATTTACATTTATATATATAGATGTGAAATCTTCATGTTTTACTGAATTGGAATTTTTTTTCCAGGACATAATTACATGACAGACGTACTTAATCCAAAAATACACGCGGATGGCCTTATTGACGTTTTCGCTATTGGTGTTTCAAAACAAGTGACCGAGAGGATCATTGCACCATACGTCGGAAACGCAACAATAACCAGCGGGCTCATCAAAGGCGTTGTAGGCGGAATAGCCTACGGTAAAGGCGGAAGAATAGGAAACATTGTATCAAGCGGTCTTATCATAGACGCTGCTGAAGATATTGCAGTTTCACTGCTCGGCAAAATTGGCCAGGGCGGCAGCGGAACAAGAGACGAATGGGCATAAAGAGAGGTAAAGAAACATGGTAGATTCAGATGAAGGCGATGTCCGTATTATATTTGCGGACGCATCAAGCAGCAACAGAAGAAAGGTTTTCGAAGCTCCGACAGAAAGACTTGACGGGAGCACCTTGCAGAGTGAACAGATCATCGTGCCATTCAGCGCCGAGACAATACACCAGGACGACCTTCTCATTGTAGAAGTCAAAGTCGGAACAGCATCAACCGCTGACTATGCTCTTACTAAAGTTCAGATCCCCGTAACCAAGCTCAACAAATCCACAAAACAGGAAACACCGACATTCCTAAGAGACTCGGACCTGAGATCGGCAGATGTTACATTGACGGCCAATACCTGGGTAGTCCTTGGGACCTACACAGTGAGCGCTCAGGAAGGACTCAAACTTGGACAGCGCATCCCGGATAACTCAAGAATATACATTGCACTTGTAGAAAACGCGTGATCGAGTGATATCATGACTCGTGACACGATGGAGAACAAACCCTATCAGGGTAAGAAAACGGGATCAACTGGAATAATCTTCCAGTCTCCTCTTATCCGAAAAGTGGGAAAAAATACAGTGACCATCACAGGAAGGTAAAATATGATTGATGTAAATACACTCAGACCAAGCGGCATAAGGCGCAAGCTCATGATGTCGGCGGTTCATGTTGTTACTACAGCCGGGAATTATATAATCGGTCATTTTCCGCATGGAGCGACATTGCGCGGCATATGGTTTGTACCCACAGTTGCTTTAACCGTAGCCGATGAGGTTATGGACATTGGAATAACCGCAACCGGCAAAACAATTATAGACGCCGTTACCGTACCCTATACAACAAGCGCGATAGGTACTCCGGTAGATATTTTCCAGACAAAAGGCACAACTGGCGGCTTAACCGAGCTTGCGGCGGGAGCTACAGTATGGGCAACGCCCACAGGCGCAAGCACAGCCGGTACTGGTTTTTTCGTCATTGAATACGAAGATCGGAACAACTAAGGGAGATCCATCATGATCACCCTTGTTGCCAGCACCGTCACGCTACTTGTGAAACAGGAAAAGAGAAACCGGTATATCAAGCTCAACAGCGACAGTACGACCGTAACCAGGGTCGGAAAAACGCCCTCAAGCGTTGAAATGGCCAATATGGGTTTCGGGTTCACGGCATACGATGATATCGTTGTATATCTTCGGGCAGGTGATGAGATCCACGGCGTGAGCTCAGGAACTCCGAATATCTCAATTGCGGAAGTTTCTCCGGAGACAGTGAAAAACGCAATTATAATTACCTGAGAGGTGAAGTAAATGGGATTTTTTGATTCTTTTGTATCCGGATATGCTCAAACATTCTATCCAAAGAAAAACGAAAAAATAACACCGGTATTTCCCGATCTGGGCGGCGTTGGCATGGTAGGCATGGGCGCGGCAAAAACCATATGGGGAGGCTTAGGCACAACTGGAAAGGTTGGAGTTGGTATAATCGGCGGAGCTGGTGGATATGCAGCTTATGACTGGCTATTCGGCGGAAAAAAACAACCGATGGCTCCTCAAACACAAGTTTTAGAACAAAAACCAGTTCAGCAGACTACAAACAATTTGAATTACAAATATGATGCTCGTCAATATACCCAGAATACTACAAATGTTGATAATCGCTCATGGATGAATATAATCAATTCTCCTGGTGCATCTATGACAAAGAAGGATACGGTGGCAGCAACAGCAACAGCGACACCCTCTATCACGACTCCCTTTAGCTTCACATCTGATCCAACACAGGACACGTCCGCTGATCAGGGCCAAAGCCAGGCCTCAGGCATGGACTGGGCAACAATTGCGGCCATTGCCGGCGTTGCGCTTGTTGCATATGGATACACATCAAGGAAGGGATCGAAATGAGCGGAAAATCAATCCTGGTAATTGCAGCGGCAGCCAGTGCCGCATATATTCTTCTCAATGGAGATGCATTCGGGGCATCAGGTGGAGTTGGCGGCGGGGAAACGAAAAAAGCAACGGTAATGACCGGAATTACAAATCCAGATACAGGCGGGGGCGGTAGTTATCCAACAAATCCAACAAATCCAACGAATCCAACAAATCCAGATGCTCCGCCACCAAGCTACAATACTACTATTCCAGGATATGGAAATATCCAGACTCCTTTTGAGCCTTCGCCTTATCTGCTTGGATTGATTTCTCAGAAATATGCAACGCCGTCAGGCTCAAGCTCATCTTCATCTTCATCTTCATATCCATACGCTGGAAATGCAACAATTGCAGAACAGGTAAAAACCGTTCTTACACCAATAACCGGAAACACTGTATATCAGTCCAGATTAGCAGATATTGTTGCCAATGATTATATGGCAAATACAAAAAAAGAACAGGTAGCGGAGGTTCTGACACCTATAACAGGAAACACCGTACCACAATCAAGAACTGCTGACATTGTAGCTAATGCTTATATGGCAAATACAAAAAAAGAACAGGTAGCGGCGGTACTGACACCTTTAACCGGAAACACAGTGGCGCAATCAAGAACTGCTGACATTGTAGCTAATGCTTATAATGTAAATACAAAAAAAGAACAGGTAGCGGCGGTACTGACACCTTTAACCGGAAACACAGTATCGCAATCAAGGTTAGCTGATATAGTTGCAGGCACACCAAAAAGATATAGTTCATCTTTTTATGAATCAATAGCCGAAGATTTGAAAGTTGAAGCAGTTGCGGCTACAATCAAACCGATAACAGGAAATACAGTCCCGCAATCAAGATTAGCTGATATAGTTGCAAGCGCACCAACGAAAAAAGAAGCAAGTACAGGTACTTTTTCAGTATCTATAGGTGGTGCTAACATGCCTACAGCAGGAACGCTTGTTTATCTTTCCCCAGGTCAAAATTTAAGCAATTTTAAACCTGTTATTAGCTCTACGAAAACAACACCAACAACGACAACCAAAAAATCAACAACTATAAACAGTACTGTAAAGAATACAGCCCCGACATACTCAAATAAAAAATACGGCGGATGGGGCGGATAAATATTGAGTTTATACACTTGGTTTTTTCCACCAAAACCTATAACTTTTTTTCGTAGAATCAGTTTACCGGTTATTGTTGCGGGTCAAAGTATCACGTATGACATTGACAACTTATTAAGAACATATCGCTTATTCATACCTTTTACAAATTTTCAAATAGTTAATGACAGTGAAACTGAACTTGAGATCATACTTGATTATTCACTGAATAAAAAGTTAAGATGTCTTGCAAAAGGCACAAAAGCCATACGCGGACAGCCTTTTAACAGCTTTTCCATAAATAACGTAGGAACAATAGATACTGCTGGGGACGATATACAAATCGAACTAGAAACATTGAGGTAGAAATGCCTACAGAAACCGGCGTGAGCTCAATATTGGGGATAGAAAATAAAGCAAATAAAAATCAACCTAATGGATACGCTGGCCTCGATGCTGCCGGACTCATTCCATCTACATTAGGACCTGAATTATCTATCAACAAAAATGCAGTAAATGGGTACGCTGGCCTTGATGCAAGCGGATTCATTCCCATGACTGAACTTTCATATTTCAGCATTATTCCAATTGGCGTTTCCGTTGCTGGATTTATTCCTTATATGGATGAAGCAATGACATATCTCAATCTCATTTATGTTGCAACTGGCCACTACATTTCTTTCGATGACTCCACTGAATGTTTTAGCATGGTGAAAATATGACAATACGAAGAATATCAATGCAAGCGGAAAGCGCGAATTTAACCAATGGATATCCTATTTTAGCAGATTCAAATGGGTTGTTATCTTCAGTTGCAGCCGGTACAGCCGCAGCGGCAAGATTGGCTCTTGGATTGGTAGATGCACTTGATAGAATGCCAACAGCAATGATGCCATCTAGAGAGCTATCTCATTATTTTCATGCTTTATATGATGAAATTACGATAGTGGCGGGTACTTGGACAAGCTATCTTGATGCTTCACAGACAGACAAAGACATTGCTATAAGTGTATCGGGAAGCCATGTTTATAATAGTAGCCATCTAAACAATGATGAAATACATTTTGGTTCTTTAACTTTAAATGCCGGAACTTACAAAATAATAATATGTTGTATTAAATCCGGCGATGGCGGAATAGCTGAGATTTTGTTAGGTACAACATCTTTAGGTACATTCGATAATTATGCAGCATCAACAACTTATAATGCCGTTGGTGTGTTGACGTATTCACCAACTGCACGCGTGACCGGAAATTTAAGATTAAAGGTAACGGGCAAGAATGCATCATCCGCAGATTATATTATTAGAGTTTCAAGGATAGAAATAATAAGGACGGCTTAAAATGGTAGAAACACCCCCAACAACAATAACAAAAGAAATAGTATTAGCGGCTTATAATGCAGAGAATGGCAGCAATTACACTTTTGCAGAACTAGGGAGACAACTTGCTATAAATGAATTGCAGAAATTCAGAAGAAAAATGCTCCGGGCTGCAATTGTTGAAGAAGTTATTATTTGAGTTAGAAAGGTAGACCTTTTGAATTTTCCATTTCTGTATAGTGAGCATGTCAGAACTGTAATGAAGCCTATCTCTTTTTCATGGTTGATATCCATATTTGTATATTATGCCAAGAATACAAGAAGGACCGGATGGAACATTCCGGATCACAATTCCCAAGGATATTGCCCTGGGAAAAGCCTGGAAAAAGGGCTCAGAGATCGGATTTTGCATCGTGGATCAAGAAATCAATCGTCCTCTCCCAGGGGATATTTTTCTAAGAAAAAATAGATGAGAAGATCTGCAGCATATATCCGGGTTAGCACGGAAGAGCAGAATTTAGGTCTCCAAGAGAATTTGATTCTAGCTCAAAATCCTGGCAGGATATATTCTGATAAGGAAAGTGGGTCCATCAATGAAAGGTTGGACTATACGGAGCTCTGTATGGAGATTGAGAAGGGGGATATCTCTGAAGTATTGGTATATCGTCTTGACAGGCTCGGACGGGATCCGGTGGAATTGATACGATTTTTTGACAATTTGGAAAGGAAACATGTTTTGTTCAAATCCTTGACTGAGCCCTGGCTCTCTGACTGGAATAAGGGACCCATGCAATTTCTTACATGGTGGCTCCAGATAGGGATGGCAAAGTTTGAGCTACTATTATTGAAGGACCGGCAGAAGAGAGGGATCGCGGCAGCAAGGATAAGAGGAAAACATCTCGGAAGGCCAAGAAAAAACTGTCTTTAATTGCATCTTAATTGTGGGGGATGAATGAAGGAGGATGACCGAACTAAAGGGTCTGTGTGTAAATAATGGTTGGTTATTCTCTCAGAAAATATATGGTTATTTCTCTCAGGGGAAGGTCATCCTATCATATCTATTTGAATCAACTTATATAAAAAACAATTTGTGATGAATGATGAGATAAATTATAATGAGACCGATGCTCCGATCGGGATTTGAACCCGAGTCACTGGCTGTCTTTATTTCAGCACCTGTTGGCGCTTAAAACTTGAAAGGCCAGAATGATTGGCCTGCTACACTATCGGAGCAATAGTAGGCCTAATAATACACAAGTCTATTTAACGGTTTGGTAGAAAACAGTACTTCCGAATACCCTGACTTCCGAACAAAAGATCATATTCAGCCATTGACAATCGCCCATAAAATATAATAAGGATATTATCCCATCTAAAAATATAGAGGGGATAATAAGATGAGGCTTGTACCGGAAATACAA
>CAJPFJ010000002.1 GCA_905339155.1 Methanosarcinales archaeon
GATTTCTTCATTCAGGCAGATAAATACTGAAATAATTAAACACACGAATCTAAAAGGAACATATCAAGATGCTGCGATTGATTTTCATGACATACCTTACTATGGCGATAAAAATACATCCGGAATAAGAGGAATCAAACCAAAAAATGGAACTTCTTGGGGATATTCATTTTGTTCACTGGATATAATTGGTGAAATCAAATTGACTCTCGATGTCATTAACATCAATGGATTAGCAAAGAATTATTCAATACTTATGGAATCCATGATTCAGAGACTGAAAGCAATGGAAATAAATCTCAGAACATTGTTTATGGATAGAGAGTTTTTTAATAACCCAACAATCTCTACTCTTCAACGATTAAATAAATATTTTGTAATTGCAGCGAAATCAAATAAAAAAATAAACGCTATACTTTTTGAACATAATAAGAAATTTGGGGAAACATCGACATTCTTTGACCATTTCATATATAAAATGGTAAGTGATTGGACTACACCCAAAAAGTGGACTGATATTTAAGAAACATATTCTACATGCAAGACCCTATCCAAACACAAAACAATCGCTCCCATCGCAATAATGGAAGCCATATATGAGATATAGAAGAAGATAGATTATACTGTCTTAGGCTATTGTTTTTAGATAAAGTCCGCGTAAGATGTGCGTATAACTGTTATTTAACGCATATATTTAACGCAGTAGTGCAAAGCCTCTGCATAACTATTGGCTTTTATGATCCTTGCGAGATCATTTCTCCACTTGGCCCTATAGCAAACGTAAATACCGCTATCATTGCAACAAAAACTATTATTCCAATTATAATAATAGGAATAAAGATCGCTAGAATTGCTCTCCCGGTCGTCAGTTCTTGAAACTGGCGTATTCCGAGAACACTGAGCACCAGTGACCATATCGCTGCGATCAATCCTATAATTGGTATCCAGCCAAATAACAAATAAGGTGTATCAGCGTACATTAAAGCGATTATTGTCTTGACAATTCCTTTTCTTCCGCCCACGATATACACGAAAATATGAATAATTGCCCCGCCTATGAATGCCCATATTACCATGAGAATCAAAAGCATCACAAATATCGATATCGCTACTGCTATTCCAGCACTTGCGCCCATCATCATTCCGAATCCACCCATCATAGAACCAAACAGTGTAGAAGCGAATGCAGACAATACTGCTGAAATAGCTGAAAATATCGCTGTTATACCGACATAATATTTTAGTGCATCTTCCAGAGTGTCTTCCTTAGTAGCGTCAAATGTTTTTGACGGCTCCAATATAAACCCTTTTACTTTTTCATAGAAATCCATCGATTACCACCAAGAACTTCAATATGCCCAAACTATATATGTCTTGTTTAATTAAATAGTTTCTTTGTATTTTATGACCTGGTGACAGCAATGTTGTAACTGCCCATGGGAAGCATTTATACGACATATAGGAGAGAGTAGATTATCTCGTCTTTAGGATATTGTTTTCAGCTAGCGACCTCGTAAAATGTGCATATAAGGGTTATTTTATTCAGTTTACATTCTCTATTATTTTATGATGCAGGCGATCCGGGGAAGGAGGATTTTAAAATGATACGCTTATGAAAATGAGTTACATATTTAAAAATACATGAATAATTAATTATTTATATTTATAATGTATGGTTTTTATTGCTGAAATGATATTAAAATAAAGAAAAAAGAAAGAACGAAAATAGACGTGTTTTTTCATTCTCAACTCGAAGTCCATTCATTAATCAAAGCAAGAAGCTCCTGGTTCGTTATCGGATTTATAAATCCAGCAGGCGCCGTTCTACTTCTCCAGTCATCCATGGCTTTTAACAGGTCAGTGGTCTCTACAATATTAGGATCACTATCAAGTCTTCTATAATACGCAAGGATATCAAACTTAATGACATTGTCCCCACCTACAACAGCAATTATTCCAGTTGAGTTGCTTATTGTTCCGTTAATATAGTATGTTCCAATAGTAGAATCCGTTGGTGCGATTATTGTGTAGATAACCGTTTTGGTTATTCCCGGCGTCACATTTGACCATACCCATTCATTGGTGTTATTCTTGAAAACATCTGCGTCATCAGAAATTTTTGTTATTTTCCATCCTGCAGGGATAGACTCTTGAAGAACCAACGCCTGGATCATATTGCTGCTGATTCTAACAGTAATATTGGTTGAATTTCCCAAGAGGAGAGACTCTTTCTCGATTTCACGTAAAGCATTTACTCCAGATGGTAATGACATGAGATTGTTACCGAAGTCTATACCCGTTGCATTCTCTCCAGTTGCGAGAGTCACATAATAAATTCCTGGTGCTCCTGGAAGTGTCTGTATCCAGTTTGGTACAAGAGCCTCTGCTACAGTATAGTTGCCTGGTGCCAGTTCGGTGAAAATATAAAATCCACTTGCGTTTGTAGTTGTGGTAAATGCATATCCATTATTATTTTCCAGTTTGATATTCCAGTTGGCAAGTCCTGATTCATTTGTGTCTTTTTTCCCATTACCGTTAAGGTCATTAATCTTATACCCCGAAATGCTGCCATGTGCAGCGGCTGGTTGTGTAGTAACTCCTTCCTCGAACCTGTCGCTAAAGTCTGTTTTTGCATAATTCCATATTTTCAAATTATCCATGGCAAATTTGTCAGCAATGTTGTTGTCATTTCCTCCACAGATGTCAACCCAATTTCCTACAGAGGTCCCCCAATCATTATATGTACCCGAAGCAACTTTATTACCATCTATATATAATCTCATTGTTTCAAGTGTTCCGTTAATTCCACTTCTATCCCATACTGCGGCGACATGAATCCATTGATTATCAGGGAGATTGTTTGCATAAAGAACTGTTCTACCAGTACCGCCAAATACTAACCAGAACCGAAAACAAGAAGGATCAGGACAATCATGACCTGCTATCACTTCAAATCCCATACCGCCATCCAGCCCATAACCACCATTAAATAATCGATAGGGATTATGGGAGTATTCAACTGGAAATTCTTTTTGTCTGTACCAGACTTCAATTGTCCCCTTTTCTGCGTCTATGTAACTGGGCAAACTCTTCAAAACGATATTGTGTATACGCTGCATACTGTAATAGTTTCCAGTACCAATGGTCACACCATTTCCAAATTTGCTTGGAACATACTTTCGATCTGCTATTCCATCTTGCCCACTTCCACCATCAGTGTAAAACTGCAAACCAGGACCATATGCGCTATTTAACAGTTCGTCATCAGATCCTAATTTATTCCATAATACTAAACCTGATGGTGTTCTGGCCGCTGTGGCAGTTACAGAAGCATTTCCAGCTAGAGTTCCATTAGTTGCATTTACAGTTACAATGTTTGAAGCATTGTTGTTGCTAATTACATTATCACTCGAAACCACTTCAATTCCAGTATTTGAACTGCTATTATGCGCATTGAATCCATCAAGAACAACTCCATTGGCAGTTATGGTGATCGCATTCCCTGCCCCATGCACGTCCACAACAGGCATACTGCTACCAATATCGCTACCTCTCAGTATAAGCTGCCTGTTTACTATCACATTCTCATAATATGTACCGCTGTAAACCAGAATCGTATCCCCTTCACTCGCATTGTCTATTGCATCCTGAATCCTCGTATAATCTGCTCCGCCACTGACATTCACTGTAAGAGTTGCTGCGCCCGCGCTACCTACCAGCGATAATATCAACACCAATATTCCAAATGCTTTTCTGAGGGAACACCCTCTGTAAATGTTATTTGATATCATTTTCACCACTCCATCTATACGGAGAAACTACTTTCGCGTGTTTTTTTGAACAGAATCCCACATACTATAAATCAGTAGACAGGATATCAGCCATATTTCATTTATAGTATATTAAAAACATATAACCTTATCCTTATGATTATAATAATTCTAATTAAGAAAATTCAAAATTTTGCCTGGTGAGAGGTTGGGGGTCTGGGGGAAGGAAAGAGAAATACTACATTTTTATCCCAAAATTGTACTATTTGACCTATATTTATGCGAAAAAAAGCCCAAAATAAGCATATACAGCCCTTAAATACTACAATCACATTAAAATTGTAGTATGGTAAAAAAGACAGAATTTTATAGGCTTCTCAAACCTTCCGAGGTCTTCGAGATCGAAGCAGTTATCAAAAACTCAGATTTGCGAATGAGCTTTAAAACAGCAGTATTCACCGGAAAGAGATATAAAGAGCTTAAATTATTTGCAGAACATCCAGAATGGTTTCACTACAATAGAAAGATAATGGTTATTCCCAGGCATTACACCAAGACCAAGGATGAGCGCAAAGTAAACCTGACCCCTCAATTTTCAGAGCTCTTGTATTATTTCCTTCATGGTGGACATAGATTAAAATATTCTGTATATCAGTCATGGAGCGCTAATTTAAGGCGATGGGCTGCTCTTGCAGGTGTGGAACACCCGGAGGATTTAAGCTTCATGTCCACAGATCTCTTGCAGGAAAATTAGTCCTGAATTTAAGACTATTTAATATGAAAATACACCGCATCACCCTGTTTTTAACTTGGAATACAAATAATCTAAACAAAATTTACTGCAGAAGGTCTCTGGACATGAACTTTAAGCGCAGGATCTACACGGAAAGCGTGGGAGTCGTGGTTAATAGAATCGGGCTGTTCTCTCAGTCGAATCCTGGCTTCTCAGGGACATGATATGAACACATCAATGAAACATTACTACATAACGATGTAACCCCGGAAGAACGCATCAAAATGAAAGAAATGACGCAGGGATGGGGATAGGCAAAGTATCTGATCGCAGAGGGGAGGAAAAAATGTTACCTTTCTCTCTTGAACCTTCCTCACGTTATAGAAGATTTTCTATTGCAGCTGCCACAAATACGTTGGCATCAATCAAGAACTGCTGCATATTTCTTTTTAGCCAACTCATTCACTTCAGTTCTAACTTCATGCGATATTTTATCTATATCTAATCCTTTAAGTTCTTCTCTAAGCCTTTTCTCAATTTCATCCCTATCAAGTTTTTTGATTAGTATTTTATCATCATCTAACTCAGTAATTAGAAGCGGGATATTTTTGGCTAATAGTTGCTTTTTCTTTTTCAGGAATCTCAATATTATTTTCCGTATCATACCATTTATTAACTAAATCACTTGCTATGGACTTGTTTTTCCGGTGAATAACGTCATAATACAATCCGGCATCAATAATGCTAAGTTTTTTTGTTGCCGGGGTGCTATTTGACAATATTTTATCAACATCAATCCCTCCACTATCAAAAATTATTTTAGAACGCAAATCAGTAATTGTTGAAACCGTATAGCTGAATACTGCTTGAAATGTAGGGCTGCGCTGAATATTTCCGGAATCAACAGCTCTTATAAAGTAATGCTCCATATTTTCTATTAATTTGCTTTGTTTATATCAATACCTTCGCCATTAATCCGTATTAATTCCACCTATTGAGGTTATTTCTTTAAATATTTGCTGAATTAAAATTGGATCAAGTTTTTGTGGAAGCAATTTTAATACTTCATCGACATATTTAATGCCTCTGAGATGTGCCTTCTATTCCCATAATGCTCATCAATATAAAGTTAGCCTAAGAGTTAAGAGTAAAGGAGAGAAGACTACAACTTTATTATAAAATTGTAATATCCAATTGCATCGTTGTTGGAACTTTTTTCGTATTTTCCTGATAGATTTAAATACTTTTGTTCCTGAATGAATTATTGAAAATATATAGGAGGAAAATATGTATTGTAGAAACTGTGGTGCACAGATAGATGATAAAGCTGAAATTTGTCCTAAATGTGGAGTTCGAAATAAAGCATCGCCCACAGGAGAGAAAAATCCGGGAATCGCTGCGATAGCTTCATTTTTTTTTACTGGTCTTGGCCAGATTTATAACGGAGAGATAGGAAAAGGTATAATGTTTATGATAATCGGTGGAGTCTTCCTCCTATTGATGTTTGTATTGATAGGTTTTATATTATATCCCTTATTCTGGATATATAATATCTATGATGCATACAGAACTGCAGAAAGGATAAATTTATCAGGCTAATTGTGGGGTGGATTATAATCTTATTTTGATTTGAAATTTTTCACAGCAGCAACAATTATGGGAAGCGTGATGGTAGCATCAGAGTATACTGTCACTGACCTTGCATTTTCCCCGATCTTTCCCCATGAACGCGCCTCATCAAGTGTTGCGCCGGAAAGTCCTCCGGTTTCCGGCCTATCCATTGTGAGTTGTATCGCATAATCAAAAGAACGCGGAGTAACGAGCATGGATTGCAAAATGAAATTCTTGGGCACACCGCCGCCTATTATGACCACGCCGGCGCGTTTTGCCTCATAGCACCTGTCGATCAATCCCCTCATATCCGCAAATACATCTACATTCAGGGGCCTGGTCTGTTTATACAACCATGCCTGCAATCCGATTATAGAATCCTGTATGGCGGGGCAGTAAACAGGCACGCCCATATCATATGCGCTTTTTAATATCGAGTTGTTATCATCAATTCTTTCCCCTATGTGCGAGAGAAGTTCTGTTATCGAGAGCTTATCAGGGATCTCTTTGAAAATTGATTGTAATTTTTCCTCAAGATCAGTGAAATGATGCTCAGGCAGGAACACATCATATATGCGGTTGACGGCTTCGTGTTTCAACTGGATATCATCAGTTGCATCAGTTCCCTTGTAATGATGAAGCCCCATGGACTCGATTATGTCATGAACAAGGTTGGCTCCTGTGCTTACAAGAATATCGATTTCCCCATCCCGTATCATATCGCTTACAATATACCTCATCCCCGCAGGTATCATCGCCCCTGCAAGACCGAAAAATTTTGTGCAATCCGGGTCATTTATCATTTCCCGGTATATGTCAACAGCTTCATAAATGCGGCCTGCTCCGAAAGCGCAACCGGAAAAGGAATTCACAAGCCCCTCAACAGACATATTTTCTGTTATTTTTGCGGGAATAATTGGTTTATTAAGCTCCATTATTGTTTATCCTTTAATTGATTTTCCGCTTCACCTGAAACACTTTACACAGGATAAAATAATATCCTTTTCCATTGTCAATGATTTTGCAAGCTTGATACCACAAGATAGATCATTTGCATGATGGATTTTTTTCGGGTCATTTCCAACGAACGGTTTCATTCTTTCCCCGACAAGTATGAGGGCAGCAAGTTCGTGTAAATGCTTCATTATAAATCGGTCAACACCTGCTGGATCAAGCCCTTCGCAAACTTCTTTTGCTTCTTCGCCAAGTATCATGACGATCCTTTCGCCGCAGTTTTTCGAATAATAAAGCGCTTTTTCGGCTGTCCTGATATCCATTCCTGAGTTTGAGTTATCGATCAGTATCCTGCCATCAAGGGATTTCTTCTTCATTCGCCCTTCTGCGCCCTTAAATTCCAGTAATGTGCTCTCAATTGCCACTGGATCGATATCCAGGGCAAGAGCAGCAGCAGTGGCACATACAAAGGCAGTTTTATAAGACGTTATATCGTAATCTGCCGCTTCCCGGATATGGATCTTACCATGTTCCTTTCCCAGGAAATAGGCTATTGTTTTGCAGTCCAGGCTCTCATAATAAACATTACATGATGCATTCACTGAATCAGTAAATGAGATAACATTAATATCTCTCCTGCATACCCCGAAAAACCTCAAAGCATCATTATTTATTACAAGTATGCTTCCGGGTCTGGCATCAAGTATCATCCGGCGCTTGGCACCACTTGCAAGCTTTGTGTTGTTGGCGATCTTATAATCATTAGCTATCGTGGTAATTATTCCAGGGTCAGCAAAACCTGTCCCGCCAATTGAGATCTCAGCTATGAACACATCAAATTCAATCCCTGCATCAATGACAGCATCAAGCGCGGTGAGGATGCTGGCAGGTGTAATGCTCAATCCTTTCTTGATTATTGTTCCTGTTCTCCAGTCCTCAAGACCCCGGCTTGTATGTGAGATAACTTTTTTTTCCCGTGATAAAATATCTGCCAGCAGGATTGCGGTGCTTGTTTTGGCTTTTGTACCGGTCAGCTCGATAAAGGTTTTGTCCTTAAGCTCGTATCCGGATAATATCTGCCCGACCGCTTGATGATGTGATAAAACAGGGATCTTATTTGCTGCTGCGTCCAGAAGCATTGGATAATTAGAATCAAGGTGCACCGGAGATACTATAAAATCAAAATCCGATGCTTTCAGGGATTCCCTTGAGGTTTTAATCCCACTCCTTTCAAGTTCGTCCAATAATTCAGGGTCGAGCTTCCCATACACATCTATAGCAGTCACTGAATCTGTTATTTTCCTTAACTTACGGGCTAAGACAACCCCGCCATGGGTCAGATCAAGTACAGCTATCCTGGATGAACTGAAAAATAGCGTCAAAGCATTAATTCGAGGAAATGGCTTCGTTAACCCTCTTGAATGCCAGTTCTGCGACCAGTTCATCAACGCCAAGAGGTTCTGAATAAATAAGCGCTACATCTTTTCCGTCAAGTTTTATCATTGTTTTTCGTGACTCCTTGCTTATACCAAGTATCTGTGGAATATCTTCCATAGTATGCACACCGTGTGCAAGGAAAATAGGAATGGCTACTATTTTTGAAACTCCAGTTCCTTTGAAACCATCAAGCCCTTCCTTCATTGTCGGGGCATTCATATTCATAAAACCAATCCTTACAACAACATCCTTATATTTTTTGGCGATCAGTTCTGCAACACCACTGACGACCTCTTTATTATGCGGATGTCTGCTTCCATGTCCAAGTGCAAGTATTCCAATTTTTTCAGTCATAAAATCCTCATTTGATCGTGATAATTGATTTTGGGTTTTTATGGTAGTGGCATCTTATAACACTTTTGGAGCCAAAAATGAGAATTCTATCTAACAAACCTTCGTAAGATGTAAGCAAAAAACCCAATGATCACAATAACAGAGATAATGCCTATGATTGTTTCTTTCGCCAGCAATTCGTTATAGTCTCCAAGAATCTTCGCGGCAGGTTCGACCCTGTCCTTCCGGGGTGATTCCGGAATCACTGGCTGGATTATCGTATATCGTGGATCCCCGGAACCTGTTGTGTTATAAGATAAATACCCTGATGAATTTGATTTCATGTATAAATACTTAAACAAAGTCCCGTTGTCCCGGTATATTTTCACTGAATAATTCATATCAGGCTGCCTGTCACCAAGCTCATATCGGATTTCATTTGAAGCATTTGTAGAAGATTCATTAAATAGAATCTTATAATCATCTGTAGTATTCCATATACCTATGTTAATCGAAACAGGATCTGACGATGGAAGAATTTTAGCATTGATTCTCGGATGACCTGTTGGTGTTTTGCTATAGTATACAGTTCCATCAGGGGATATTGTGTTGGTTATGTTCTTTTGGGCTTTATCAGCATAAACTCCTTTAAGATCAAACGATGTGACCTGGGCTTCACGGATTGTAACTACTCTTAGTTTACCCTGCGACTCTATGTATCGGGCAAGACTAACAAGGTCACTTTTTGTCCATTCCTCAGCTACAGGATTATTATCAACTATTTTATGCATGACCAGTATCAGCCAGGAATTATTATTAACGGCGGAATCAACCCAACCTTCTACCTCCGATACCGTCGTAGTGTTCTGGATATGTTTGGCATAAAGCGGAAATTCATTGTATGGAGGAGTTATAGGGCCGTCTGTTACAATTCTATCAGAGTCGTAATATCTCATTACATATGCTTCCGTTAGATAATTATACGCTCCCGTAGGTGAAATAAAATTACGAATATCCAAACCATTATTTACAAGAGTCGTTTTCGATTCGCCCAGTTCAGATTCCATCTGAGACTTATTGAGGCTGGTCATGTCTGCATGGGATTTTGTGTGACTCGCTATTTCCCAGCCATAAGTATTCTGGAGTTCCCGGATCTGGGTCCAGTTCATATAAGCTGGGGCTTTATCCGGCATATCTGTAATTACTGCACTTACCCCCGGGAACATAAAATCCATAAAGACAGGGCTTGCATTCATGAATGTACTCTCCCATCCGTCATCAAAAACGAACGTAACTAATGGGATAGATAAGTTATTGTCCGGAGCTGTGGTGAAACTGAGCACAGGAGAGCTATCTTTATAATTATTATCTATATAATTAGAAGTATATACTTTATAATAATAGGTTGTACCCGGCGTCAGCGGCGCTAACAGATTATATGAAGAAACCGATAGACTATCAGCATAGCTCCATAAATTTAGATCAGAGCTGTTTGTACCATAATTCACCAGGATGTTTGTCGTTGAAGTATCTGTTAAAGTATTGATAAGGGCACTGGTCTTTTTTACCTTAATTGCAGTTACATTTATTATAAGCGGTATTTTGGGGGCTTCATCAGCAACAACCAGATAGGGTTTATTATACGAAAACTCCTTTGAATAACACTGGATGCCATTAAACCCGGTTTCGTCAGGCAGGGTCAGAGTGACATTGATTGTATCTTCCCAATTTAGCGAATTTAAGCTGTTATTAGCATCATTCCCTCTTAATACCCAGCTGTAGAATCCTTCCTCTCTAACAAGGACAGAATCCACAATGGTAGAATTTTTTGATGTTGATTTTTCATTAAGAACTCGCAATTCTACCGGAGTTGTCGGGAAATTATCCCATTTCTTGCAGTATAGAGTGAGGGCAACTTCTTGAATGCCATTATTACCTTTCGGGAGCGTCCAGCTCATGATGGTATTCATTCTTGAGCCGTTGCCATAAATCCCTAATATCTCTGTATTGTTGTTATTTGTTATTTTTTCCCCGATAGAAACATAGGTGTCTGCATTGTTGACCGCATCTACATTAATTTGCGCAGATACCGGCAGCAAAATAGCTATTCCCATAATGGTTATTATCAAAAGCCCGTTCCATATTTCCATACGTAAACCACCAGTCATTGAATTATGATATATTAAATTTGTGCTTGGTTTATGATCCATATTATTAAAATTAATATTTCTTCTGATTTAAACTTTAATTTTAGAGATAAAACAGCCCTGATACAAAAAAAACCATTCATTGAGAATTAAAAACTGAAATAAACTATAATAAAGCTTAAAAAAACTCAGAACTCCCGATTTATATATATAACATTGATGCATTCGTGCGATTGTGAAAAGGACGATATCATCACTTCCTGCCATAGGAATGGTGCTGGCATTAACGTTTGTTATTCCGGTACCTGGATTTAATTTCTCTATAGTTCCTGAATTTGAATTTTCTGTGGCTACTCTTCTATTTTTTGGAATGCTTTTCATTCTTATTTTCCGCCTTGCCAGTTTTGGCTTTCTTTCTTTTATAGAAACTTTCTTAAAAAGGAAGGGGAAAATCGATAGGTTCCTTACAATGTCGATAATCATTCCAGCATATAATGAAGAGGTAACGATAGGCAGTTGTATAAAATCCATGCTGAGTTTAAACTATCCATGTTATGATGTCATAGTAATCGACGACGGGTCATCGGATAATACCTTTAAAGAAGCATCGAAATATTCGGAAAAAGGGGTAAAAGTCATACGCCAGAAAAATTCAGGAAAGCCCGGCGCTGTTAACAGAGGCATCAAGAATGCTTCCGGAGAGGTAGTTATTACGGTTGATGCTGATTCAAAGCTGCATCCTGATGCCCTTACCTGGATATGCAGACGCTTTTCCAGTAACCCTCGCCTCGGCGCAGTAGCGGGAAATGTAAAGATAGACAGGCCTACCGGCTTATTGAAAACCCTGCAGTCACTTGAGTACACTATGTCAATAAACCTTGGAAGAAAATCCCAGTCTATGTTGCATTGTGTTATGATAGTGCCTGGTGCAATAGCAGCCCTGAAGACAAGGGTTCTTCAAGAAGTGGGTTATTTCCCAACTGATACCTTTGCTGAAGATTTTGATATTACTATGAAAATCTTGAAAGCAGGCTATCATGTGGAGTACGAATCCCGCGCAATAGCTTTCACACAGGCGCCTGAGACCGTGGAGGATTTCCTGAAACAAAGAAGAAGGTGGTATCGAGGTATGACTCAGGTTCTATCAAAGTATCAGGGAATGTATTTTAATCCCAAATACGGTACAGCAGGTATTTTCGGAGTACCTTACATGTGGCTTGGCGTAAGCTCATACTTGATAAACATGTTCTTGCTTTTCATACTACTTGTTGATATTTTTAGTTATACTGTAAACTTTTCCGCCCCTGACCTGAATTTGCTGGCCTGGGGGATATTGACATACTGGGCTTTAACTATTGGGATTTCCATATATGCCGTGCTCATAGACCCCATGCCAAAAATAAGAGAAATAATTGCAAGTCCACTATATCTATTCTATAATGTTTTTATAGATTGCATAGGTCTTATGGCATTAATCGAAGAAATACTGAACCTTGCTATGCGATGGGAAAAACCAAAACGGGAGGAACTATAATAATGAATATTGGAATACTTGGGATCGGAATTGCGATTACATTCGCAATAATAGCGCTATCAGCAGTAACACTGTACCTTGCCTTCAGGATAAAAGAGACTTTTCGGGAAGACAAAGGCCTTAAAATCCAGTTTGTGAAAACCTTTTTCTTGATAGGGATACTTTTCCTGGCTGGCGGACTGTTCTATTTCGGTGCCCAGGCCATAACCCCTCAAAAACTCCAAAATGATACCAATACATCTAAAATAACCGAATCCGAAGACTTTGCAAAAAATGGCTCTGTATTTCTCAGAGTATCATACCCGGCAAATATCAAGACGGACGATAACTATACGGTTTCATTCGTGACTTACAATCCCTCCCCAAAGATAATTCATAATGCTTCAATTAAATTAATGGGATTAAGGCTTTTGGAGGCAAAGTCCAACTTCAAAATCTTATATGATAGGCTGGATCTGGGAGATATGCCGCCCGGAGAGACAGGTGGCTATCTGCTACTGAAAGCACCGTCACGTCCTGTAGTCCTTGAAAGCGCATTGATATTTCAATCACAGGACACTAATACTGTTACCGAATCTCTAAGAATCAATGTTCTTGAAACTGCTTTACCAACGCCGACTCCAAACTCATCATCTAATGGGTCAACAGTACCGATGATTATTAATATTACCTGGCCTTCGACGACTACTTCACCATCCGCCTCCTCTTCTAATCCCACCACAACATCCTCCCAATCTGCTTCGGCATCCAATTCGACCAACTTGACACCGACTGCTACGCCGATATCAAACTCGACCGACCCGACGTCAACTCCGACTTCTACCCCCACACCAACTCCAACCGATACCCCGACACCAACTCCGACTGCTTCACCCACACTAACTCCAACCGATACCCCGACACCAACTCCGACTGCTACACCCACACCAACTCCAACCGAAACCCCGACACCAACTCCGACCGCTACACCCACACCAACTCCAACCGAAACCCCGACACCAACTCCAACCGATACCCCGACACCAACTCCAACCGATACCCCGACACCAACTCCGACTGATACCCCGACACCAATTCCGACTGATACCCCGACAAAAAATCTGAAATCCAAGCCATCTAAAGCGAAGCAATAACAAATCCTGAAATATAACATAACTATATTCGGAGGTCGCCTAGGAATGCATTAATTTTAAATGCCCGAAAGTACATTCACTTCAACTTATGCGAATTGTTATATTAAGACTCGGCCACCGTATCCAGAGGGACCAGAGAATAACCACTCATGTAGCGCTTACTGCTCGCGCCATGGGAGCTGAGGGTATGCTGCTTGATTCTGACGATAGCGGAATTGAAAAAAGCCTGCAAGAAGCAGGAACCAGTTGGGGCGGATCATTCTATGTCAAGAGGATCACAAGCTGGAAAAGCGAGATAAAAAAATGGAAAGATGCGGGGGGAAAAGTAATTCATCTTACCATGTATGGTATTAATCTTCCCGATGCAATACCTGAAATTACAGCCGATGCCCTGATGATAGTGGTGGGAGCTGAAAAAGTCCCGCCCGAATTATATGGACTTGCTGACTGGAATGTTGGCGTAGGTAACCAGCCCCATTCCGAAGTCGCAGCCCTTGCCATAACTCTTGACAGGCTACAGGCTGCATCAGGTAAAGATGCCTTGAAAACACAATTTCTTCCAGGTGGAGAACGTAAAATAATCCCACACAGGGCAGGAAAAGAGGTAATAAGCATAATAAAATGATCAAGAAGGTCCTGATTATCGGCAACAGTGTCCGCAATATCGCCTGTTCTGCAAGAAGAGCAGGATATATTGTTTACGCTCTTGACTGTTTTGGGGATGTGGATATGCAAAAATGCGCGAAAAAGTCGCAACTTCTTGGAAATATGTCCATAAATGAATTACGGCATATAGTTGAATCCTTTGGGGACGTTGATGCAATAATCCCCGGATCGGGTTTTGAAACCCTTAATTTAAAAAATACATTGAATAATACATTCAAAATCACAAACGATGCGAGCGATAAATCAAAGCTTCCTGATAAACTGGAATCATTGGGTATCCCCCACCCCAGGACCGAATCGATGGATAAAGCAGATGGTTTAGGTTTCCCGCTTATGATCAAGCCCGGAACAGGGTCGGGGGGTATGAGGAATATCATGGTCAGGAACGAAGCCGAAATGAACAATTTTATAAATAAGAATGATGACTCACATGATTTCATAGCACAGGAATTCATTGAAGGAGTACCTTGCAGCGTCTCATTAATAAGTACCGGGGATGATGCCGTAGCTGTTGCTTTAAATGAACAGATAATAGGCGCCCCCTGGCTGACCAGGATACCATTTGCATATTGCGGTAATATCACACCATTCCATACAAAATCAAAAGAAGAAATGGTACAATACGCTAAACAGATCGCTATAGAATTCAAACTTCGTGGTTCAAACGGAGTTGATTTCATGCTCACAGATAAAGGCATAAAGGTCCTTGAAATAAATCCGCGTTTCCAGGGGAGTCTTGACACTGTTGAGCTTTCAACGGGATCGAACATTTTCGATGCACATATAAGATCCTTTGATGGGGAGCTTCCTGAAATAAGAGAATCCCGATGTTTTGCTGCAAAGACCATAATTTTTGCGGAAAAGGAATTTGTGATCACTAAAAATATCTCGGACATTCTTATAAAATGTATGAATGATGAGAAAGCTGTCGATATTCCACGAACAGGTCTCACGATGCATCCCGATGAGCCTGTAACGACAATGCTGGCAACGGCCTGGACTCGCAAGATGGTTCTTGATAAAGTCAGACAATATTCACAGCTGATCAAAAAGAGAACGGAAGTTTAAAGTCATATAAAACCAATAATAATATGGTGAATTTTCTGGTTGATTTAAACGATCCCGTTATTAAAGGTTATCTAATAAATCTGGTAGGTGAAGAAGGGTATAAAGTAGTGGCGAATATGCCCGAAGGTGAGGTCACGGATGAAAAGATAGCTCAGGCTACAGGTGTTTTATTGAATATTGTTCGGCGTACTCTTTTCATATTATATGAGAACAGGCTTGCTGGTTATCGCAGGGAAAGGGATACAGACAGCGGCTGGTTAACATACCTCTGGAAACTTGACCTGAGTAATTTAAACCGACAGCTGGAACTTGAAGCGAAGAAACTCTTAAAGAACCTCAAGACAAAACTCGAATATGAAAAGGATAAAGTATTTTATATATGTGAAAAACAGGATGGCAGATTCCTGTTTGAAATAGCGGCTGAAATGGAATTCAAATGCCGGTTTTGTGGTGGTGAATTGGTATTCGAGGATAATGAACCGGTAATAGATGCGTTAAAACAAAGGATCGAAAAGCTTGAAGATCTGACTTCATCTTCAGGTGCAGCTGCTTGAATGAAAAGGATGCGATCGATTTATTGATCAGGTCAGGATGCTCTCCTGATGTTATCGAACATTGTAAAGCTGTAGCGGATTATGCAATGAAGATCGCAATAAATATCCGGGACAATGCCAAACGTAAAGGGCAACCGATACAAATCGACGTTGACACTGTTTTTACAGGGGCTTTGCTTCATGATATTGGACGGTCAAAGACCCATGGCATAGGTCATGCGGTAGCAGGCGCCAGAATTGCGGCAGAGAACGGGCTTGATGAAAAATTAATAAAGATTATCGAACGGCATATCGGTGCAGGGATCCCTGAAAAAGAAACAAAAGGTCTTGGACTTCCTGAAAAAGATTATATGCCTGTAACTATTGAAGAGAAAATCGTTGCACATGCTGACAATCTTACCTTTGGCAAAGAGATCGGGACAATGGATGAACTGATCTTAAATTTAAGAAAAAAAATGATGGATGAGAGAGTTATAAAGCGGTTTACTGTATTAAATAATGAGATAAATTCTATGATGGTTTAGATGCACTTTTGCTTAATGCGTTCTCTACAATATCTACATACTCTTCCTTTAATGAATATACTATTGGTGTTTTATAGGATTCCTTGTAAGCATGCAGGATCCCCAGTTTTGAGTGGATATATCCCAATGTTGATGCAACGGCGCTGAATGAAATCTTGAATTTCTTGTTCAACTCGTTAAACAATTGATCGACAGTGAGTCTCTTTAATCGTAGCAGGATGTCGATTATGAATTTCCTGATACCATCTATATCAAGCTCAAGATACACTTCAAGCCTTCTTTTTATTCGTATCTTTAATGAATCCATTCCTTTATCCTTGCCTATACTAAAAAACCTCTGTTATAATATATATACTTTTCTACATATACTCAATAATGTATAATCTATAGAATATATTACACAATGTTCCTGACAAAAAGCAATTATACCATGACATCCACTAAGCTACAACGATAATTATGCCAAACAGAACTGCAATCTTAGAAACCACAAAAGGAGCTATAAAATTTGAACTTTATGAAACTGAAGCGCCGATCACCACAAAAAACTTCATAGACCTCACGCAAAAGGGGTTTTATAACGGGCTTACGTTCCACAGGGTCATACGCGGTTTTATGATTCAGGGCGGATGCCCTAAAGGAGATGGAACAGGCGGTCCGGGGTATTCGATACGTGATGAATTTCATCCAAAACTGAGACACACAAAAGGTGCGGTGTCCATGGCTAATGCAGGTCCCAACACTGGAGGGAGCCAGTTCTTTATCACAGAAGCGCCGCAACCCCACCTTGACGGGAAGCATTCTGTGTTCGGGCAGGTAACAGAAGGGCAGAACGTGGTCGAAAGCATCAAAAAAGGCGACAAGATCATAAAAGCCATAATACAATAATATTAATGACTCTAAGAATAGCATGGGGAATCACAGGCTGTGGGGATTATCTCAAAGAAAGCCTTGACATAATGAAAGAGCTGACGCTTGAACATGATCTCGATGTCAGGGTGTTCCTTTCCCAGGCAGGGGAGATGGTCGTAAAATGGTACAAGCTCTTTTCCGAGTTAAGAACGAGTTTCCCAAAAACCTATTCAGAAAAATCCCCTAATGTCCCCTTCCTTGTGGGGGATTTACAGCTTGGGAAATATGATTTTCTTATTATTACACCTTCCACCTCAAACACAGTGGCAAAAATCGCATCGGGAATATCAGATACCTTGCTCTCAAATGCGGCAGCGCAGGCTATGAAAGCAAAAGTGCCTGTATATATTTTCCCGGCTGACCAGAAAAAAGGGGATATTGTCACAGATCTACCCGGCGGGAAGAAACTAACTCTTACGATGCGGGATGTTGATCTTGATGCGGTGGATAAACTCCGGAAAATGAAGGGAATAACGGTGCTCAGGAATCCGGATGAAATAAGGGATATCGTCAAAAAACATATCGAAAACCAGAAATAATTCATGGTTTTTGGAATTCAAAATAAGAACATAAATTATCTTTGCAGCGGATGATTTTTCCTGTTACGATTTTATTTTTTATTTCAAGCTCAATGGCGCTTGGTTCTGCGATCCCTGGCACTGTTGCGCTTCCTGGTGAAAGCAATAAAACCTCGCTTTTATGGGCTATTGGGTGATGGAAGTGCCCGAAGATCAATACATCCACACCCATCTCTTTTGCAAGGTAGCGAAGCCCGTCAGTGTTTTCTGATGTGAGCTGTCCTTTGTGGATGACTCCAATATTTATTCCCCCGACATTTATCACCTTGCGCTCAGGGAGGAGCTTCACAAGTTCAGGACTGTCTGTATCACCATGAACGGCAGCGAGTTTTCCGAGGGCTTCAAGCTCGTTATAGCAATAAATAGTTTCAAAATCCCCTGCGTGGATGATCAGGTCCGAGCTTTTGATCATGGAAATGAGTTCTTCAGGGAGGCGTGAAAGCAGTGATTGCCCCGGTTTTATATGGGTGTCCGAAAGGATGATCAGATTCATTTATTCTTCCTTCTTTGCATATTCACTATCTATGATATATTATGAATATTTGTATCATGATGAATAGGGTAAAGTTTGGGTAAAATCATATATAATGCTCTTGATCTTATTTTGTTTCAGTGGATAGCTTATGATGTTAAAAACGGTTATAAAAATGGATGAAGATATTTTGAAAACCGCTACCAGGTGTAAAAAGAATCTATCATGCCTATCTGGAAGCGATATTTGTAAAGTTGAACTTTGCGTTGATGGTAAAATCCATTTTATTAAATGTATGAATCTTGAACCCTGCCATTACAGGATACCATTTGGATACTCATTTGTTTGTAGATGCCCGGTAAGAAAAGAACTTTTCAACAGTCATAAAATCTAATTAAGATTATCGGAAAAAAGGAGGAGGGGGTAAAAACGTGGCTTATTATTTTGAAAAATTCTATTTTACTCCCCTATCTCAATTAATAGTTTAGGATAATAGTATATAAACATATTCACGCTCATGTAAATTATTTTATCGAGTTTCTCAATCATTCAGGGATTACGAGTAATTTCTTAAAATTCGCAATTCATTAGTTCCACCAATATCAAAGATGCTTATTTTCCTGATTAACGTTCTACCATCAGTAATTCATATTGCGTAAACGGCAATAATAGCTATAGTGATAAAAATTATAAGTAAACTCCAATAAAATGGGCGATCGTATTTTGAGCATTTTGTATTTTCCTTTGAACGTAGAGAGGAGAACGTAAATGACCAATAAATAATAATATAGATAATAATATCTCTCGATAAAATATCTGCTGAAATATGTAAAACATTCTTGAGGATAGCAACCAAACCCAACAGACTAATTCCAGCTACAATTGAGACTTTTTCACTATCACTTAATTTCATATTTTTCCACCACTCATTCTCAATGGCTCCAAATATGCTAAAAGGTTATCCATACCAATGAGTCATATAAGATGAAAGTCGCACGTACAGTTTCTTAAATGGTTTTGGGTCGGAAACGACCTACCGCTACTGCAAAAGGGTTTCTGCCCAGTTAAACAGTTTACGAGCATGGGCGTTAAAACTGAAAAAAACTGAAAAAAACTGTGGAAATAATTATTATTTATAATCACTGTACATTTTCGGAAGACCTATGAAAAACATATTAAATATAAATAGACGTACAGGAACTTTATACGTTATAATTTTAATTATCGCTGTTTTATTTGTAATGCAAATCGCGATATCATCAATAGCTGCGGAGCCTGATTCAGGTCCCATTGCATCCTGGAAATTTGACGAAAACACAGGAATAATTGCTTCTGATTCTTCTGCAAATGGCAACGAAGGAATAATAAAAGGAGCAACAAGGATACCTGGCAAAATAGGAAATGCCTTAAGCTTTGATGGCGTTAATGATTATGTTGATGTAGGAAATGGAAGTAGTTTAAATATTACTGGTAATCAAATATCTTTAGAAGCATGGATATATCCTAAATCTTTTTCAGAGAGTTATATTATAAGTAAATTTAATGGCGATAATGTTACAAGTGGTTATAATCTATTAATTTCTGATGGTAGTATATACTTTAGATTAGGCGAAAAGGAGTTTGCTCCATTACATAAAATGTCAAATAATACCTGGTATCATATAGTCGCAGTATATGACGGATCGAATATGAAAATTTATAAAAATGGAGTTGCTCTATATGGTTCTACTTCTTATTCGGGAAATATTGACACAAATTATTATAATGTAACTATTGGGCAAAGAGCACTCGACAAAACTTATAGATGGAATGGTTATATCGATGAAGTAAAAATCTACAATCGAGCCTTGTCAGCCTCAGAAATTCTTACAAATTTCAATAATGTTTCGTCTGATTTCAATAATGTTTCGTCTGATATCATTCCGCCTACCATATCAGCTATATCATCATCCAGTATGACTAATAAATCATCAACTATCTCCTGGATTACCGACGAATTCAGTGACACCCAGATAGAATATGGCACTGATACAAGCTATGGATATTCAACTACCATAGATACAAATTTAGTATCTTATCATTCTCAAGCTCTCTCCGGTTTAACTCCTTCAACCCTTTATCACTACAGAGTCAAATCCAGAGATGTTGCAGGAAATTTAGCGATCTCATCGGATCAAACTTTTACAACCCCAGGGGTTGATTTAAGTCTTATCGCATATTGGAAATTTGACGAAAATACAGGAACAACTGCCTCTGACTCTTCAGTCAATAAAAATAACGGAATAATAAGCGGAGCCACATGGACACAAGGTGTGTTTGGCAATGCTTTAAGTTTCAATGGAAACTCAAACTATCTAGAAATACAAAATTCCAGCAGCTTAGATAGTATTGACAAAGAAATAACCATTGAAGCATGGATAAAAACACCACTTACAACAAGAGGAACAATAGTTGAAAAATGGCTTTATGACCCAACGAATGATCGAGCTTATGTTTTCACTGTTAACACGGATGGCAGTCTGAGTATGTTAATAAGTGAGAATGGGCAGTATCCTTCCAAGACTGGCATTCTTGGTTCAAGTAATAAAGTACCGGCAAACACATGGACTCATGTCGCAGTTACATCGGATGGAAACACCATTAGAATGTATATTAACGGAAATCTTGATCCTAATACTGCTGTTTCTCCGGCTGGTGGAATCTATGCTTCCAATGCTAATCTTCACTTAGGGGCATGGCAATATTCTTCTACAGGTAAAATTGCTTACTTTTCTGGTTCCCTCGACGAAGTCAAAATCTATAATCGCGCCCTTTCAACTTCGGAAATTCTTGCAGATTACAAAGGTGATAATATTTCGCTCGATACAATTCCTCCAATCCGCTCAATCGGCCAGCCTTCAGGAACAATAAATTCATCCACTGCCACGCTTTCACTCAATACAAATGAAGCAGCCACTTGCAGATACACCACAACGGCAAACACCGCGTATGACTTAATGACATCCACAACAACGGTATCTGACATGTCCCACTCATGGCCGTTGTCAGGGCTTACTAATGGACTAAAAATATATTACATCAAATGCAAAGACACGGCAGGAAACAAGAACACCGATGATCATGCAATTTCATTCACAGTGTCTTTGTTGTCCGACACCAATCCGCCGGTTATTTCTGCTATTTCTTCTTCAGCCATAATATCTTCTGGAGCAACTATCTCATGGACAACCAACGAAGCTAGCGACTCCCAAGTGGAATACGGCACTACCACCAGTTATGGAACTTCAACTACATTAAATACGAACTTGGTCACTTCTCACTCTCAGTCACTTTCAGGTTTAACTGCTTCAACTCTTTATCATTACCGATTAAAAAGCAAAGATGCGGCAGGGAATCTTGCGATTTCAGGAGATAATACTTTCACTACTTCCACTACTTCCACTTCATCCAAATATGGTTCGGATGCAAATCCAACGGGAAATCCAATAGGAGGAGGAAAAGGTTATTCAAAAATCATTAGCCCATCAGATGCAGACCATGTTGTTTCAACGAAAACTGAATTACTTTCAGCATTATCTGGGGCTGTTGCAGGAGCAGGAGAGATAATTTATGTCGATGACAATGCCAACATAGATTTGACAGGAGAAAGTAATATTGTGTTGAAAGCCAATGTCACATTAGCAAGCGGAAGAGGTACTGGATCGTCTACCGGGGGTCGATTATTTACCACTTCATATCCTTCAACAGCGTTATTCATAACAAGCGGTGCAAATGTTCGTGTCACCGGACTTAATATAATTGGACCGAATCCAACACAATCTGGTTCTTTAACACATGGAATCTATACTAAATATGCAAACTTAGAAGTTGATAACAATGAGATTTCAGGATGGCCATTTGCTGGTATATATTTCACTTCTGGTGCATACAACGGTTATGTTCACCATAATTATATTCATCACTCTCAAAGAGAAGGTTATGGTTATGGGGTAGAACTTGCAAGCGGACCGAACTCATTACTTGTAGAAGCGAATATTTTTGACTATTATCGTCATGCGATTGCAGCAGTTGGTGATATAGACGGTAGTTATGAGTTTAGATATAATACCCTGCTCAGTCATACAACAGATGGTGCAATCGATAGACATGGAACGAGTGGCGGTGATGGAGGATATGCAGGGTATGACACATTGATACATCATAATACAGTTATGGTAACAAACGATTATGCGGTATCAATACGAGGTCAACCATATCATGAAGGAAGAGTATATAATAACTGGTTTTATCGTGCTAATTCTGATGGTGCCATAGAAATAATGAACTATGCTGGCACTCGTGTTAATTCAGGCTCTAATACTAATCCGATACCAAACTTGTATATTACTGACAACTGGTATGGCGCCACTCCCCCACCCTAACTCAAATCCTACGATCCGTTGGAGGTTTGCATCCTCAACCTGAAAAAATAAATGAAACCCTGCTTGAGATCGTAGGTCAGCAGCCTGAAACGGCTTCCTTCATCGCCAATAACCCTGATTACTATTATAAAATCAGGGTTTTAGCTTGTTGTAGCATATTCTGGCCCTGGAGTCTTTACTCCAGGGGAATTTACTGGAGTTGTACCGTCATAAGTCTCACAAACTTAATCCTTTTAAATAATATATAATTTTTTAAATTGGTACAAGTATGAGGAGGCGTATACAAACAGAGCCTGTGAAAGTCATCCCAGACTTCATATGCTTTCAAACCATTCTATTTTATTAATATATTGTAAATGTTATCAACGCATAATATGGAGAAAAATGTTAATAAATTCATAACAGCACGTTTAAAATAGTTATATATTATTATAAAAAGTTTCGTGCATGGAACTTATGAAGGTACAACTCCATGTGTAATAATTCTCAGTAGCTTATCAGGATATAATGTCAGTAGCTTTGGGTAACAGAAAGAAAAATAATTCAATTTCTCAATAAACGGCTATCTAATGATGATGATGATTATTACCATAAAGGTTATCTTATGGAAATGGGATATGTTTGTTGATGATAAGCTCAACAACAAAGAATTTTAAGACAATGAATTTTTGGACAGTATACAAAACAAAAAATTTACTTAAATTAATATTCATAGCCTCTATTTTGTTTATTTCATGCCCAATTCTGGTGTCTTCAGGTCTAGCAGCTGATGTAAGTCCCATTGCCAGCTGGAAATTTGATGAAAACATAGGAACAACTGCTTATGACTCTTCCTCAAATAGCAACCACGGAAAAATAAATGGAGCAACCTGGACAACTGGAAAGATAGTTAATGCCCTGAGCTTTGATGGTATAAACGATTATGTTGATGCAGGAAATCCAGTTAGCCTGCAAATAACAGGAGCTATCAGTATGGAAGGATGGGTCAAAATAAATGATCTATCAGTAAGTTCCAGTTTATTTGGCAGAGGACATGGATTAAGTTCTGGCAACAATGGGTACTTCCTGTCATATTACGCTAAAACAAAGTCATTGTATTTTGACACCTATAGTACAACAACAAGAGATGCTCTTTATAAAACCAATGCAATTATTGATAACAACTGGCATCATGTTGCAGTGACCTGGGATGGCACTACTTCAGCCAACGGGAAGAAATTATACATCGATGGAGTAATGATGGCTCAAAAAACATCTTCTATAGCTTCGATGGGTAATCCTTCCTATAATTTCAGGATTGGAATTGATTCAACCAATGACCGTCCGGCTAAAGCAAACATCGACGAAGTCAAAATCTTCAATCGTGCCCTTTTGGCCTCAGAAGTTCTTGCACATTACAATTCCGGTACTATTGATACCACTGCACCCATCATCTCAGCTATCGCAGCCTCTAATATCACGTCCACTTCAGCCACTATTTCCTGGACTGCCAACGAAGCCAGTAACACTCAGGTAGAATATGGCATTACAGACAGATATGGCACTTCAACTACTCTTAATACAAACTCGGTCACTTCTCATTCTCAGAATCTTTATGTTTTAACAGCATCAACCACCTATCACTTCAGCGTTAAATCCAATGATACTGCAGGGAATTTAGCTAAATCTTCTGATCAAATCTTTACCACTCAAGATCTTTCTGGTGCTATCTCAGGTACTGTAATAGATGCCAACTCCAAATTAGCTATCCAGAATTCTATAGTTACAGACGGAACCAGATCAGCCACCACTGACCAAAATGGTAACTATACTATTTCCAATGTACCTCCTGGTACTTACTCTGTGACTGCTTCAGCTTCTGGGGATCAATCTTCAACGCAATCAGGAATTACTGTCAAGGCTATTCTAACTTCAACTGTTGATTTTGATCTTATTCCTTATATTGACATAGATTCACCCAATTTAACAGCCATCTCTTCCTCCAATATCAACTCTACCTTTGCTACTATCTCTTGGACTACTAATGAAGCCAGTGATACCCGGGTAGAATATGGCACTACAACAAGTTATGGCTCTGCAACCACTCTGGATTCTAACATGGTCACGTCTCATTCTCGAACCCTCTCTGGTTTAACAGCATCAAACCTTTATCACTACATGGTAAAGTCAAAAGATGCAGCAGGGAATTTAGCTACATCTGCTGATCAAACCTTTACTACTTCTGCACCGGACTCAAGTCTTATTGCCTCATGGAAATTAGATGAAAACGCTGGCAGGACTGCCTATGATTCTTCTGGCAATAGCAACGATGGAACAATAATCGGTGCCATATGGACATACGGTAAGATGGGTAGTGGTCTGAATTTTGATGGCATAAACGATTATATTGATGCGGGAAATAAAGCAGACTTCCAGATAACAGGAGCTATCAGTATGGAAGGATGGATCAAAATAAATGATCTATCAGTAACTTCCAGTCTATTTGGCAGAGGGCATGGATTAAGTTCAGGCAACAATGGGTACTTCCTGTCATACTATGCTTCAACAAAATCATTATATTTTGACACCTATAGTACAACAACAAGAGATGCTCTTTATAGAGCTAATGCAATTATTGATAACAACTGGCATCATATTGCAGTGACATGGGATGGCACTACTTCATCCAACGGGAAGAAAATGTACATAGATGGAGTATTAGTTGCTCAAAAAACATCATCTATAGCTTCTATGGGCAATCCTTCCTATAATTTCAGGATTGGAATGGATTCAACCAATGACCGTCCAGCTAAGGCAAACATCGATGAAGTCAAAATCTACAATCGTGCACTCTTAGCTTCAGAAATTATTGCTGATTACAATGACGGCACTATAGATACTGCTGTGCCTGCCATTGAGCCTGATACAACAATTCCCACTATCTTTTCTATCAGATCATCAAGTATCACATCTCCAACTGCTACCATCTCCTGGACTACTGATGAATCTAGCGACACCCAGGTAGAATATGGCATTACTACCAGCTATGGAATTTCAACAGAATTAAATACTAGTTTGGGCACTTCTCACTCTCAGACATTTTCAGGTTTAACTGTTTCCACTCTTTATCATTACAGAGTAAAAAGCAAAGATGCGGCAGGTAATCTGGCGATATCGGGAGATAATACTTTCACTACGTCCACTTCAACTAAATATGGCGCGAATGCAAATCCAACAGGAAATCCGATTGGGGGAGGAAAAGGTTATTCAAAAATTATAAGTCCATCAGATTCGGACTATATTGTTTCAACGAAAACAGAATTACTTTCAGCATTATCCAGGGCTGTTGCAGGAGAAATAATCTATGTCAGCGATAGCGCACAAATAGATATGACGGGTGAAGCCAGCATCGTGATAAAAGGCGGTGTCACTTTAGCGAGCGGTAGAGGCAATGGTGCGTCTACTGGTGGTCGAATATATACAACCTCATATCCTTCGGCAGGTTTGTTTAGGGCCGGAGGTGCAAATGTCAGGGTGACAGGAATTACATTTACCGGTGCTAACCCAACAACGGCAGCAAGCGCCAGTGCGCACGGGATCTATACAGCATATCCGGGCTTAGAGGTCGATAATTCCGAAATATCAGGGTGGTCTTTTGCAGCAGTATATCTTGATTCCAATGCGTATAATGCGCATATTCATCACAATTATTTTCACCATAATCAACGTGAGGGCACGGGATACAGTATAGAACTTGCACATGGATCAAATTCAGCAATTATTGAAGCTAATTATTTTGACTATTATAGACATACTGTGGCAGCAACTGGAGATATTACAAGCACATATGAATTCAGATATAATCGTCTGGGAAGCCATACAACAGATGGGGCAATTGATAGGCATGGACTGTCAGGCGGGAATGGTGGCTGGGCAGGATATGACACAATAATTCATCACAACACCGTAGAGGTAACAACTGATTATGCAGTATCAATACGCGGTCAGGCATATCATGAAGCAAGAGTGTATAATAACTGGTTTTATCGGGCTACTCCTAATCTTGCCATAGAAATAATGAACTATGCCGGCACTCGTGTTAATCCAGGCTCTAATAATAATCCAATGCCAAATTTGTATATTACTGATAACTGGTATGGCACCACTCCTCCACCCAATAACTAAAATACTTCAGTATGTCGTCAGGGTTTGCTAATGGAGCAAAAAAAATATTACACAAAATGCAAAGACACGGCAGGCAACAAGAACTATCAGGCAACGCAGAATGCTTTATAAAATGACGCCGAATCATTCGGAGATGCAGGTTAAAGAGAAAGAATTAAATCTTTTAAAGAGGTTATATCATTTATGATAGTGATATCAAATGGACAGATCCCAATTGAGATTATCATACAGGGTGGAGCAATAACTGCATTATTACTTATTCTATCTCTTTCGATGGCCTGCCTGATCTCAAATTCTAAATACTGGAACAAATGGATTTCAAGCACGCTCTATATCTGCATAAGTTCTCTTATTGTCACATTTGCAGCGATTGTAGTTTTTAGGATAATGTTAGTATTAAAGGTAATATCCCAAATGTAAGCACATTCGCTGTACCACGTATCACCAGGATAATTGGAAAGCTTCTTGTCTTCTGGAAGATAAAGCCAAGTACAACACCGAAGTATGTGGCAAATATGACCTCTGTCCATATCCCATAACTTGCATGCATAATTCCAAACAGGAGAGAGCTAAAGAGTAAACTCTTAATAGATCCATAAACTTTCTCAAGTCTTGTAAGCAATATGTATCTGAAAATCAATTCTTCTACAATCCCCACAAAGATGAACATAACAAACGCAATTAATAAAATATTCGTAAATCTTAGATTAATTATCATTGGATTTGGATCAAGTATTTTAAACTCAAGTATTCCCATTGCAGCACCTATCACAATAGATAATAAAAAAATGAAATAGCGCTTAGAACCAAGATTAATTGCCTTTAATGTAATATTCTGATACTGTAAGACATAATAGACGGGTAAAAACATTGCCCCATAAATGAAAAGATACCGGAGTAATTCTAATGAAGGAAACGGAGGCATTGTAAGATTAATTATCCTCAACAGCAAAATTAAAACTAAGCTCTGAAGAACATTTCTCGATTCTGAAGAAGATTTTCTAAGCACGCTGGTAATTATTATTGCCTGAAGATTGATGGCATGAACTATCAGACCAAGATAGTAGTAACCAAAGAACATCAAAAGTTCTCCTATGATTATTCCAAATAAAGGAAGAAATATCTCTTTTCGAATTTCAGATTTTGAGGATTTTCTAAAGATATCTGGTTCGTATTCAGAATTTTCAAAATGAATATATTTCCCTTGTTCCTTTTCAATAAAAATACCGTCTCTAGCCAGACCATTACATATTGTTCTTATTTTTTGTATCTCCGAATCAGCATCGACATTATGAGGAATGAGATTATTTAATGAAAAAAAATTGAAAAGCTCTTCAGGGCTTAAACCATTTTCAGAATCTTTTAAATTTTGGATTATTAATTCTTTTATATCTACTTCCATAATTATCTTTTTCTCATTTTTTTGTAAAATTTTTTCAACAGAATTTTGACCTCAAAGGAAATCTTACTATTATAGTTCTAGGAAATCTTACTATTATATATTGATGATGCATAATAGGAGGTGAAAAAAAGTTACCAATAGTTTCAAGGTGGCTTTTGTAACCAGCAAAAGATAAATACCAGATACTTTAGGAAGATTCAAATATTAGATGGATAATAAGTTAAATTGTGAGGTGGATAATTTATGACTATTGGAATTATTTATCAGAGATTAAATTATCTTGCATTGGGAAGCATTATTGCAATTACTAAAAATTATGTCGACAAAGTTTTTGTGATTCTTGATAAGAAGTATGATGATATTTCTGAGATCGCGCTTGCAGTTTTCATAATGCTTATGGGAATCCAGTTCATGTTATTTGCAATGCTTGATATGCAGGTTGATAAGAGAAGGGAGAAAATGTATTAATAACTTTTACCTTGAATATGAAATTTGATTTGTGTTATGTTAGACCTTGATTTCACCTTAACAAAATACCGTAATCTTTGCAGGGCAATCGCCCAGAACTACCCCACTCTGACGATGACAGAATACTTTTCAGGAAAAGAGTCACTTGAACACTTTGCCATAATTCGTCATGATATCGACAGGAAAGCATGTAACGCGATGAATACAGCGAGAATAGAGCAGGAGTCTGGTATCAGGGCGACATATTATTTCAGGATGAACGACAGTGTGTTCAGACCAGAACTTATTAAAGAGATCGAAGGTATGGGACATGAAGTGGGATATCATTATGAGGTTCTGGGGAAGTCCAAAGGCGATTTAAAAAAAGCAATAGGATTATTTGAGACGGAACTGGCAGAGTTCAAGAAGATATGCAATGTAAAGACGATATGCATGCACGGGAACCCTTTATCGAAATACGATGATCGTGAATTGTGGAAGACTTATGATTTCAAGGATTTTGGGATTATTGGGGAAGCATATTTATCGACCGGGATTAATCTGAATTATTTTTCTGATACAGGGCGTATATGGAAAAGGAGAGATAATCTGCAGGATAATATTCATGCGGTTAGATTGGTGGGTTCTACAGATGTGATGATCGAGTTCATAGAAAAGAATAAAGTTGATAATATATATATTATGACTCATCCTGAGAGATGGGCTTCGAATAGCATTGGCTGGGGATTAAGTTTAATTGGAGATTTAGCATTTAATATCGGAAAAAGTATTTTTAAAGCCAGGAAATTACATAATAATAAAACTGCATATGATGCGACGAAATTGAAAGGTAATAAATTATGAAAATAATGATAGACATAGGACATCCAGCACACGTTCACTTTTTTAAAAATACTATTTGGGCTCTCGAAAAAAATGGACATGAGGTAATGGTTACAGCACGGGACAAAGATGTAGCAGTTGACTTGCTAAAGGCATATAATATTCCACATATAGTTCTGTCATCTATGGGAAGTGGAAAGATTGGATTAGTTAAAGAATGGCTGATAAGAGATTATAAGCTTTTAATTCTTGCAAAAAAATTTAAACCAGATATTATAACTGGAATACTTAATCCAAGCGTAGCCCATGTTTCCAGATTGATCGGAAAAAAGGCCATTATTTTTAATGACACGGAACATGCAACATTCGCCGAGGCAATCACATATCCTTTTATAGATGTCATATGTACCCCCTCATGTTTCAAAAAAGACCTCGGCAAAAAGCAAGTCCGATACAATGGCTATCATGAGCTTGCATATCTGCATCCGAATTATTTCACGCCCAATCCCACAGTGCTGGAAAAGTTGGGACTGAACAAAGATGAGAAGTTTATCATTTTACGATTTGTTACCTGGGGAGCGAGTCATGATGTCGGGCAGCATGGCATACAAAACAAAATAGAATTGATACGAACATTGGAAGAATACGGACGGGTATTTATTAGTTCTGAGGGGCAGTTGGAAGCAAGTCTGGAAAAATACAAGATTAATATTTCACCCGCAAATATACATGACCTCCTGCATTTTGCCTCTCTGTATATCGGAGAGGGGGCAACTATGGCGACCGAGGGTGCAATATTGGGGAATCCTTCGATTTATGTTTCATCGCAGGTTGGGACTATGGGGAATTTCATTGAACTTGAACAGAAGTATGGTTTAATTTTTAGTTATAATAATCAAAATGAAGCTTTGAAAAAAGCAATTGAGCTTCTAAAGAAGCCAAATCTTAAACAGGATTGGCGAAATAAACGCGAGCAGCTCTTGAAAGATAAGATTGATGTAACTGCATTTATGATACAATTTATTGAAGATTTTCCTGAAAGTTTCAGGGCGACTGAATTTAGAGATTCTGATTGAGGAATGTAATGCATGAAATTCTAAAACGAAATAAAGAACTCTGGAATCTATTTACAATGAAAGATGGATATTTTCAAGAAGAGCAATTGGATAAGCATATAAGATCTACATCTGACATTAGCAATCATAAAAATATTTTTGAGCCAAAGGTGTCAAAATTTTTAATAGATAACGGTTTAGAAATTGAATATCCGGAGAATAAAAAATTTTCTGTTTGTTTAACTCATGATGTTGATGAGATTTATCCACCTCTTTCACATACGTTCTTATCTTCTTTATATTGCATAAAGAATTTAAATTTCACTGAATTAAAAAACCAGGTTTTCTGGAAGAATAGAGGAAAGGAATTCAGCCCTTATCGGAATTTTAAAGAAATAATGAATTTAGAAGAGAAATACAATGCAAAATCTTCGTTCTATTTTATTGTAACCGATAGAGATATTAGAAGATTCAGATACAACATCGAAGACCTGCAAAATGAATTGGGTTATATTGTAGATAACGGCTGGGAAGTTGGATTGCATGGCGGTTATTATGCATATAATTCTTTAGATAATATAATAAATGAAAAAAAGAAACTTGAGAAAGTATTGGGTAAAAAAGTAATCGGTTATAGAAATCATTATTTGAGGTTTAAAATTCCTGATACCTGGAAATTACTGAAAGAAGCAGGATTTAAATATGACACAACTTTTGGATATAATAAAGGTGTTGGATTTAGAAATGGCATGTGTCATCCATTCCATCCTTTTGATCTTGTCAACAATCAAGAAATTGATATCACTGAAATTCCTTTGAATATTATGGATTCAGCTTTGTATAACTATAATATTAAAGATGCCTGGGATAATATAAAGAAAATTATTGACATAGGTGAAAAATATAATGGTGTTGTGACTATTCTATGGCATAATGCCGCATTTAATTGTACTTTCAGGAGAGACTGGTTTATGCTATATAAAAAAATATTAAATTATTGTTATGAAAAAAATGCATGGCTAACAAGCGGCAATGAAATCTTGGATTGGTGGTCAAAAACCCAATAAGAGATTTTTGTTATTGCAATAGATGATTGGAATTGAGGTTTACGTTGAATATTATAAAAACGCGGATTGAATTATTTGAAAAATTTAGAAGAAATTATTTATTTAGAAATTCTATTTTAATAACCTTTAGCAGGTTTAGCAATGTTTTTGTAGGATTTGTTTTTTGGATAGTTGCTGCACGACTATATTCTATTGAAGAAGTTGGTCTTGCCACTGTTCTGATTTCATCCTTATCCATTATAGCATCTTTATCAAAAATGGGATTTGATTTTTCTTTAATTCGTTATATTGAAATATTTGATAAAACAAAACTCTTTAATACATTTATTGCTGCCACAACTATTGTTTCTTTGGTGATCGGAATTATTTATATAGTGGAAATTAAAATCTTTTCGCCGAGTTTAATTTTCATTCAAGAATATAGTTATTCAGCAATATTCCTCTTTTTTTTAGTTATGAACTCAATAGTAATTATAATTGGTAGTGGATTTAACGCCTTAAGGAAATCTGAAGGTTATTTATTTCAAAATATGATACTTGCATTAAGAGTTCCTTTATTAATTCCATTAGTTTATTTAGGAAGCTTTGGCATATTTAGTTCTATTGGGCTGGCTTTTTTGTTTTCTGCATTATTTTCATTAATATATTTGAGCAAGACTGTTAAATTGAATCTCAAAATAGATAAACAAATAATACGTGAATCTTTCAAATTTTCCGGCAGTAATTATGTATCAAACATTTTTGCAACGTTTCCAACTTTGATATTACCAATAATGGTTTCTAATGTGTTAGGAGGGGCTCTAGCGGCTGAATATTATGTGGCATTTGCAATTGGAAGTTTGGTAAACATAATTCCAGAGTCATTAGGTACTTCATTATTTGTTGAGGGCAGTCATGGCGAAAAAATGAGAAAAAATGTTATTAAGGTTGGTTTGACTGTATATTCTTTTTTGATTCCAGCCATATTATTTATTCATTTTTTTGGTATTTATATAATAGGTTTATTTGGTGAGAATTATCTTGATGCTCTATTATTATTGAAATTGATTGCTTATTCAAGCTTTTTTTCATCTTTGATGCCTATTTTCGTTTCATTAATGAATGTTAAAATGAAGATGAAAATATTAGTTTTAATAAATTTCTTAATGTTTTGTCTTTTGATCGGTTTGAGTTATCTTTTCATATTAAGGTTCGGAATTGAAGGAGTGGGGTATGCATGGATAATTTCATATGCAACTTTGGATATTTTGATAATAGTTTTTATTAAAAAATTTGGATGGATTTGATTGAATAATTTAGATAAATTCGTTTTTACCCAGAAAATAATCTTATATATTCTTCCGATTTTGGCGATAATCTCCATTATCATGACGTTGGTGTTAGGTAAAACAAATCTTGCTTTGCTTGGAAGCTATCTTGTAATTCCTATGGTTCTTGCTCCGATTTTATACATTTTATTACATAAAAACACAGAAAAATTTTTTTCAAACAATGAAAATATTATTTCAAATCCAAATAAAACGTATTTTGAAAGTCATTTGTTCGTCCTATTGTTGATTTTATATGTATTAGGTTTTTCAATTTCCATAATTATTCTCGCAATTTTTGATGTCAGACCATTTGCATATTATGGTATAATTACGTCCATGGCTACCTTTATACTTTTAGAGATTCTATTATTTGAAATATCTAATCGAAAAGTGATTGTTATATTGTTGCAGATTGTATTGTTAGCCTTAAATTTGGTATGGGGCGTTTCGTTAAAGTACTACTATTTTTTTGGGAGAACAGATCCGTTTTTACATGCATGGTATATATTTAATTTGTTAAAGGATAAATATGTAACTGATATATTCTTCCAATATCAACATTTTCCTTTGTGGCATTTAACGGTCGCATCAGCAGACCTGCTATTCAATATCAATTTATCCATACACAAAATGATGTACTTCATAAACGGATTTAATTTTGCAGTTATGATAATAGTAATTTATCTTTTAACTTCAAAATTATTCAAAGATAAACGGATCGCATTGATATCAGCACTATTCGCATCAATCAATACAGATATGATTATTGGTGGTATGCATTCCATTCCAAGAAGCACAGTGTCATTTTTTGAAGTTCTAATAATATTGTTAATTTTATCATCAGATATTAGGAAAAATTTTTTAATAATATTTTTATCGTTATTAATAATTATATATCATACAGTTTCGATGCCCTTCGTACTTATTATACTATTTATAATATATATTCTACACAAATTATTTGGTTGTGTTGCTCCAGTATTTTTAGACTGGAAATACTTTTTATTGTTAATCTCTTCGATGTTTGCAAATTATATATATAATGCACAAAATGTATTCCAAATACTAATTTCTAATTTTGTTAAGCCTGAAGTTACGGGAGATGTAGTGAAATCTATAATTTATACACCAATGAATGAATTGTTCAATTATTTGCAATATTCTTTACTGTTATTATTTTTCATATTTGGTACTCTCGTTGTATTAAAATCTGAAAAATTCTCTGGATTTGAGAAGATATTTTGTTTGACAGGTTATTTACTGATAGGTGTTACTTTCCCAGGACCAGCATTATTGTCACAAAAACTTGCAGGGAACTTTAACATAGGAAGATTCGGCGAATATGCAATGATATTTTTTGTTATTGTTGGTGCCATTGGATTCAAAGGACTATTTCATGGTGCAGGTAGAAAATTGAAGATTATTATTACAATGCTCTTTATATTTATGACCTTATTATCTATTTCAAATGATTTTTCTGCATCAGATAATCCTTTAATAAAAAGAGAATTTTATACATTTTATCTAAATGAAGAGGAAACAATAGCCATTAATCATATTGCTGATACTACTTCAGGTATTGTAATGTCAGATTATGCAACAAAAAGATACCTGCAGGCTTCTGCATACAAGAATAAAACAAATTTAATAGAAATAGATCTGGAAGATAGAATTTTGAAAAATAGTAGTAATGACAATATCCTGATTAGAGATGAAGATTTAACAAAAAGAAAATTAAGATATTATCCATCCGTTTCAGGTAAATTTAAATTAAATCCTGGTGAAAAATTCTTTGACTATTATTGTTGTACAAATATTTTACAGAATAACTTAAAAAAATACAATAAAATATATAATTCCGGTGGTGTTAGTGCATATAATTAGTATTCAATTATGATCCCTCCGACTTAGACCAGGAATATCCCATAAATATGAGGCAGTAAAGTTATTCCATCAACCTTATCAGATATTGCATACAGAATGCATCACATCCTCTGGAGCATAGAGCTACATATAAAATATTTTTACAATACCCATCAAACCACAATTTTCAATTAATGGTTATCATTATAATCAAGTGTACCGCCCGATGATTATAATGATACTAAATATATAGACTAATGAATTTAAACATTAGCTTAATAAAGGAGTAAGAACTAATGGGATAGTTAATTTAAAAAACTGGAGGAAAAATGAGAAAATTTGGTGGTTTCGTATTGGTATTAGTTGTAATGATAAATACCGCATCTGCATATGAAGAAATTATGGATGGTTTTAAGTCAATATATGATATATCCGGGACAAGGATAGACTCATGTGAACTTTGTCACAAAACTACTGGTGCCAAACATTTGTATGAATTTGAGACGAACCTGAATCCATTTGGAAAGGAAGTAAGAAATGGATTTAATATGGATATGGTTCAGGCGTACAAAACCTTGGAAAATCTAGATACTGATAAGGACGGAATCACCAATATCGATGAGATACATAACTTGACATTTCCAGGAAATCCAGCAGATAAACCTGCATATCCGAGTAGAGGTATACTGGCGACCAGATCAGACAGATTAATTAATTTCATCTTATCGATTTTTATTAGAGATTAATTATGAGAAACAATTCAAAGATAATTATTTCAATTTTAATTATCATTTTTGCATCCTCAATGGTGGTCGAAGCATTGGTTCCAGTTACCTACAAGTGCTGCAAAAATTATACATATAGTGATGGAGTTCAAATAAGTGATTTTGAACCTATTGCATCTTATCAAATTTCTGATTTCGAAAATCTATCTAATTGGACTGTGGGAGGAACAGGTGGTTCTCAAGAGGCGGATACCGTTAATTTTACTGAGGGCAATCAAGGACTGAAATTAATTGCAAGAAATGGAAACAGATCTACTTCAGATTCGGCAATTGATATTAGTTTTTCAGGTGCAACCTATTTTTCAATGTCGATATATGTGCATAATATAAGTACTTTTAATGAAGGGACGATATATTTTTCCTCAACTGCATCAGGAAACTATACTTCATTTTTTTATAGCTCAATACAAAATCTTCATTCTGGTTGGAATAATGTTAGGATCCTAAAAAGCAGTTTCAATAGTACAGGTGGTGAGAGCTGGAATAATATAATGAGAAGAGTAAGGATAGCGGTATATCCATCACCCGGCAATAATACTAATGTTACTCTTGATGATTTAAAATTTTATCAAGATAATGATTGGGTAGGAAGTTCTCAGGAGATAGATCCATTTATTTTTAAAGAAGGTAGAAATGGATTAAAACTGATCGTTTATAATGGTTCACTAGCATCACCATATTCAGATTATAGTATCAACCAAAATTTTTCGAATGTAAATAACTTTGTATTTTGGATGTATGTGGATAAGGCAGACAATTTAGGTTTTGTAAGGTTATATCTTACATCAACCAGTTCAGGAGGCTTTTCAAAATTTTTTGAGGCTAAAATTTGGAGAGTTAGATCCGGCTGGAATAAAATAGTATTTAATAGGCATGATTTCCAAAACTATTATAATGAAAACTGGAACAATGTAATTAAAAGAGTAAGAATACGTGTAGGTACTGAATATAAGTGTGATGGTTATTGCCCGTGGAAATTCAATGCCACATTTGATGATTTAAGATATGATCTAACAGGTCAGAGAGCAAAATTAATAATAACATTTGATGATGGATGGTCTTCTGATTATACCAAAGCATACCAAATTCTTAAAGCAAATAACCAGACTGCAGTATCATATGTAGTAACTTCAAGGCCAGGAACAGGACCAGCAGGAACTTACGCCAATATGACCTATTTGAAAAGTTTACAATCAGCGGGCTGGGATATAGGGAGTCATACTGTTCATCATGTGGATTTAGAAGCTGTAAATGAGCCAACAAGAATTTCAGAAATAAACGATAGTTATGATTGGCTCGTAGCTAATAAATTTCAAAAATCAGCAGGATTTTTGGCATATCCGTATGGTGCAGTAAATGATACTGTGATAAATTTGACGGAAAAAAGATATGTTCTTGCAAGGTCAATAGAGGTGGGAGCAGCGCAACAACATTATACTCAAAGTGATGTCCTTTTTATGCAAAAAGTTATCGAAGCATATGGTATGGGTACGTATTACACACCTGTTGATAATATAATAGGTAGATTGAATGATACCATTAATGCTAAATTATTAGGAATCATATTATTCCATGAAATTGCAAATACACCAACAAATCAGTATCAATATTCAACCTCAGAATTTCAGCAAATTAGTAATTATATTAAAAGCAGAAGTTCGGATGTTGATGTAATAACACAAAGCGATTATGTTATTCCAATTATCAGAGATTTTACGCCAGTTCTTAATAAAACAACAAGAATATATTCTAATGGTACTTCGGTTCTAATAACAAACAATAAATATGATGAATATATGCCAAATATGACGGTTGAACCGTTATACGGTCAAATCGACATTAATATAACTACATTTAATGAAAGTGGAGGACTCATAAGATTTAACGAGAGTAGTTCAAATAGTACGTTGAAGGCTTCATATAAGATAGCAAATAGAATCCCAAATAAAACCTATAAAGTAAAAATATATAGGGAAGATGGTTCACAATATCAAGATTTTAATGTATATGCTAATAGCAGTGGTTATATTATATATAATTCGACTGGATTTGAATATCCAAGATATCAAGAAATAAATATCACCGTCAATTCAGTCAACAACGCACCCATTGCGAACAATGATACGTATATCACGACCGAAAATACACTTTTATCCATATCCGCACCCGGTATCCTGGCCAACGATACTGATCCTGATAGTGATGTCCTGACCGCAATACAAATGACCGATCCTTCAAACGGGACATTGGCCATGAACTCAAACGGTTCATTCAGCTACATCCCCACGACAGGGTTCAATGGTGTGGATTCGTTCACATACAAAGCAAACGATAGTCAGCTTGACAGCAATATTGCCACAGTGACTATCACAGTAACTTCTGCAATTGATCCAAATCTTGTTGCTTACTGGAAATTTGATGAAAACTCAGGAACAAATGCTTCTGATTCTTCTGGTAATGGCAACCATGGAACAGTAAGCGGGGCTACCTGGACATCAGGCAAGCTAGGTACAGGTCTTGGGTTTGATGGTCTGAACGATTATGTTGATGCAGGAAATCCAGCAAGCTTACAGATAACAGGAGCTATCAGTATGGAAGGATGGGTCAAAATAAATGATCTATCAGTAGCTTCCAGTCTATTTGGCAGAGGGCATGGTTTAAGTTCAGGCAACAATGGGTACTTCCTGTCATACTATGCTTCAACAAAGTCATTATATTTTGATACCTATAGTACAACAACAAGAGATGCTCTTTACAAAAACAATGCAATTATAGATAACAACTGGCATCATATTGCGGTGACCTGGGATGGCACTACTTCTGCCAATGGGAAGAAAATGTATATAGATGGCGTACAGGTCGCTCAAAAAACATCTGCTATAGCTTCTATGGGCAATCCTTCCTATAACTTCAGGATTGGAATCAGTTCTCTAAATTCTCGTCCAGCTAAGGCAACTACCGATGAAGTTAAAGTTTACAACCGTGCCCTTTTGGCCTCAGAAATTCTTGCGGATTACAATGCTGGCATAAATGATACCGCACCACCGACAATCTCAGCTATATCATCATCCAGTATCACTTCTTCAAGTGCTTCTATTTCCTGGACTACCGACGAAGCCAGCAACACCCAGGTAGAATATGGTATGACTTCCAGTTATGGATCTAATACTACGCTGGATACAAACCCAGTCACTTCTCATTCTCAGTTCCTCTCTGGTTTAACTGCTTCAACTCTCTATCATTACAGGGTCAAATCCAGAGATGTCGCAGGAAATTTAGCCATATCCGACGATCAAACATTTACTACTTCCGGAATCAATTTAAGTCTAATTGCCTCCTGGAAATTAGATGAAAACACAGGAACAACTGCCTCTGACTCTTCTGGCAATAATAACATTGGAACAATATTCGGAGCCACCTGGACATCCGGTAAGATAGGTAGTGCTCTGAATTTTGATGGCATAAATGATTATGTTGATGCAGGGAATCCAGCAAGCTTACAGATAACAGGAGCTATCAGTATGGAAGGATGGGTCAAAATAAATGATCTATCAGTAACTTCCAGTCTATTTGGGAGAGGACATGGATTAAGTTCTGGCAACCAGGGGTACTTCCTGTCATATTATGCTAAAACAAAGTCATTATATTTTGATACCTATAGTACAACAACAAGAGATGCTCTTTACAAAACCAATGCAATTATTGATAACAACTGGCATCATATAGCGGTGACCTGGGATGGCACGACTTCTGCCAATGGGAAGAAAATGTATATAGATGGCGTACAGGTCGCTCAAAAAACATCTGCTATAGCTTCTATGGGCAATCCTTCCTATAATTTCAGGATTGGAATTGATTCAACCAATGACCGTCCAGCTAAGGCGAACATCGACGAAGTCAAAGTCTTCAATCGTGCCCTTTCGGCCTCAGAAGTTCTTGCACATTACAATGGAGCTCCATGATAACAACCTGAACACTCATAAGTCTTTGACTCATGCAATCAGAAAGTGCAACCGGCGCCGTTCCCGCAGCAGCGAACGTATGGACGGATATCGGAGTATTCACGGTTCCTGCCGGGGTGAAGAGGCTTAAAGGCGTCCTGGGAAGTGTTGTTCCCGATCCGGGAGCAATTGACACCATATATTTATAGGCGATGCAATAATGACGCCATTGTGTCCCACAGCCGTGTTCATAGGAAGTTATATGTAATATCAAAACATAGATATCAATGCAGGTTGTTATTATCATGATAATGAAATCAAATATTGGAACAGAGATCGATTGGAACGAGCTTGAAAGGTGCTGGGCGAATATGTATGCAGAGGATTACGGGCATTTTTCAGATCATCGCCAGATCATTCACGGCACCAGAAAACAGGGATCATCCGCTGCAGAAGTCTGCATAATTGATATTATATAAAAATTAGTGTCGTTTTAAACAATTACAAGCCTAAACATATCAAAAGTTGATAAGTCTTGAATTTTTAAAATATATATGAAATAAAAAACAAAATAGGCTATCGATGTTTCAGAAACAATTATTCATATTGGCACATCAATTATTTGATAGAAATTTTTATCCAGCTTACAAGAAATTAATTCAAAATCAATTCAAATCTTATGAAGTGTTAAAAGCAGAACAAGAAAAACAATTGAAATATGCTATAAGTTATGCATATGAAAATGTCCCATATTATCATAGGCTATTTCGAAATTTGAATTTGAGTCCATCCGATATAACAAAAATAGATGATCTTGAAAAACTTCCGATATTAACCAAAGAAATCGTTAATCAAAATTTTGAGGATTTCAAACCGGTTAATTTAACCAAAATGAAATATTGTGAAGCTATGACAGGAGGGACAACAGGTATTCGATTTAGATATCGATATTCAAAATATGACAGAACTTTAAGCTGGGCTCTTTTATATAGAGGATGGGGGTATGGTGGCTTCGAATTTGGGGATAAAATGGTATTCCTTCAAGGGAGTTCATTGGATTTTGAATCAAAACCACATATTATTAAAATAGGTCATGAAATTGTGAGAAATATGAAGATGCTATCATCGTTTGATTTGGGAGAAAAAGAAAATAGAGAATATGTTAATATTATTAATTCATTAAAACCAAAATTTATAAGGGGATATTCGTCATCAATATTTTTTTTTTCAAAATGGATTGAAAAAAATAATATAGAAATACATCAACCATTAGCAATTTTTACTACGTCAGATATGCTTTATCCTATTATGAGAAAGAAAATTGAGGCAGTTTTTAATTGTAAAGTTTTTAATAATTATGGATTGAATGATGGTGGAATCTCGGCTTTTGAATGTTCAGAACATAATGGGCTTCATATAGATACAGAAAGGAGTATCATGGAAGTCGTGGATAAAAAAGGAAATGTAATACAAAATGGAGAAGGGAGAGTAATTGCAACGAGCCTTTACAATTACGCGATGCCTTTCATACGTTGGGAAACTGGGGATTTATGCCACATTAATGATGATATTTGTGAATGTGGAAGGGGATATAAGTTATTAACGAATCTCTTAGGAAAGGAGCAAGAGATATTGGAGACACCAGACGGAAAATATGTACATGGAGGTTTTTTTACACACATTTTTCGGTATATTAATGATATTAAAGAATTTCAAATCATTCAAGATAAACTAGACAGAATAGAGATAAGACTTGTTATTAATGATGGATTTGATGAAAAACAATTAGATAGGATAAAAAGAATCATACATAATAAAAGCATCTATTGGAATGTTGATTTCAAATATGTGGAAAAAATTCATAGGACCGCAGATGGAAAATATAAATTTATTAAAAATCAAATTGATTTAAACAATCGTCATGTAGTTAAGCATTAGCTTTAGATATCTATTCAACTCATAGAGTTTACACGTCCGCCGGGTCCATTATAAAATTGTTCTTCTCCATTGATTTATTGCGGAATGATTTTATCGATACTTTCTTTCGGGATTTTCAATTCGTTGAGAAACCTCTCCATCATTGTAAGGTTAAGTTTTTCCCGGGACAATTTGTACAGGTATATTGCGTCATCAATGTCTTTTGGAGACCCCTTGAATAAGTTATACGGTATTTGCATCTCAAGAGGTGAGATAAATAAAATCCTGTCACCAATTATTACCTTTTTTCGATATTTCAGGGTAAATCGGTCAATTTCATTCTTGACTATCTTTATCAGAAACTCCGGGATCTTACGATCTTTTTTTGTTATCCTCACAGCATGATGGTTTTTCAGGTAGGCATTGTATGCATCAATGGGATCGTTTTTGCATTCGTATGATCCTTCGATTTCAAGCCATAATTTCAGGAATTTCTCAAATGAGATATTCTGGATCAGGATATCAATATCCATTATTTCTTCTTGTTCTTCATTTGTGTTGCCGAAGAGAAGAGAAATATATCTTGAGAAGATCACATAGCGGATATTATTTCTTGCAAGTATTTCCGAAAAATCCAATGCCAGATCATCAATTGTCGAAAGCTTTTTGTCAAGTATTATTTCATTGTCTTTAAATTCCAGTTTGATTTTACTATGACTCATACAACCCTCCTGCAAGTTCCCTTATCCGTTCTGCAGTCCTGTAACCAACGCGCTCCACTTTTATCAGTTCCTCCTGCGACGCCGTCATAACATTTTCCACGCAGCCAAAGTGTTTTAGCAAATTCCTTGCCGCCACCTGTCCTATGCCTGGAAGTGACGATACAATATATTCTTTAACTTTACTTTGTGAGAGGCGGCTGCGCTTTCCATGCAAATTGAAAGGCCTTGTTTTATCTGTTTGCTCTTTAGCAGCGATCATACTGATTACCTGGGCTGTTTCTGCCTCGTTAAGCGTGTATATGGTCGGGATACGCATAAGGGCAATGGAATTAAGGAAGCCCTGAATAGCTTTAGGGTTCATCCTGCGCCCTGAAAAGAAGAACATATCTTCACCCTCAATAATCAGAATAGGCAACTTGTACGATTTCTCCATGTCCATAAGTTGTGAAAACAGCTCACGGCGTTCAATCAGGGTTGCGAAAATATCATCCACAGTCTTTCTTTCGAAAGCTACGCGATCACTTACAACATAATCCCCAACCTTCAGGGTGTTTACCTCAATTTCTGCGCCAAGCTTTACAAGCGCCTCTGGTACTCTGGAGCGCATTTCACGGTGGTCAATGACTATCTTCATCACTATATCCTCGATATGGAGGCTATTCCAACAGAACAGATGATATACTATCTCAAAATGCAAAGTGAAAGTATTATGTTGGTTCAATCAAAAATTCTTTTCATTCAATTTGATCCAGCTGCCTCATCAATATCATTTGTGAAGACGATATGGATATTTTAGCCTGTCGTTTTCCTCTTTACCTTCTCGGTTTCCTTTAAGATCGTGTCAATACCGCTTTTAACAAGCGCCTCGAACTTCTCCCCGCGCATGCTTGCCCTGTTGAGGGTCTCCCCCAGGTCAAGTGGAAGCGCAATGTCAACCCAGTTATCCCTCATTCTGTGGAGCAATGGCTTTTCAAGAATTTCCCTTGCTTTTTCATTGGCCAAAGAAGCAGTCCCGCTATCTTTGAATTTTATGGGTACATGCAGTGTCAGCGATGTGATCTTTCCATCTTTTTCTTTTGGCGTATATAGTCGTACGATCTCACTTCCGAAGCGACCGAAGAACTGGTCTGTTCCTTTCCCGAATCCTATTTTTTCGATAGCCGATACTGCCCCTGCGGGAATATCATCCATAATGCAGCCGCACAATGCGTTTGTTATCTCTTTTTCTTCCGTACTTTCTGCTATGCGGACAAAATCATCAAGCGGGAAACCCATTACTACCTCATCATCCCGGTAGCCAGAGAACATCCTCGCTCCATTGCAAAGAAGCGACAGGTTCACTTTTTTCTCTATGAAGGGTATTGCTGTACACTCACCGCAGACAGCGAACTCTCCTTTGAATTTAACTTCAACCGGCTGTTTTTCATGCAGTTGCGAAAGTATTGTGGAAATGCGCATGATTTTTCGTGGATTTCCAATTATAACCACAATGTCGGGTTTTTTCTCAGTCTTTTCAAGGGAGCTAACGCTTACCAGTTTTGTATTTGCAGGTTTTATTCGTGGATAGACCTCGCCATAGCTTGGCTCTGTGAAACCAAGAGCAAGTTCGGCGCTTGTGCAAGTGAGTTCTTCCACGCTAAAAACGAAACTTTCCCCATAAAAAGCACTCCTTCTTACCATTTCACAATAGCGCATTGGCTGACTGCTCGTTTTTTTCTCTGAAGCGTCATTAATGATCCTTATCGCAACAGGTGAAGAAGGAAGTTCAAAAAATTTCCTGAATTTTATTGACAATTCTGCATATTTCATCGTTATTCCTCAATTTTAATTCCGTTTTGTTTTGCTATATCCTTAAAAGCGCTTGCCACATATTCGATCTGTTCACGTTTCAAGCCATAAGTATTGATCTTGAAATTCTTGCTCATGCCAGGATGAAGACCAACGATCTTTCTTTTTTTTAACTCATGATAAAGGAAATATCCCCTGCGCTTATCCTTTTCTGCTACCTCATGAAGCGCTAAACTTTCAAAGTTCATAAGAGGATGCTGTTTTGGCTTGACGCCCATCTGGTGGAAGCCTTCGATCTTCTCAAGCTCATGTACAAAATACTGCGCATTCTTTACCTCTTCGTCCCAATGCTTAACCCGTTCTACAACTGCAGGAAATGAGGCCATAAGCGTTGCCACGGGCGCCCCGAACACTGGCGAGCAGCCGAACAATGCAACTTCTTTTTTCGAGAATCCGCGCCCGCTCCAGTCTCCACGGCATGTTGATTTATTGAACACCTTTGTGCTCCATTCATAGGTTGTTGCAAGTATTCCGATAGGCGCAGATGCCGCCCAGCTTTTGTGTCCTGAGCCGCACAGGAAATCCACATGGAGCTTCTTGCCATCAACTGGCATTATTCCTGATGAATAAGCAGTATTTAGAAGGAAGGGGACTCCGTATTCTTTGCATATTTCCCCAACCATCTTTGCATCAGCAATATTGCCATACCTGTAATCCACATGCGTGAGCACCGCTATAGACGGGAGTTTTCCCGTCTTTTTCTCTATCTCCTCGAATTTAATGGCATAACCCTGCGGATCAATTTCAAACCTTGGATAACCGTTATGTGGAACTTCAACAATGTTTAATTTGTTCGCCTCAGCGGCAAGATATGAAGTATAATGGGCAAGAGCATCTACAACAACAGTATCTCCTGGCTCGCAAACCATGTGCATTACCGCCCATTTAGCATGGCGGCAGCCAGCAGTGAACCTTACATCATCCATATTCAGGAATTCTGCGACGTCCCCTGTAAAATCGTGAACTGGCGGCTTATCAACAAGATCTACCCTTGATTCGAAACAATAATCGCATACTGAATAGCCGTCCCCGAATTCAAGGAGGGCTTTTCGCGCTTCAGCTGTCAGGACCCCGCCGCGCTGGATGGGGTGCACGTTCACATAAGTATCAGAAATACCGCGAGTAAGGTTTTTGTATTTGTTCAAGTCCATGCTCTTTAATCATGTTCCAAGAGTTTATTAATGGACTTATAATTTACGGAAAAGGCAAGAGAAGCTTTAATGCATTTCCAGATCTTTCCCTTCGATAAATGGCATATTTTTCTCTTTTGAATACTTGATAGCATCTTCTTTCTTGAGAGCTTTTCCCGTTTTGTCATCAAGCATCTCGCATACCACCATTGAGGGAGAAATACCCGCTTTTAATGCAAGTTCTATGGATAGCTCAGTCTGCCCGCGCCTCTCGTTCAGGAGTCCTGTGGCTGCGCGAAGCAGCGCGACATGGCCAGGCGACCTGAATTCGTCCCCAAAATCAATTTTCTCACCTTTCATGACCTTATCTACGACTTCACCTATCTTTCTAATTGTAAGAGCCCTGTCGTTATCGGTTATGCCTGTAAACGTTTCCCTGTGGTTCACCCAGAGAGAAAAAGATGAACGGGAATCGTAAGGGATATCCCCTTTCTTTTCCACAAGACTGATAAGGGACTTATGACCATTTTTGGAGACGCTTCTTAGAACATCTGACATGAAAGGCAATCCCAGGCTGTCTGCGGCTTTACCGAAAATGGCAACGCATATCAGCCCTCCGCCATCGCGCCGCATGAGAGCGACGTCAGCCGGTGTTATGCATATCGCAGGGATCACAATATCTGTTTCTCCTTCCCTGTCCTCAGCATCAAAAAGAAGTATCATTTTACCATTCCTTAATGCATCTATTGCGCTATCAAGACTCATTTTATCACTTCCACATTAACATTATGGCCATCTTTTAGATCCAGGTGATTTCGTAGGTTAACAGGCGCTATTATTTCAATAATATCTTCAGGATAATGAGTTCGCTCAGGAGTAATTACAGCACCTTCAATATCGCAAATCCTGACCCTGAAGCATGATCCTTTCCCGAAAGTCCTGTTCTGGTCTGTAAATCCGGCGATCCTTATACTTCCTGTTATTTTCTTACGCAGGTCAATGCTTGTTGCATCAAGTTTGATATTCAATGTGCCCGGGTACGGGTCAAAACCCAGCTTTTCAAGGAACTGTGTCCTGTAACCATCAAGTGAAATATAATATTGTCCTTCTCCCAGCCCTGTAATTAGCTTTCCACTTAAGATTTTAAGGCTTCCATTCCCTGAAAATATCTCGCTGTAATCGCACAATTCCTTATAAAGCGCATCGATCCCATTTTTTGTAATGGAGATTAACTGCCCATCAGGCAAAAACTGCCGTGAGATTAGCTTTTCCTCTTCAAGAGCTTTGAGCTTTCGTGCTGCTGTCTGCTGGCTTGAATCAAGGTGTACTGCAAATTGGATTGAGGATAATTCCAGGGGTTTCTGGTGCGCGCCAAGAAGCGCAAGTTTTTTCAAAGATTGTATATCCATAAAGTCCACTCATTTTTAAGGTGCTACTCAAATATGGATTTGAAAGGGTATAAAACTTTTCATTGATTATTTTGCAGCCGGATATGAGCCCAGTATTTTTAGCATTCCCACCTTGCTCTTTATTTTTGAGAGCGTTTCTTTTATGGGTTTATCTTCAATATGTCCTTTGATGTCGATATAGAAAACGTAATCTCCCAGAGCTTTCTTGCTTGGTCGCGATTCTATCTTTGTCAGGTCAATATTTCTGCTGGCAAATTCACCAAGTATCTCATACAGGGCCCCAGGCCTGTTTTTCTCAAGATACACTATGATAGAGGTCTTATCATTGCTTGTGAGGGCTGGGGTTGTTTTTCCTATAACAATGAACCTGGTGAAGTTCTCCTTCACATCCTGTATATTTTCATCCAGTATTTTTAAACCGTACATCCTGGCCGATTCCCCGGATGCTATTGCAGCAATTTCCTTGGATTCCGATGCAAGTTTTGCCGCATGGGATGTACTCAGGTCTGACCTTATTTCGATTCCTTTGAAATTATTCTTAATAAATTTCCTGCACTGGGATAATCCCTGGGGATGTGACATTATGACCTTTATATCCTCAATCTTTCCTTTTGAGAGAAGGCAGTGTTTTATCCTGACAATTATTTCACCTGTGATCTTTAGCTGGTGTTCCATCAGGAGGTCAAGTGTGAGTGTGATCGAGCCTTCTAGGGAATTTTCGATAGGCACTATACTGCAATCAACTTCTTTTCGCATAAGGGCATCAACCGTATCAAATATATCATCATAAAATTTCAAATCAGCTTTATCGTCCCATTGCCGCGCAGCTTTTTCTGAGTAACTGCCCTCAGGTCCCAGGGTTCCTATTATCATCTGCTCCTTATATTGATGCGTAAAAGAAATAGTTTGTTGCTTTTGATATCTTTTAGCAAACTTTTAAAAACAATCCGTCTTATTATAAGCCCAGATTAATTTGAAGCTTGATAAATATATCCCGATCATTGGCATGGGTTTCATGCTGCTCCTTGTGCAGCTTATCGCCATCGCTTTGAGCAAACCACTTGAAGCGAATAACTTCAAGGCATTTGAAAATCCAAACGATACAGGAAACGTTTTCGTCTGGGTTGCAATAATTCTAATTTTCACTGCATTCATTTTTCTTGTAATAAAATTAAATAAGAAGTGGATAATCCAGGCTTTTATCCTGATCACAGTAGGCTGGACTTTAGCGTACGTGTTCTATGCGCTTTTTTCGATGTTGCCGTTCATAACACCTGATATGAACCTGATTTTAACAATTATAATCTCCGCCGCCCTGACTGTTATTTTGTATAAATTCCCTGAGTGGTATGTAATTGACATAGTAGGCGTAATACTTGGAGCCGGTTCTGCTTCTATTTTCGGGATATCCCTTAATATCGTGCCTGTGATTCTCTTACTAATTGTGCTTCTTGTTTATGATTATATTGCGGTATACCGGACAAAACACATGGTAGCGCTCGCGGAAGGCGTCATGGACTTAAGACTTCCCATTTTACTTGTGATCCCAAAGCACTGGAATTATTCATTCAGGACTGAAAAATTCGATAAAGAAGATCGCGAAGCCTTCTTCATGGGCCTTGGAGATGCTGTGATGCCTACTCTGCTTGTTGTTTCAGCAAACGTTTTCATAACCGGGACTACTTTTTATTCACTCCCGCTTATTGGCGCAGTAAATATCCCGGCAATTGGCGCAATCCTTGGAACATTCCTGGGATTTTCCGTACTTATGGTATTAGTTATGAAAGGCAAACCACAGGCGGGTCTTCCCTTCCTCAACGGCGGGGTCATCCTGGGATATGTAGTGGGAAGCCTGATCGCTGGCTCAAACATATTTTCAGGATAATTTTAGGTAAAACTAATTAACTGTATTTCCTATCGGAAATCTTATTACCCCGCTTATTAATATAATCTTAATGAACGGGACTACTTTACAAGTAACCATAAAAGGTGTATATCTTATTGAGAACGCGCCAGGCCCTGTACCGATCGTATTGCTTGAAGACGATGCAAAACGCATGATGCCGATATATATAGGAATATCTGAGGCGATATCCATAAATTCTGCTCTTAATCATGAAATACCACCCCGTCCGATGACACATGACCTTTTTGTCTCATTACTTTCTCGCCTGGATTCAAAGGTAGAGGATATCCTGATAGATGAATTAAACGAAGGGGTCTATTATGCAAGGATATCAGTTTCCATGGGTGGAAAGAGTTTTGAACTGGACGCCAGGCCAAGCGACTGTATTGCGATAGCTCTTCGATGCGGCGCCCCGATACGTATAAGGGATAGTGTACTTTCAGAAGCAGTAATATCAAAAGAAGAGCTTCAAAATGTTATACCGCTTGAAAGTTATATTTCATGAACTAAATGATGCTATTTATAAAAATAGTTCTGCGTATACACATGTGGGGCATGAAAATCGATGCTCATATCGCATCCTGGAGAGTATTGAAAACAAGAAGCAGAGAATGTTTATAGCAATTAAAAGAAAAAAGAAGGCTTAACAATCATCAGGGCTGTGTGGTCCATTTTTTTATTGATGTTCTGATAATAATCATTATTATACTGTTGAAATAATTTTAGGTATTTTTATATACTATCAAAGAAAATAGACTATTGAATAGAATTGTATGGTGGTATTATGAATAATAGGAATGGTTTAATATATGCTTTTCGAATAGCTGTTGGAATAACTTTGCTTGTATTGTTACTGGGGGATAGTGCGAGTGCCGCAACAATCAAAGTCCCTGAAGACTATGCCAAGATACAGTGGGCGATTGATAATGCAACTGCGGGGGATACTATTCAGGTGCAAAGCGGCACTTATTACGAGAACGTGAATGTTAACAAGCAGTTGACCCTGCGCGGTATTGGGATGCCTGTGGTGAATGCGAATTACATCGGAAACGCAATCACGCTTGCGGCAGATGGAATTACACTGGAAGGATTTTCGGCAACTGCAACCGCTGGAATGGGGGCTGGATTCGCTCTGGTCTCTTCCAGAAACAATACGCTGATTAACAATAATGCCTCAGGCTGCTATATCGGATTCAATCTGGAACATTCCGGCAACAATACCCTTAGCGGTAACACTGCCTCGTTCAGCCATATCGGATTCATTCTGATGGGTCCCAACCACACACTGATCGGCAATAATGCCTCGAACAACTATTACGGCATCTGGCTGTCTTCTTCCAACAACAACACACTGATTGGCAACATTATGATAAATAATAAGCAAAATTTTAGACTATGGGGTTGGATTGATTCCGATTATTACAACAATATAGATATCACTAATACGGTAAATGGTAAGCCAATATATTATTTGCAGGGTGTTTCAGACAAAGTCTACGATAAATCTGCAAATGCCGGGACTTTTTACTGTATAAATTGCAATAACATCACTGTTAGAGATTCTATTTTTGCAAACAACATGAATGGTGTGTTTTTTAGGAATACAAATAATTCAAAAATAGAGAACATTGATGCATCGGGCAACACCTATGGCATCCATCTATCCTTTTCCAGCAACAATAAGCTGATTAACAATAATGCCTCGAACAACATCGAGTATGGTGATGAATATTCCCTTGGCTATGGCATTTTTCTGTCCTCTTCCAACAACAATACGCTGATTGGAAACAATGCCTCGAATAACGGTGATAATTTTGGGGGCCCTGGCATCTCCCTGTCCTCTTCCAATAACAACACACTAATAGGCAATACTGCATCAAACAACAAGGGTTATGATGACTATGGTATCTCTCTATACTCTTCCAGCAACAATAAAATTTTTCACAATAATCTCAATAAAAACCCTATTCAAGCTTATGACAACAGCAACAACAATTTCTGGGACAATGGCTATCCCTCCGGCGGCAACTACTGGAGCGACTACACTGGCATAGATCTCAAAAGCGGTTCCAACCAGAACCTCCCGGGCAGCGACGGCATAGGCGACACGTCCTACCCGATTTCGGGTGGTAGCAATGTTGACAGATATCCATTGATGAAGCCTTACCTTTCAATCTCACCCAATCTTGTCATCAGCAACATAGTTGCAGCCACTGGTAAAGCCTATGTCCAGGATACTCTTGCAGTAGGTAAGTTGGTCTACATCGACAGAACCTATAAATTCACTGCCGTTCCCACTTCATATAATGGATTAAAATATATCCAAACTGCAATCGATGACAAATATGATATCAGAAATAACTTCCTCCAGTTCGACGTGAACCAGGATGTGACAGTCTATGTTGCATATGATGATCGAATATCTCCGAAACCATCCTGGCTTACCTCTTCGTTCACCGATACAGGTGAGAACCTCGTGAGAGACGGACCAATCACCTTCAGCATTTACTCCAAAGCGTATCCATCCGGACATGTTTCTCTAAGTGGCAACTCTGTTCCTTCAGGTGGAGCAGGTGGGATGTATGTGGTTATCGTTAAACCGTCAGGCGCACCACTTCCAACAGCATTAAGTGTTTCCATTTCCGAATCACCTGATCCTGTAACCTCAGGTGGAACCGCACAGGTCACTGCACATGTTACATCTGGCGGCATAAATGTGAGTGGAGCAAACGTTGGCTTATCTGTAACAGGTGGAAGTCTGGTGTTAAACAGTGGAACCACTAATAGTAACGGTGATTTTACAACAACTTATACTGCACTCACGGTCACGACATCTACGATACTTACAATATCCGCAACAGCATCAATGACAGGATATACAACAGGTTCAGGCACTGACCAGATAACAGTGAATCCAGAATCTTCCGGGCTTGTGATCAGTAACATAATTGCTGGCAGCGGCAAAACCTATGTTTTAGATACCCTTTCTGTCGGAAAACTCCTGTACAGAGATAGGAATTATCTCTTCAAAACCGTGCCTTCTTCATATGCAGGTCTGAATTATATAAGATCAGCGAACGCTGATTCAACTTATACCAGCAGCAACTTCCTGCAATTTGATATTAACAATGCTGCAACTGTCTATGTTGCTTACGATGATAGAATACCTGTGGCGAATAGGCCAATCTGGCTCAAGTCCAACTTTGTTGATACTGGCCAAAATCTTGTTAGAGACTCAAGTAGTGTGACATATAGCATTTTTTCCCGATCCTATCCTGCAGGGCACATTTCTCTCGGAGGTAACGCTGCAAGTGGATATGGGATGTATATTGTTATTGTTAAACCGTAGGATAAATACATATGTAGAGTTATATTGAATCTAGACAATTCTCTGGATTCAAATAACATTCCAAAAAATATCAAAAAAATGAAATTATCCAATGCACGATCTTAGTAAAAGGTACGTTACATTACCCAAACGGAGATAGACGCAAGAAGGTGAGATAATAGGGCTGTTTGTGCCTATGGGGATCAGGCAGGGAGATCATAGAGGCGAACAAAAGGCATTACTATATAATTCTTGAAAGTTACATTTCAGGATGATCACTTTCACAACGCTATCGAAAAACAGATACGTTATAGGATCAATCAGGAATCATGGGTTTTGAAACCAAAGGTATCTATACAGTACACGAATTCACCCTGGCGGTAAAGAGTATTCTTACCGGGGGCCAGTTCAATGATACCTGGATACGCGGGGAAATATCAAATTTTACTAACCACAGTTCAGGTCATCGTTATTTTACATTGAAGGATAAAAACAGCCAGCTGCACTGCGTCATGTTCAAATGGTATGGAAAAAACCTTAAGTTCGAACTTGAACACGGCATGAAGGTACTGGTTTTCGGTGATATGGATCTATATGAACAAAAAGGTGTATACCAGCTAAAAGTCAGGGATGTTAGGCCTGATGGTATAGGGGAACTCTATAAAGCATATGAGCAATTGAAAAATAAACTTGCCATGGAGGGACTATTTTCACCAGACCATAAGAAGACACTTCCCAGGTTCCCGAAAAGAATAGGTGTGGCAACATCACCTACTGGCGCTGTCCTTCATGATATTCTCACAGTGCTTGGAAGGAGATATCCTGTCAATATTCTTTTTATTCCTACAGTGGTGCAGGGTGACAATGCAGGGCAAAGCATTGTCAGGTCAATTGATGTGTTAAATAAGACGGAAGTGGATCTGATCATCCTGGGCAGAGGTGGAGGCTCGATCGAAGACATCTGGGCTTTTAATGAAGAAACTGTGGCGCGTGCAATTTTTAATTCAAGGATCCCGATTATTTCAGCAGTGGGGCATGAGACCGACTTTACGATCGCAGATTTTGTGGCTGATATCCGCGCCCCAACGCCATCGGCAGCTGCTGAAATTGCAGTCCCTGACCGCCTGGAATTAGATAATCATATTACAAGGCTGGGTCAGATGTTGATCGAGAACCAGAGGCGATTTGTTGAAGACATGAAGTCTCATCTTACTGATCTTGAGGACAGAGTAAAGCCGCGTCTTTTTGTTGAACAATTGACCCGGCACATCCAGTTTATTGATGATCTGACCCGGAGGCAGACATCAAGTATCGGGAGGCTTATGGGAGTTAAGCAGGCGCTTTTGAATGCCCATGCAGGAAAATTAGATGCAGTAAGCCCGCTTGGAACACTTTCAAGAGGTTACAGCATTACATTGAAACTGCCTGGAAAAACACTTGTGCAAAGGATAGGGGATGTTGATAGATCCGATGAAGTTTCGATAATTGTGAGCGATGGAAAGATAAGATGCAATGTTAATGATAAAGAGGAATGCAAATGAGTTTTGAGGAATCACTTAAAGAGCTTGAGGGAATAGTGGATACGCTTGAGAAAGGACAGCTTTCACTTGATGAGAGTTTGGTGCTTTTTGAGCAAGGGATAAAACTTGTGAGGAAGTGCAACACGAAATTGAAGAGCGCACAGCAGAAGGTGGAACAATTGATAGAGGAGAATGGGGAGGTCAAGGAAGAGCAGTTTGAAGTGAAAATAAATCAGGTATAAAATGATAAGTCAAGGTGTAAATAAAGTAATGGAATGCTACGGTGTGAAATCCGCAGAAAAAGTGCTCATTGTAGCTGACACTTTAACTCCTGCATCTATAAGTAAAAGTTTATTCGAAGCCGCAAAAAACCTGGGCTGCGAAGTTATCCTTTTGACAATGCTTCCGCGTACCCGCCACGGTGAAGAAATACCCCTGCCTGTAGCCGAAGCAATGAAAAACTCCGATGTAGTGATAGCCCCGACAACTTTTTCCCTCACCCACACCCAGGCAAAGATAAACGCCTGCAAAGCAGGAGCAAGAGTTGCTTCCATGCCGGGTATCACCGAGAAAATGATGGCGCAGGGCGGGATGACCGCTGAGTACAATAAAATCAATGAGCTCGCTATTGAATTGAATAAAAAGTTTGAGGATACAAAAAAAATAAAGGTCATCACGGATTCCGGCACGGATATCACATTTGACCTTGAAGGATGCAAATGGCATATGGATACGGGAATGTGTCTTGAACCCGGATGCAGCAGCAATCTTCCGGCAGGCGAGCTTTATATAGCTCCGAAAGACGCAAGCGGCGTTTTCGTAGTGGATGGTTCCATGAGCGGTTTTGGCCTCCTTGATTCTCCTCTTGAATTTACGGTCAATAACAGGTATGTGACCGATATCAGGGGTAAAAATGCCAGGAAGTTGAACGTAATACTGGATAAAGTAGGAATAAAAGCGCGAAATATTGCAGAATTCGGTATAGGCATCAATCCGGAAGCTAAACTTATCGGGAACGTGCTTGAAGATGAAAAAGTCGCAGGCACGGTCCATATCGCACTCGGGGATAACAGCACGTTCGGAGGAGATGTGATCGCAGGAATTCATCTGGATGGGATTATCAAGGAACCTGAGCTTTTTGTGGATGGGGAAAGATTTATTTTAAGTTTTGACGATTAAAATAATGCGCACCCCTTCCGGCGCAAATGAAAATAATTTTGCCTTTAATATATGGGGGGCTCTCTATCCCACAAGGTATTTTCAACATAATGTGTAATTATCACACCAGCTAAAAATATAATAATACTATATTTAATAGGATGATTATTTTTGAGGTTATTATGCAGATATCATTCAAATGATAAGAGTAAATTGGCAAGTGGGTAATATTGTATTTCAGGATATTTACCAACATAAATTAAATTTCAATTCATGTTGGTAATTTTGTCTGGATACAATATTTCCCATGAAACGCAGTGGGCCCATGCCATCGCCCAAAATGCAAAAATTTTATCAAGATGCATAGACTGATTACCCGGCTGGGAAACAGATTTTAAAAATGGAAATAGATGACTTTTGGATTTATCCAGACTATCAGGTGGCTCCGACAGGCAGCACCCGTGCCGGAATCGGGTCATCTATCCGGTTTTCTCAGTTAAAGATTGTAAGGTTGCAGGTGAATTGTCCTAAATGCACGCGTATAATAATTATAATCAGTAGCAGGAAATCCAATTTTGATAATAAGGTTTATAGGTGGAAAAAGTAATTATTGACTAGGAAGTGATTGTTATTAATAAAGGATTTGTAATATCTTTAACTCTAATCGCCATATTGGTGGTGATTGGTAGCGGATTAGCGTCGCCAAATGCAAAAGAAATTAGAGAAAAGCATGAGCAAGAACTGCTTGAGATAGATGGTGTTTCGGGTGTTTCAGTTGATGAAAGCACAAATGAGATTGTGGTTTATACTGAAGATGCTGAAAAAGGTAAAAAAGTCCCTAAGAATTTAGATGGGATAAATGTCAAGCAGAAAGTTGTTGGAAAGATAACGGCATTAAGTGTGAGAACAACGAGTTATAATCCTGTATTCGGTGGTATAAGTGTAGGGAATCCTTATATAACAGCAGGAACACTCGGTTTGGTTACGCTTACGCTTAACGGAAAACTTGTTGCTCTAAGCAATGCACACGTTTTGGCATTGAATAGTCAGACCAAATTCCTTCCCATAGGAACTCCAATTTATCAACCTGGGGTTTATGATGGTGGAAATAGTGCAAACACAATTGGAAGTCTCTTCAAATACATTAATATCAATTTCAACAAATATAGTGCAAACAACAAAGCAGATGCGGCAATTGCAACTTTAACAATCCCTGGAAATGTGGGCGATGTTTTGGACGCAGACAACGTTGGGATGTATAAAATAACTGGTACTATCACTGTTACACCTAGAGATGCAGTCAGAAAAAGTGGTAGAACAACTGGTGTTACCACTGGTGAAGTTTCCGATACAGTCGCAACGGTAAAAGTATCTTATGGAGGAAAATGGGCAGTGTTTAAAGACCAAATAGTCGTATCAACTCCAGGCTTTTCAGCAGGCGGAGATAGTGGTTCAGCAGTAGATAAAGACGGAAAGTTTGTCGGACTTCTATTTGCCGGGTCTAGTACCGTTACGATTGTGAATAAAGCAAGTAACATCGTTGGTCAATTAGGGATTACCATATAATATCCCTTCTTTTTTTAATCTTTCAATATTTTCGATTTCGATTGATCTTATAAGTCTTTGTTAACGTACTTTGTAGTCTTCCCAGGCATTTAATAAAAAAAGTATTAGTGTTATGATTATAGTAATTGTTGCTGATATCTTGGCTTTTGTCTTTAGAGACATAAACAAGAATGGAAGCCAAGAACATCAATTTTATTAATATAAGATAATAGCATTTCAAGTAAATGATTTCTATAGGTTTGCTGGATAAAAGATATTGTATCCTTACATAACTATATTGGTGAATAAAAATTAACTATTTTCATAACCGAAAGATATAAAAATCATTAAGACTTATTTTAAGTTGTTTTAAAGATAATTTATTAAAATATATTGTATATCAGGATAATAATATGGAAGAAGTAAACCAGGATGCGGTATTTTTCAGATGTAACGTCTGCAGCTTTGATTTTGAGGCTGACCCTAACTTTATCCCGATACCCTGCCCCCAGTGCGGAAGCGAGGATACAGGGAGAGTTTGAATAGAGGACTACATTGGGGGTCGAGTGCCAGTATTTCCTGAATCAAAGAGAGGTATACTCACATTTGGATACCACCTCTGCAGAAATGTCAGCAGATGATATTTCATGAATGTGGGCACAGGTACGGATACGATCAACATCAATAATATCAATACCCCGGCTGCGATAATTCCATAAGGTATCATCAATGCCCAGAATACGATGCTTCCGGTACCTTGCCCCAGCGCTGATAACATGAAGTACAGCATCAAAGCCGGTATGAGAAGAATGATGACCAAAATCACGAAAAGTATAAGCGCCACTAACCCCACGGCAATCGACGCAACTATCCATAGGATGACCCTGACCCCCCAGTAGACCAGTATCTGCTTCCAGTCTTCCCTGAACCTGCCCAGGATCTTTCTTATGGCTGTTGTTATGCTAATTTCTTGATATATCACCACAGGTATAGCAAGGCTTATAAACGACCTTATGAATCCGCTAACCACGGCGAGCAACAGCATTACTGATATGAACCATAGAATTCCGCCAAGGATCATCCCGGGGGTTACTGTTGTCCGCGGTTCCAGAAATTTCTGTATGATAGGTAACATCAATAGGATGAACAGCGATAGAATACCTATCCCCAGGACGACCTGTATGATGAACAGATGAAATCCAGGGCGCAAATATTTTTTGAAGGGCTCCCGGATGGCAACTCTATTTGTTACCAGTGACTCTACGAATACAAATTCCATGATACTTGATATCAGAAGAAACAGCAATATCATGAAAATGGTTACGGAGATGGCTATAAGAATGTATGTATGGTACTGTTCCCAAACCTGATTTATCTGGTTGAGGATCTTCTCTGTCGAGGGCGCTCCTTGCGTTCTGTCATCTGAGGGCAAATTATAATTTGCCGGGGAGTTGAAATTAAAAAATCCATTGCTACCTATGAAGAACAGGATTATCCCCAATCGTATCCATTTCCAGAAGTTGAACGGCTCGATGAGAGCTTTTTTAGTCCTCTTAAATGCGGCATCGACCGCATCAGTGCCATACCATCCCATAATATCTGATTATACTCTAATACGTAAATAGTTTGTTGAAGTCGGCTCTATCGATGTGCGGGTTTTCCGGGAAAGAAAGCAAATCAATGGAAGACTTTTAAATTCCTTTGCCTGCATCATCAAATGACTTGCCCCTGTATATCAGATCGAAAATATTATTTTCAATATCACTGATGTTTGCGCGAACCTGCTTCATTGTGTCCCTGTCCCTGATCGTTACAGTGCCATCCTCAAGTGTCTGGTAATCAACGGTTATCGAATATGGGGTCCCGATCTCATCATTTCGGCGATACCGCCTGCCGATAGTCCCGGAATCATCAAAAGACACGAGTATTCCAGCTCGCCTGAGTTTAGCTACGATTTCATTCCCGGGTTTTCTTAATTCATCGCGAGAAAGAAGAGGCAAAACAGCTGCCTGCACAGGCGCCACCTCGGGAGGCAGGCGCAATACTATTCGTATGCCTTCATCATCTACTTTTTCCTTTGTTTCTTCTTCAAAATATGAATGTTCAAGGAGGGAATATGTGATCCTGTCAATACCAAATGATGGTTCTATCACATGCGGTATTATATTCTCTCCATGGATTTCCTCTGTTACTGTTTCGAATTTCACGGAATCTTTATTGATCTTAATTTTTTCGCCATTGACTGTCACTTCTATGACATCGCCTGAAAGTTCTTCCAACCTCAGCGCTTTCAGGGCATTTGCAACCTTTCCTGCTTTCCCCTTAAAAATTGGGCCAAGGACTCCCATATCGGGTTTGACAACGAATTTTTCAACTTTTTTGGGAGTATCATATGAAACATATACACTTAATTCCTTCTCGCTCTGTTTTGCATGTGCTTTCAGGTCAAAATCAGTCCTGTCAGCAATGCCTACAACTTCCACCCATCCGAACCTGTCACTCAGTATCTCAGCATCCCAGCAATCCGCAGCATAGTGAGCCATCTCGTCCTTCATGTGCTGCCTGAACCGCGTTTTTTCAGGGGACACACCAACGCGAACGAGGAACTGATGTGTCAATGCAAGACAATATGCAAGGAATTCATGGGCGATGATCCCGTTCGTTACGGCATCTCTCAATGACATTTTTTCCATTTCACCATTTGCCTGGCCATCCTGCGAATACAGGTTCATGACAATATCCGCTACATCTTTAAATTTCGGATGTGTCTTATCCCTCGGATCGATGAATATCTCTGCTTCAGCCTGCGTAAATTCCCGCAGGCGTATAACGCCCTGGCGCGGTGATATCTCATTTCGGTAGGCTTTGCCTATTTGAGTTGCACCGAAAGGAAGGTGGTCGCGGTAGAATTTGACAAGACGCGGGAAATCCACGAACATTCCCTGCGCGGTCTCAGGGCGAAGATAGCCCATTCGCTTTCCGCCGGGTCCGATCGCAGTTTTGAACATAAGATTGAACTCATACACATTACCGAGCTTTCCGCCGCATTCAGGGCATTTGACATTATTTTTCCCGATAACATCCGTGAGTTCTTCAGCGCTTAATGTATCGGGATTTTCCAAAATCTCCTTGACAAGATGATCCGCCCTGAAGGCTTCATGGCACTTCTGGCATTCGGTGAGGGGATCAGAGAATCCACCCACATGCCCCGATGCGATAAATATGTCTTCAATACCGATCGTTGGCGCTTCGATCTCGTAATAACCTTCATTTATCACAAAAATGTCGCGCCAGATATTCTCAATGCGGCGTTTGAGCATAGCGCCAAGTGGTCCGTAATCGAAAAAACCTGCCGTACCGCCATACAGCTCAAATGAGTTCCACAAGAATCCGCGGCGCTTTGCCAGTTCAAGCACCTGTTCGTATTTGTCAGCCATGTGTTATCGCTGCTTAATACAAGTTCAGGATTATTATACTTTCTCGGTCGGGTATGCATCAATATTTTCTGCTATCCTGGAGATTGAATACCTCTCCTTATCTTTCCCTTTTTCCCATACCTCAAATACAACTTCACAAGCGCATCCTCGATCCTCGTCAGTTCCCCGCCCTCGAACTCTTCAAGATCAATGTTCATCCTTTCTGCCATTTCAGCGGCTTTAGTGGACACAGGCACATCTATCTTCCACACACCTCTTAACTCCCTCAAAAAAATCTGGGATGTAACCTCGCCAATCCCTTTAAATCCCATTAACTTACTTTTCAGCTCTTCCGTGTTACCCGAATGAGCATACAGTTCCTCCAGTGAACCGTATTTTTCCTTGAGTTCCTTCATTATATTCAGCAGCTTCGTTGCAGTCGAAAAATCATATCTCACATACCTGCCTTCATCCAGTATCCTCACAAGCTCATCCCAGCCAGCGTCAAGGATTTTCTCAGGGCTGAGGATTCCATATTTTTCAAATGTCCTGTATGTTTTCATCGATATCTTTTCGCTTATCCTTGCCCCGAAAAGAATGGAGGCGAGAAACCATTTGAACCTGCCGGAGGTCTTTGTTATATCTATCCCCAGGTCTTCGCTATATAAAGGTAAATTGGAACACAGGGTATCCACTCTGCCCATATTACATGTTTTGTGAATAATCTATAATGAACGTTGCTCAAGACCTGCTGTCCAAAATGCGCTATAGTAAAATACTTATAGAAATAATACCCATTTTAAATTGGAGTGATTGAGTCAGTAAGCACTAAGTAATTTTTGAGTACATTATCTTCATCTTCACTCCAGGGGTAAACAATATGAGTGTATATAACAAGATGATCCATGAGGCCATAGAGGCCCAAAAAGCCGATGTGAATGTAATAATAAAAAAAAGGGGTACAAAATTCAAGTTGGCTGATGTCAAACCTTATGTAGACGTAGCAAACAAGATGAAAGCGCAAGGGGACCAGAGCCAGGCCGTGTTCGACCTTCATATCGATTCCATCAACGCCCATTTTGAGATTCTGAGCAGTCTTACCGATACGGTAAGGCCTGAAGATGACCCGTTTGTAGAGCACTACCAGACAGGACCAATTCTTGAAATATTATACGATGAAAAACCGGATTTTCGAAAAGCAATGGATAAATTCATTGAAGCAATCGGGAAATCAGAGGCTTTGATCGGTAAGGAGGTCATCCGCAGGTATGGAGGGTTCTACGGGCCTACCTGTGTAGTGGACTTTGCGCTTGTACCTGGTAGCACAACTAACCTCGTGAACAGGATACTCAAGAATACCAATATAAAAGATGATTATAAACGGACGATACTTGCCTCAAAGTCATGGGGTATGAACACCTCTTACGGAATAGGTGATGTATTCGCCCACGCTATCGAGAGTGGAAAAACCGCAGCAGATGCCGTTAAAGAAGAGATAAAGACGCTGAAGTTCATATACGACCAGCCTATTGAAGCCCAGACAAAACTAATGGAAGATATGGGGCATACATCATTCGATGTCAAAAAATACCAGGAGCAATACAAGGAAAGGATGAAAAGTACGATAAAAGCCGCCATAGATGACGGTGTTCTGGATGCAAATATAGTAACTGTTCCGGCCTACTGTGTGGGTGATATTGCGCATCATATCTCCCAGTCAACGTTCAATATGTGCAAGGATGACGTAACAATGTCAATTATCGAGGCAGAGACTGCCGTCCTTGAGAATACGCTTAATAATGCCTTAAAACAAGGGATCGACAATGAGTACAAGATACTTACCCTTGCGACTGCGTCAACAGCGGCAGGCGCTGAGTACATTCTGGAAAAGGACGGCTTTACAGCGCCTATGGTTGTTGACCTGTTGACAAAGAGATTCCATAACTATGTCCAGCTTTATCCGACAAGGGGTGCGGCGGCTGAACTTCACAACCACGACTTTATGGACATGATATGGAGAGGCTGGCATATACTGGAGAAAGCGGCAAAGGCAAAGAACGGAAGCGATAGCGCTCTTGCACCAAAGTCCGGGGGTTATCCGATAGATCTAGGTCCGATCGATAAGAACGAAGTTATAATGAATCCACAAAGATACACGTATCCGGGATGTGCCATCACAGTGAGGTTCTCTTCGCTCATGAGACTGGCGGACTATCCATGCCTGCTTACCAGTGAACCGGTAACAGCAACCCTTATGACAAACATCATCGCCCTGCATAAAGATGAGCCGGGGGCGCCTGCGAGAGTGTGCAAAAACTGCGCTATAACTTCTATCGACAAGAGACATCAATACTGCCAGTGGGCTGAAGCAGTCTAAGGTGGTTTTACAATGCATTGCTATGTTTGCGCACAGATGGGTAAAGAGACAGTTGCCATTGCCACATGTATCGTGTGCGGTATGGCCCTCTGCCAGGAACACCTCATAAGAGCTGATATAGATATGTGGGAAGGGGGTTATCCCATCCCGAGCCAGAAGGCCAAAAAAAGGCTTCCAAGAATCCTTTGCCCGGAATGTTACGATGCGCTTAAGTGAGGCGAATATATGACTGACTCAAAAAAAATAATTTCGGAATTTGTGGGTACCTTTGCCCTTGTATTCATAGGCGCGGGTTCTGTAGCAACCAACTATATTTCCAGCGGAGCTCTGGGTCTTGTGGGGATTTCCACTGCATTCGGTCTGGTGGTCATGGCTATGATATACGCCACTGGCCACATTTCTGGCACGCATATAAATCCGGCAGTCACAATTGCCCTGGTTGTCACTAAGAAGATGGATGCTAAGGATGCAGTTCCTTATATTATATCCCAGCTTGCAGGAGCAGCAGTTGCGGGCCTGACGCTGGGCGTGATATATCCAACTGCCATTGCCACCGTGCACCTGGGAACAACAGCTCTTGGAACAGATGTGGGTTTTGGCACAGGAGTCCTGGTTGAAGCGATACTGACATTCCTGCTGGTGTTTACTATCTTCGGTGCAGCCGTTGACAAAAGGGCGCCGCCGGGATTTGCAGGGTTTGCCATAGGTATGGTCGTGCTTTTCGACATCCTTGTAGGCGGGCCGCTTACAGGCGCATCAATGAACCCGGCAAGAACATTCGGTCCTGCTCTTGCTTCAGGATACTGGGTAAACCACCTGGTCTACTGGATAGGACCGATCGTTGGCGGTGTTGTTGCTGCGTTACTGTATGATGGCGTATTTGCTGAAAAAACAGAAAAATAAGATCATTTAAAAATAGTCAGGGATATGCATTATCATGCCCAATATATCTGATTACTTCCCTGCTGACACCTCCAGAAAATCCCTTCTCGCCTCTCAAAGTCTTGTAGCAAAGAGAGCAGTAGTAAAAGATGATTTCGGGGAACTCCGGCTTATTGGAGGTGTGGACCAGGCGTTTATGGATGACAATATTATTTCAGCAATTGTGGTCATGGACTTTGTTTCGCTGGAAGTAAAAGAGCGCATCCATTCAATCCAGCCCTGGAATTATCCATATATTCCCACATTCTTAAGCTTCAGGGAAGGGCCGGTTATCGTTAATACCTTTACAAAATTGAAAATTCCTCCTGATATCCTGATGGTGGACGGCGCGGGGATCAATCACCCTCGCAGTGCCGGAATTGCTACACATATCGGTGTGGCGCTGGATGTGCCAACAATTGGGATTACCAAGAAAATCTTATGCGGCTCGGGAGATGAACCCTTAAATGTCGGTGAAGCGACCCCTCTTATCTATGAGGGGCATAATGTCGGGTGGCTGCTCAAATCTGAAAAGAGAAGCAGACCGATAGTAGTAGCGCCAGGACATCGGGTTTCACTTGACAGTTCTCTTTCGATTGTGAAAGCCTGCATTCGCGGCTATAAACTTCCTGAACCAATCCGGCTTGCGCACAATTATGTAAATGAAATCAAAAAATTCAATTCAACCTGATCCCGGTCACACTTGATATATTATTCTCCTGCATCGCAACCCCGATCGTGTGTTTGGCTGCTTCTATCATGGGTTTTCGCAGCGAGACCACAATGAACTGCGCATTTCCTGCTGATTTCTGGATGCGCCTTGCAACCCTTTCAGCGTTCACTGCATCAAGGAACATATCGATCTCATCAAACGCATAAAAAGGCGCCGGCCTGTACTGCTGGATAGCAAAAAGCAGCGACAATGCGGTCAAACTCTTCTCACCGCCCGACATGGCTTCAAGGCGCTGTAATGTCTTTTCGGATGGCTGGGCTTTTATAGTCATCCCGCCTGTAAACGGCTCATCCGGTTTTTCAAGGAAAAGAGAACCTGTCCCTTCGGATAGTTCTGCGAAAACCTGCTTGAATTGCTCGTTAACGCCATTAAAAGTCTCCATGAATGATTCTTTCTTGAGTTCCTCATATTTCTTTATGCGGATCAACAGCTCTTCCCGTTCATTGAACAGTATGTCGCGTCTTGATTTAAGGTCTTTTTGCCTGTTCTCCACATCGTTATACTCATCGATCGCCCTCATGTTCACAGGTTCAAGTTTCTCCATCGCCCTGACAAGCGCCTGTAATCGCTGGGTGATCGCGCTCGATGAGGGTATCTCTTCATTTCGCTCGATTCCCAGCCCTGCAATTTCATTATCAAGCAGGATTATCTGATCTGTCAATGCATCTTTTGTGGAATACAATGCCTGCAAATTCCTGTCTATATCGATGTTCAGCCGTTGGGTATCCAGGAACCTGTCCTTTACGGATGACTGTTCTTTCTGTACCAGTGCCCTTTTATCCTGAAGCTCCAGGAGTTCCCCGCCCAATTGTTTTTCCCTTGATCTCTTAATATTCAGTTCTGATTCAAAGGTCTTGATCCTTTCCTTTAAGCCATTGATCCTGGTGCGGTGTTCTTCTTTCTTTGCATCAAGTTCCAAAAGCCTCTGCCGTGTCTCATCGATCTTGACCTGGGCATATTTACGCTCAAGTGTGACTGCATTAATACCTGCCTCAATGTCCCGGATCCTGCTCTTGAGCCTCTGGATCTCCTCTTCGATATGTGCTGCCCTGTTGTTAAGTTCAGGAACCTCGGAGCCTTTCAACAACACTTCGATCGAACCAATTTCTTCAAGTATTGTATTGATCGCTGCATCTTTCTCTCGTTTTTGGCTTTCCACGTTATCCATGTCACTTTTGATCTTTATGCGGGCAGCCTCGATCTCTTTAAGTTCCCTGGTCCTTGTTTCGATCACTTCAGTTAAACGGGTGCCGCGGCCCTCGATTTCAGCTAATTGCACCTTTAACCTTGTGATCTCATTATCAAAACCAGCAGATTCTGACTTGATCCCGGAAAGATGTTCTTCCAGTGTTTCAAGTTTCTTTACAGCAGATTTTCGCCTGCCCTCATATTCTGATATCTGCTCTGCGATCTTCTTGATATTATCTTCTTCACCGCTTGCAAATGAAAGCCTTGATTTGATCGAACCTCCTGTCATTGCCCCGCCTTTTTCCAGGAGTTCACCATCAAGCGTTACCAATCGCTTATTTCCCATAAGCCGCCTCGCTGTCGTGAGATTTTCCGAAACAATTGTATCCCGGAATACATACCAGAACGCGGGGTTAAACTTTGCATCATAATTCACAAGATTAATTGCATAATCGATGATGCCTTCTTTTTCGGTTTTTGACATTTTTTGCGCCCCTTCCATCTTGTTAAGGGGCAGGAATGTCACCCTGCCAAGGCGTCGTTCTTTCAGGTAATTGATCGCCCGAGCGGCATCCTCATCAGAATCAACCACAACCGATTGCAAACGCGCGCCTGCTGCTATCTCAAGGGCAACAGAATATTTCTTATCGACTTTGCCAAGTTCTGCTATTGTACCATAAATACCCGGTAATTCCTTGTCCTTTCGCGCCCTGAGAATTGCATCAACAGGTCCACTGTAGCTGATCTCAGCCGCAGCCCTGATCCTGGCCTCTGATTTTGCATACTCCTGGTGGAATGTCCTGAGGGTATTTTCGATATCGGAGATCACGCTCTTTATCTGCACCCTGTTTTTCTCAAGGTCGATCAGATCGCGTGAAAGCTCACGTTTCTTGCCGCTTATTTCTTCGATACCTGCCTTTGTATTTGTAGCATCAAAACCAGCAGACTTCATTTTGGATATGGCATCCTCAATCTCAAGCTCCCTGTCCCTGCTTTCTGAGGACTTCCTGCGGGCCGCATCAAGCAGGCGGTCTTCTTCTCGCATCAGTTCATTTTTCTCGTTCTTCACGGTCTCAAGACCAAGCTTTGCCGCTGAAAGCCTGTCACGGGTTTCAACAAACTTTGCATCCACTTCTGAGATCTTGCTCTTTAAGATCAGAAGTTGCGTATTTTTATCGCTGACCTCTCCTTTAATGGTTTCATTGCGCCGGGTTTCTTCTTTCAGTTTGGCATCGAATTCCATTATTTTGCCCTGGACAGTATCTACATCAAGGAAAGCTTTCCTTTTCTGGGAGTCGATATCATTTATCTCATTTTCTGCAAGTTCGATTGTGCTCATGCAGCGGGAGATCTCACCCCTTATGGATTCGAGCTCTTTCCTGAGGGCTATCTGTTCGCCTTCCCCTTTCTGGATAATCAAAGAATTTAATGCAGAAAGCTTTTCTTCGATATCAAGTAGTTCCTTTTTGCGATCTTCAATTTGTTTTATGATATCTATTTTTTTTGTCTCTTTCTCCTGCAATTCCCCGCCAAGTCTTTCCAGTTCCAACTTTGCGTCTTTTTGCCTGGCAATAAGAATATAACCTTCATATTTTCTTTTTTCATCCCGAAGCGATTTGTATTTTAAGGCCTGGTCGCGTTCCTGCCTGAGTTTGCTCATCTGGTCATCGACTTCAGCAAGGATGATATCCACCCGTTCTATCCGTTCACGTACGATCTCAAGTTCATTTAAGGCCAGGTCTTTTTTCTCATCGAACTCAGCAACGCCTGCGATCTCATCTATGATTTTTCGCCTTTCGGTCTGGGTCATTTCGATGATAGCTGTGACATCACCCTGCATGACCACATTATAACCTTCCGGTGTTATCTTGGCTTTTGAAAGGTAATTATGAATATCATTTAAACTTACTGCTTTTTCATTAAAATAATAGTAACTGTAATAACCGGATTCAGTACGTCTTATTTTGCGTGTTATGACAATCTCGTCTGAATCCACTGGCATTTCCCTGTCAGTATTGTCAAAATGTATTGTGACCTGGGCAAAATCCCGTTTTACTTTTGTATCGCCATTAAAAATAAGATCTGTAAGTTTCTCAGCCCGCAAAACCCTGGAACTTGAGAGGCCAAGACAAAAAAGGATGCTATCGACTATATTTGATTTACCGCTTCCGTTTGGGCCGGAAATGGTCATGAATTCATCAAAGAAAGGTATTTTTACTTTTTTTCCAAAGGATTTGAAGTTTTGAAGCTCTATCTCTTTGATATGCACTATTTACCTCTTCTCAAGGTCTCGCTTATTTCCACCCCTTCCATTATCTTTTCACTTTTCTTTGTTGTCGGTTTTTTTAGTTGTTCTTTCTGCTCTTCTCTTGCCTTTTCTTCCGCATCAATGGGCTTTTCGTTAGCTTCAATTATAGGCGCTTGTTTTTTCTTTTCCCTGGGAACATAATTATCAGCTATGATGTACTGGGGTTTTGGCCTTTCCTTCTGTGCAGGCTTTACTTCTTCCTTACGCTTTATCTCTTCTTTTGGCCTGGCCTCCTGTCTTGCCCTTACCTCTTCCCTTGATTTGGTGGGTTTTAATTCATGGATTATTGATTTCTGGTCAAGAAGCTCTTTCATGACCCCATCATAAGCGCTGTTAAGCTCAATGAGCTTGCGTTCCATCCTTTCTATACGGTTATCATACTGGCGCATTACATCTATTTCAGTATTCTTTTTCTCCATGATTGAATCCCGGAGGGATTTATTCATCTGGATTATATCATTGATCTTTTCGCCAAATTTTGTCCTCATGTCTTCCAGTGTGGATTCTCTAAGCTTTATTTTATCAGTAAAGCGTTTTTCCATTTCAATGACAATGGATTCCCGCAATGCTTCCTGCATTTGTGTAAACTCTTTATCCCTTGCAGCCAGTTTTTGCTCAAGTCTTTCTATTATGATATCCCTTTCAGTGCTCATCTTGATCCCTCTTTTTCTTAACGGTTAAAATGGTCAAATAGTTTTTGGTAAATCTCTTCGCAGTATAAACATACTTTTAAGTTAAATAATTTATGGAGATAAACGCCTTCTGTCTCGCGGGAATAAAACGACCTCACGGATATTTTCAATCCCGAGCATTGTCATTAGCAGGCGTTCTGCTCCGACTCCCCAGCCGGAATGGGGTGGCATACCGTATTTGAAAGCCTTGAGGTAGAAATCAAAACCATCCGCATTCAATCCCTGCGCAGTTATCCGTCCTTTCAGTAATTCAGGATCATGAACGCGCTGCGCTCCCGAAGAAAGCTCCATGCGCGGGTGCATCATATCAAAGGCCCTGCACAATTCTGGTTTATCTTCATATGGCAAAGCATAGAATGGTTTGATCTTAGAAGGCCAGTCAGTAATGAAATAATGTTCACCGATAGTTCTCCCTATGGAGTGTTCGGATTCAGTAGAAAGATCGTCGCCCCATTCGATCTGTTCGCCATTATCTTTTGCGATCTTGATGGCTTCAGTATAGGTTATTCTCTTGAAGGGAAGCTGCGGAATTTTTATTTCAACTCCCAGGTTTTTCAAATATATCTGGCCATTTCGGGCAACATAGGTGTAAACATAATTTATAAGGTTCTCAAGTACCACCATTACATCTTCGTTGTCAATGAAACTTGCTTCAATATCAATAGATGTAGCTTCATTCAGGTGTTTTCTCGTGTCATGTTCCTCTGCCCGGAAGATAGGTCCGATCTCATAAACGCGGTCAAGTCCTCCTGACATCATAAGCTGTTTGAATAATTGCGGGCTCTGGTTGAGGAATGCTTCGCGTTCAAAATAAGTGATCGGAAAAAGCGCTGTTCCACCTTCTGTGGCTGTAGCTACTACTTTTGGGGTTGTGATCTCCACAAAACCTTCCCTGTCAAGGTATTCGCGGATACTTTTTAAAAGAAGGTTGCGGATCCTGAATATCGATGTTGTCCTGAGGCGCCGCATGTCCATAAAGCGCACATCCAGACGGGTATCAAGGTCTGCGTCCACTTTGCCCGTGGTATCCATCGGCAGCGGTGATTCGGCTTTTCCAAGTACAGTAACAGCTGTCGGGACAAGTTCATAACCATTTGGCGCTTTTGCTTCTTTCTTGACAGTTCCTGTAACAGATACGACCGATTCGCGGCTTATGCTTTTAACGACCTCAAGCACCCCCTTATCTATGGCTTTCTTAAAAAGCGTGACCTGTATGAGTCCTTCCCTGTCCCTCACAACAAGGAAAGTAATTCCTCCAAGGTCGCGTATCTCATGCGCCCATCCGCAAACGGTGACGGTGTTGCCGTTCATTTCCGGGGTTATCTGGTTTGAGTAATGAGTTCTTATCATTGGTATCAGGGGGCTTTAATGAGCAGGAGGATTATTAATATATCGGGATTGAGAAAAATCCTATTCGGCCAATATCCGGTTTTGAAATAAAGTATATATGTATGGTCTTGGCTCACCCGAAGGCATATAATATGTATAATCAAAATATTCAAGCAGGCTAAAATCCTCGCCCAGGAACTTTGCAAGCATGTTCTGGTCATAATTTTTAACATCCAGACCGCTGCACTTTTTTGCTCCCTTTAATGAAAAGGCAGCGATAATAACATAGCCACCTTTTCTAATCACTTTCTTCAGAGTGGATAAATACATGCGCTGCTGGTGTTCTTCTAATAGAAAATGTAAAACTGCCCTATCATGCCACACCGCAATATCTCTTAAATTTTGGATATGGATTGGCTGGGTAATATCATCTGTTATCCATCTCACTGCCGAGGCTTTTTCTTTACCCAATCTTTCTTTTAGCTTGTTCAAAGCTATTTCACTAATATCAGCAGCAATGATATTATTAAATCCTTGATCAATAAGATAATCGATAAATGTTGATGCACCTGCCCCCACATCTAATATTGGTTCATTTTTATTAATATTGCATTTAGATAATAATTTCATAGAAGGTGCAGGAATTTCTTCATACCATGTCAGCTCATCTGGATCTAATGCCTCATATATTTCATTCCAGTGTTCTTTAATTGAGGTATTCATTTTTATCCTCCATCTTTCTTATTTTGGCAGTATCATTCTTAATAATCAATTATGTCAAATAACTGTTTCCTCTGAAAAAATAGATTTAAGTTAATTTTATAAGGTATTAGAATTAAGTAATACTAATAAGAAGGGTAGTGGTTAACTATCAATCGAAATTGGGAGGCATATTAATATGAACGAGAATGATAATCTGGAAATTCCCTCTGGACTCACATCAAGAGTTGTGGTATCAATAATAGTTTTCTTTGGCTTGTTGATTTTTGCAATAATTTATGTTGCATTTTTCGCTTCATCATTTAGCCTTTTTCAGCAGATTGCTATTATTCTGATTGCCTTACTCGTGGCGATAGCGATTCTCGCAGTTATGTGGACTTCCTGGGGCATTAAGTATGGCAAAGAATGGAAAGGCTGTAAATAATAGTATTGGAATTTAAGACATGCAAGTGGTTCCCTGCTGTCCCGGAACTGCGGAGCTTGATAAATCTTCAAACCTTTCTCGGGTCCTTTATCTCCCCATACAGAGCGCTTGCCGCTGCCGTTGCCGGTGATGAAAGATACACAAAAGCATCAGGGCTTCCCTGCCTCCCTTTGAAATTCCTGTTTGATGTTGAAAGTCCGACTTCTCCTTTGCCAAGAAGCCCGAATGAACCGCCCATACACGGCCCGCAGCATGGCGACTCAACGATAGCGCCCGCTTCCATGAACTGCTCCACGTACCCGGCGCGAAGGGTCTTCATATATTCAGTATGCGAGGCCGGGATTATCAGCAGGCGAACACCTTTTGCAACTTTTTCGCCATTCATCATCTTAGCAACGATCTCAATATCTTCAAAGCGCCCATTGGTGCATGAGCCCACGAACACCTGGTCGATCTTTGTTCCTTCCACTTCTTCAACCGATTTCACATTATCAACATTATGCGGGCAAGCAACCTGCGGTGAGAGATCACTTACATCATATTGTTTGATTTCGGAAAAAGATGCATCCTCATCGCTCTTCCACTTCGGGTCAAGCACAAAACCCGGTATCCTTTCCTTAAGGTATTTTTCTGTTGTCTTATCGGCTTCCACAATTCCTGCCTTTGCGCCCATTTCGATAGCCATGTTGGACATGGTCATCCTGCCCGGAATATCCATATTTCTGACAGTTGAACCGCAAAATTCAGCGGTCATGTAACGTGCGCCTTCAACACCCACATCACCGATAAGATGCAAAATGACATCTTTCGGGTAAACGCATTTTGGCAGCTTTCCTTCAACCTCAAATCTAAACGTCGCAGGTACGCGGAACCACAGCTTCCCGGTTGCAAAAACAAATGCCATATCAGTGCTTCCTATACCTGTCGAAAAAGCGCCAAGCGCACCATAAGCGCATGTATGAGAATCAGAACCCACAATAAGGTCGCCCGGTCTTACATGACCTTTCTCTGGCATCACCTGGTGGCATACTCCCTCAAAAACATCATAATTCAGGATATCCTGCTCTTTTGCGAACTGGCGAAGGAAAATATGGTTCGCTGCGGCATTCAGTGAATCTGCAGGGACCTGGTGGTCAAAAAGAATTACTATCTTTCCTGGATCCCAGACCTTCTGGTTTTTCTTGCCTTTGACGATTTCCCTGAAACCCTCAACGGCAAGCGGACCCGTGATGTCATGTGTCATGGCGCAATCAATATTTGCGAGGACAAAATCTCCTGCTTTTACTTTTTTGTTAGTTGCTTTACTGAATATCTTTTCTGAAATCGTTTGTGCCATGGATCATTCTTGATAGCGTGGAATTATTTAATCTTTTGGAGATATCAGAACATTTTAATGCCAAAGGGGTGCATTTTGTAATATTATGACGGAAGAATTTTGTATAGTTCCTGATACAAGTGTAATAATTGACGGTCGGATAACAGCAAAATTGAAAGCTGGAGAATTCAAATCGGCCAGGATCATAATTGCCGAAGCGCTTATGTCCGAGCTTGAAGCGCAGGCAAACCGCGGGAAAGAGATGGGCTTTAAAGGATTAGAAGAGCTAAAAGAACTTAGCGACATGGCAAAAAGAGGGGAGATCACCCTTGAATTCACAGGAAAAAGACCGTCCTTTGAGCAGATAAAACTTGCATCAGGAGGTGAGATCGATGCCATGATAAGAGGGATAGCCGTCGAGAATAATGCTCTTTTCATCACAAGTGACAGGGTACAATCGGAAGTAGCGCGCGCCAAAGGGTTGAATGTGGAATACCTTATGCCCCTCATGGAAGAATTAAAAGCCCTTGCTATCGAAGATTATTTTACTGACGATACTCTTTCAGTTCACCTCAAGGTAAATGTCCAACCTTGCGCAAAAAGAGGTACTGTGGGAAAGCAGAAACTTGTGAAAATCAGGGAAGAGGCCAGCACGGAAAAAGAGCTTCGCATGATCACAAGAGAACTAATAGAAAGAACAAAACGAGACCCGGACTCTCACCTTGAAATAGAGTACGAGGGTGTCATGGTATTCCAGATAGGATCCATGCGCATAGCAATTGCCAGGCCGCCATTTTCGGACGGGATGGAAATAACAGCGGTAAGACCGATAGCGCAAGTCCGGCTTGATGATTATAAGCTCAGCAAGGAATTGAAAACCAGGATCATCGAACGGCAGCGGGGAATTCTTGTGGCAGGCCCGCCCGGGGCAGGGAAATCTACGTTTGCAGCAAGCGTGGCCGAGGTACTTTTCGAGCAGGGTTTTATTGTCAAAACAATGGAATCTCCTCGCGATCTGCAGGTGCCTGAGGCAATAACACAGTATGCGCCCATACAGCGCGATATGGAAAAAACCGCGGATATCCTGCTTCTTGTCAGGCCGGATTACACTATTTATGATGAGGTCAGGAAAACAAAGGATTTTCAGGTATTTGCTGACATGAGAATGGCTGGTGTTGGGATGATCGGAGTTGTGCACGCCACAAGGGGCGTAGATGCTATCCAGAGGTTGATCGGGCGCGTTGAATTGGGGATAATTCCGCAGGTAGTGGACACTGTCATATTCATCGATAAAGGAGAAGTTTCAAAGGTATATGATGTAATATTCACTGTAAAAGTTCCGCAAGGAATGGTTGAACAGGATCTTGCAAGACCTGTGATAACCATAGCGGACTTTGAGACCAGAAAGGTCGAGTATGAAATATATACTTACGGTGAACAGGTGGTTGTGATGCCTGTGGCCGGGGTTGAAAGGGAACGTCCAGCCACATGGGGCCTTGCTGTCAGGGAAATTGAAAAAGAATTGATGAGGTATACCGGCAATAGGGTCGATGTGGAAATAGTATCTGATTCCAGCGCTGCTGTTTACATGGATGAAGAAGATATTGCTGGAGTTATCGGGAAAGGCGGGAAAACTATTGACCTGATCGAAAAAAAGCTCGGTATACACCTTGATATTCGTGAGAGAAAAGCTGATGCGCCCGGAAAAGAAAGATCAAAATCACAAGTGAAGGAGATCGGAATTATGAGTTTTGTGCCAGCTATCGAGCGTTCCAAGAAATATGTTATCCTGACCGTCAAGGAACTATCAGGTGCAACTGTAGATGTGTACAGCGGCGATGAGTGTCTTTTCACAGCCACAGTAGGAAAAAAGGGTGAGGTGAAGATAGGAAAAGAAACTGAGACTGCTTTTCAAATAATGGAGAATCCTGCTATAGTTACAATGAGATTTGGTCGTGAGAAGTAATCCGAATAATCCTGAACTTTTTTCTGGCTTTTAAAGCTTTAATGTATATTTTTTCGAAGTTTTTACTGCTGTTCAATTTGTAAATACTTTCTAATAGATTAAAAACTAATTTAAATCGACTAAATACTATATAATATTAAAAAAACAGTTATTGTACTTTATTATTTGATTTAGGACGATTATTAAACTCAAAAACAGTCAACATCTTTATATATATTTCGCCATAAAACGAACGATCGGGATATTCTGCGGATATGAATTTTGCAGAACATCAGAAAAAATAAAACAAAAGGAGAAAAAAACATGAATAATAAAATGAAAATCGGGCTACTGCTTTTATTAACAGTGGCAATGGTATTAGTACCCGGAGCATCATCACTGCCAGCCTATGCAGATGCAACAGGTGCTTCATGCGGCACATGTCATGTCAACCCCGGTGGGGGAGGAACATTGACTGCTGTTGGTGAAATCTATAAACAGACAGGAAGTCTAACACCGCCCACACCGACACCCACACCGACACCAGTGGTTACTCCAACACCGGAAGTTACTCCAACACCGGAAGTTACTCCAACACCGGAAGTTACTCCAACACCAGTGGTTACTCCAACACCAGTGGTTACTCCAACACCGGAAGTTACTCCAACACCAGTGGTTACTCCAACACCGGAAGTTACTCCAACACCGGAAGTTACTCCAACACCAGTGGTTACTCCAACACCAGTGGTTACTCCAACACCGGAAGTTACTCCAACACCGGCAGTTACTCCAACACCAGTGGTTACTCCGTCATCGGATGATGACCATAATGCAGACTGTAATGAAGACGGACATCATGAAGGTGACCATGAAGAAGAAGTGAACCATGAAAGTGACCATCATAAAGACCGACACCATGATGGAGTCGATAGAGAACATCAGGAAGAAAACGAAGATTAATTCCACGGGTGAGATTAGGATCATGAAACGATTCTAACCTCTTTTCTTTTTTTAAACATTATTGTCTCTTATTTAAATTATATTGATATTCTGCAAGTTCAATGCATCGTGAAAATGAAAGATAAAAGAAATATGAATAAAAGAAATATCAATAGATATTGTTTTACTACTTTACGTAACTATGGCAAGAATACCGAGTGGTCTGGCATATCAGAAAATAATATTGTGAGAACAAAGAGCAGCATTAAAACCCGTTATGGCTGATTGCGCTTTTCATTCGTTTCGAATTGAAAAGCCAGTACACGAACCGATAAGTAATCAGACACACATACTAATCCGTTGAATATTGCCCCTCTGTATTCCCAAGTAACCTATTGAAAGTTGGCAATAATATCCTGCAGCTTTGCCGCGTTCTGTCAGCCTGTACAGCAAAAAGTGCCTTCATGCCTTGAATACACAGATGCATAATTCTTGAATATCAAGGCGAGCAGAATATACAGTCGAACAGACTCTGAAAGTACTCCAAGAATTTTTGAAATTAAGTGAATAAAATTTATATAGTATTGTTGCTAATTATGATTAGCATAATGCTGATTTGAAGTCCACTAAATAGTCCGCATTATTCTTAAGAACTAAAGAAACTGAGGAATGATTTATTTATGAAAAATAAAAATGTATTCATGTTGATCTTAATCATCTCTGTCCTTATTGCAGGATGCATTGGAGACAGCACGAAAAACTTGAAACAGCAGACAGAACTATCCGGTGTTCTGAAGCTTGACGGGTCAACGACCGTCTATCCGATAGCAAAAACCGCCTCGGAAGAGTTTATTAAACTCCACCCGGCGGTAACAGTTGACGTCCAGCAAAGCTCAACAGGTGAAGGGCTTGTAAAATTCCTGGCAGGCGAAACCGACATCTCTGATGCAACGCGGGCTCCAAAGGATAATGAGTATGCTGAAGCGAAACAGAAAGGGATGAAACTTCATATGACTGTGATATCCAATGATGCCGTAGGCGTAATCGTGCATCCGAGCAATCCACTTTCTGACCTTACCAAAGCGCAGCTAAATGCCATCTATTTTGACGGGACAATAACCGACTGGAGTCAGATCACGAATGGCACAAAGAAGGGTAAGATTAAAATATATAATACAGATCCCAAGATATCAGGAACAGCTGAACTCTTTAACACCAAGATCGCAGGTCTGGCAGATAAACCATATATCGCAGGGACCACAATAATACACCCCACTCCTTTGATGATACCCACTATCAGGGATGATCCTGATGGTATGGCGTATACTCCTGTGAACTGGATTAACAGCGATGTAAAGGTCGTAAAGGTTAATGGTGTAGCTCCGACACAGCAAACGATCCTGGATACATCATACTTGTTATCAAGAAAGATGTATATGATAACCGACGGGGCACCCGTTGGAATTGAAAGAGAGTTCATAAGCTTTATTTTGAGCGAAAAAGGACAGAGCATTGTCCAGAAAGAAGGATTCATTCCTGTAACGTGAGGCGACAAACCATGAAAATAATGTATAAACTGATGAGTGGATTTATACTGCTTGTCCTGATATTCGGAATAGCAGGAGCAACAGTCATATCAAACCTGAATGTAATCAAGGCTGTTAATACAGAGGTGGGCAGCGACTTTGCGATCAACCAGTATGCAACCAATTATGAAAGGGGAGCCACAAAAGTACAGGCTGGAACATTCCTATACTCCCAGGATAGCCAGGCAATGGGTAAGCAACTGATCGACGAAGGAAAAGAGGCCATGGCACAGAACAGGGAGAACCTGAAAAATATCCTGAAAGATGACGCATCAAGAAACGATCTGGGCGAACTGGAAAGAATTGAAAACCTGGCTATGGCGGCATCAGACCAGGTGGTTTCGAGGGTGAAAAATCCAGATAAAGACCCAAGTATACAGGAAAAACATCTTAAACAGGATATGCATTTCCTGGAAGCAAGAGTGGATGCGTTGAACCTCAAGCTTGGGATTTTCGTGGACAAAACCCAGGAAGAAATGGCATCATCCCTCAAAGTGGCACTGGAAAGCACAGACCGAACCATCAGCGTAACCATCTATGCAATAGTGATCTCGTTATTGATCGCTCTTATTGTTTCGTTCGTAGCAGCAAAGATGATAACAGATCCGGTGAAAAATCTTACCGGCATTGCCAACAAGGTGAGTAAAGGAGACATGACAGAGAAAGTGGAAGTATCTTCTTCGGATGAGATCGGAGACCTGGCAGAATCCTTTAAGCGCATGATAAATGCCTTTAAGATGATGGAAGCCATGAGCAAAGAGGATAACACTCCCCCCGGAAGGTGATCAAGAATGGCAATAAGTGATCAAATTATTAAGATACTGGCTGAGGATATGGGCCCATCAGCGACTCTCTTTCTGGAGCGGCAGTGCAAGTTCCACCTTAATAAAGATCCCGGAGCCTTGACAGCTTCGGATATGGGGGAACTGTCAAAATGGGTATATACAGGTGCAAAGCTGACTCTCGGAGATGGAATAGCTGATAAGTTAAAGACAAAGATCCTGGCTGTTAAATAAAGTTCAATCCAATAAGAGGTTCTCCGGAACAGAAATGTCAGGGGAGCCTGAACTATTTTTTATTACTCTTGCGGAAATGGTGATGAACATCTTCCCAACGATATACACTCAACGTCATAATTAATTATTTTTAATGTTCAATTTGAACTGTGTTATTGAAGGAACTGTGTTATCATTATACTCATTTTTTACGAAATAGGTATATTAGTAATGACAATTATTGTTAGCATGAGCAGGCAATTAATAACATGACACTTCTCCGCACATCCTATCCAACGCCTGCTCTATCCTATAGAATATTGGAGATATAATTTACATGACAATAACATTCACAGATGAAGACCTGATGTATCTTGATAAACAACAGGATATGCAATTAAGCTCTATCAGACAGGCAATTGACGAGATAAAAGCTAAAGGCAACTCAACATTCTGCAAGAAATGCGGTCACTTGATGCAGTATTTCACAATTGGAAATGCAAAGTTGATGCAATGTGGTTTCTGTGGGAATAGAATTGCTGAAATGATTGAATTAAGATTATAAGTTTTAAAAAAATATAAAAAGAACCTAAGCCTTAACTAACTTCTTAATATCAAAAAGCGGTATGTGATATTCTTTCGATACATCAATTTCTGCTTTTATCAAGGCTTCATTTTCGTTTGTTTCACTATTCATGAACGCTTTCTTTCTCTTTGAGATGGCAGATAATACTTCAAATATGTCCATTTGTTGCTCGCCTCCTTAATAACATATATCATTTCTATAAATATAAAACTATTTAATAATCAATAATAATGAAAATTTTTAATTATGATAATCCCCGGGTAATCTGGACATGAGAAATCATTAATAAAAGAATAGCATTAAACTTGATATATGAAATGCCAGCGATGCAGCAAGAGCGCAGTGATATACCAGAAATACTCAAATGCCCATCTTTGCAAAAATCATTTTATTGAAGATGTTGAGCGAAAGATCAAGCGTGACATCCGCAAATTCAAAATGATAGGAAAAGGTGAAAAGATAGCTGTGGCGTTAAGCGGTGGAAAGGACAGCATCGCATTATTATATGTCCTTCATAAGATTTTCTGCAATCGCCCTGACCTTGAATTTATGGCAATTACGATAGATGAAGGCATCAAGGGCTACAGGGAACATACGCTTGAACATGCCATTAAACTGACCGGTGAATTGGGGATAAGGCATATCATCAGGTCTTTTGAGTATGAGTTCAAAACTTCACTTGATGCTTTAACCCGGGAAAAAGAGAATGCTGGCTGTACCCTTTGCGGGGTGCTTCGGAAAAATATCCTGAATAAAGCTGCGCGCGAGCTCGGAGCCGATAAGATCGCAATAGGACATAATCTTGATGATGAATCCCAGACGATCCTGATGAATTACTTGCGCGGGGACATTGACAGGTTAAAAAGAATGATCCCCGGTACTATCCAGAAAGGAATGGTGCCAAGAATCAAGCCGCTTCGAAGTATTCCGGAAAAAGAAGTTGCCCTGTATGGGTTCATGAATCACCTCCCTGTAAGTATGGACGAATGCCCTTATGCGGGTTTGGCCCTCAGAAATGAAATACGGGATATGCTGAATAATTATGAAGTAAAACACCCCGGGACAAAATATTCTCTTTTAGGCGGTTATGAATCTATTTCTGAATTTTTGCACCCCGCTGATACGCAGATCGTATTTTGCGAAAAATGTAACGAACCGGGCAGTGACAGGATATGCAAGACCTGCAGGCTGCTCGGGCGAAAATGAATAATTATCCTATCATCAGCATCAAGATCCGGATTACTATGAATACCCATCCGAGCGCAACAACGATCCAGATAGCCTTCTTTGCAACTTCTGCTATTGCCAGGAATATTGTCAGTATTACCAGCATTCCTATTGCATCCACTAGAGATTGTGGTAAAATGATGCCTGAAATGAATTGGATAAGCTCAACTATCTTTTCGCCGATCCAGTGTCCGATAGTGTATATGAATGAAAGAACGTCTTCCAATAAAGTTTCTGCCATGATTTTCCCTCAAACCTGAATACTTTTCACCTTTATCTTCATGCTAAATCCCCAGCACATTTGCGATCGGAGCCGGTGGTCTTATCGAACTTCCGGGAGCTCCTTCAGCATTCCTTGCCCAGAGGAAAAGGCATGTATGATATGCTGTGGTGACATACATGGAAAACGCGATAACGGCGACGATCAAAATCGCCGCGATTAGTAATGCTATTATCGTCCCTGCGATAGTGAGCAATGAGTAGCCGATAAATATCGCAATTATAATTCCGACAAACGAAAGAATTCCTGTAACAAGTCCTACCGCTATTTCACCAACTCCTATAGGAAGAAGATTCCTTTTGATGATCCGGGTTGCTCTTTCTACAGCGCCTCCCAAGTCCCTGTCTTCAATAACTATTGCAGGGATCATGAAATAAGTACCAACAGTCCAGGCTTTTTCGAAAAATCCCAGGATCATACCGGAAATACCTCCTGGCACACCTATTTCTCTTCTTGAACGGCCTCTTAATATGCCTATAATTATATTGAAAATAGCTGAAATCATCGCAAGGTAAAAAATCGTAAACATATTCTTCTTTGTTGCATCCCATGCCTCTGACATTGTGGCGTCGCCGTCCTTAAAATAATCATAAACAAGAAAGGCTGTCATTCCCGTAAAGAAGTATGAGATGAAATAATTCCCAAGGAAAACGAGGAAGGCAAGGAGATAGAATAAATTTCCTACCTGAGGGCTTAATTTAAGGAAAAGCATGATAATAGCTGAAAATATAGTAAAAAACATTCCCACGAATATAGTATAGAAAGAGGGTTTGATGACATCGGCATCTTTGCCTATTAAGCTGAAACTCTCCTTTATAAAGGAGAAACCTTTGAAGATATTTTCAAACATAATTTTTTCCTTTTCTGTGTATTTGTTATCTATATATATATATTTTGTCAAGAAAAGTTCAATTGTCGCAACCAACACCACTGTAATAACCAAGGTTACAGGCATCCTTTTCGAATTCTGTCTTTTTAGAATTTTGTCCCGGTTTGACTTTTTTGTCCTTTTCTATGACCGTCCCATTATATTTTCCATTAACTGCATCAATGATATTTTGAGGATTTTCCCCATTAAGTACAATGGTTTTAATATTACTTCGTTCGATGATTTTGGCGGCCAGAAGATCTATCGGGGAATTGGCTCCTGCAACCATTTCAGTCTTCATCACTATTTCAATTAACTGGTGAGGCGTCATGGTTTCAAATTTCCTGGCACTTTTGTTCTTTTTCGGGTCGCTCGTATAAACGCCATCAATAGACGTTGCATTTATTAGTATATCTGCATCGGTATATTCTGCAAGGACAGCAGAAACAGCATCTGTTGTCTGTCCTGGAGTTACTCCCCCCATTACTACTATTTTACTGGTAAGACTTGCAGTTCTTGCCTCTTTATAGTTCAATGGAGGCTCATAATAGGCCGCATCACCAAGAGCTGCGATCAGAAGCCTGGCATTGAGGCGCGTGATATCAATACCTATTAAATCACAGGAGGCTTCATCAGAACCAAGGGCTCGCGCAACTCCAATATATTCACGCGCTGCTTTTCCTCCCCCTGTAACAATAAATACCGCATGATTCTTTCCGATCTCTTTAATGGTATTTGCATAGCGTTTAAAATTTTCAGGCTGCAATTCCTTTGCGAGAACTGATCCACCAATTGAGACTACTATCTTCATGAGACCTCTTATTATTCTCTGACAATATTAACTATGTGTTTCTTGTGTTAAATCCAGTAACACCTGACGGCCAATACATCCCTTAACACCTGATCAACATTCCCATTTGAAATTGTATCCATACTCTTCATAACCAGTGGAAAATCATATCCTTCCATTATCATTTTTATCAATTTTCCCTCTCCCCCTACAAGGACATATTGTATATCCTTATGGTTTGAAAGCATTGTATCAAGCGCTGACCTCACTTTATTTGCATGATGTTTTACATCCTCTTCCACGAGGCTCTGGAATCGCTTCTGGCTCCAGCCCCCCTGTTTATGCTTCCCCATAACACTACTTCTTATGATCTCATGTTCCACAAAATTATCTGCTTCGACAATTCCTATAATTGTCTCACCAGCATGGGTATTGACCACAAGTATTTTTTCATATTCAAGATTCTTTTTTAAAGGTTCAAGATTGAATTGCGTGCTAATAAAAAATTCTGATTGGAGTATTGGGAAAACTGGTATTATTACCAGATTAATTATCCTGTTGGTATCGTAAAGAATTATTTTTCCAGTAGAAGATTCTATTTTTTCAATAAGTTGCAAAGTTGAACTGTCAAAAAGGTTTACTGTTTCTTTTGCCACATCCCCAAGCGCCTTATTTTTTTCCAGGTAAACTGTTGTCAATGTTGATATTTTTGACTGTAGTCCTCCAATTAAAAAAATTATATCTTCAAGCCTATTTTTAGAAAGGCTTTCAGACAGCCTGAATTTAAACTCCTGTGATATTTCTTGTTTCAGTTTCTGTATCTCGTTTGTAAGCGAAGAGATCTTATTTTGGGCCTCATTTAACTCCCGGTCAACATCCTGTTTTGTTGCAATATTTTTTTTTGCTTTTTCATCTTTTTTCTCAAGCTTCAGGGATAATATCCTGCATTCTTCCTCAAGCTGTGATATTCTTGCTTTCAGGGATTGTATCTCTTCTTTTTTAAATAAATCAAACACTGCCCTCGCCTCGTACTTCCAGCAATTTTAATTTGATATATGGATCGCCATCACTGATAAATTGAATATTATCATCGACCATAATAATCCTTTTTGATTCTTCTCCTCTTCTTAATCCTGTCAGTTTACTAAGATCAAGCGCCAGGGAATTATTTCCTTGAATTACAGGTTCAATTCCAATACCGATATCTTTATCGAGTGATACATTGGCGCGAATTGAGAGAACACACTTACCATTTAAAAAAAAACAAAAGCTGCCAGGGTTTCCTTTGTATTCACCTACTAATAAAAAAGGTTTATCTATAAACTTCAGAAGGCTGGCTTTTCCACGGGTCACATATTTCCAGCCCGTGAACCTGCCCAGATGTTTGCAGAATATTCGTGTTTTTGATGATGGTTTTCGTGCAGTGGTAATGATCATTCGGCTTTGACCCGTTTTACAAGTACAGGTCTTTCCTTGACAAGGATCCGATGGCCACAATAAGGGCAACGGACGCCGCTATATTCATAATCTATCTCAACTGCCCGCTTGCAACGGGTACATTTATAAACCATACTGATCCTTATTTGGCTAAAGCTAATTGTTTATTAAGTTCAGCTTTTACACCCTGGACCGCTCTTAAGACAGTCAGATGAGCCGGGCTTTGTGGAACATATGAGCCTCCAGCAAATGTGTGTTCACATTTGGCACACTGCCATATGCCTGTTCCGATCCTTGATATTTTCTTTGCGCCGCATTTAGAACATGTATATTCGGCTCGCATTTTTTCTTCACTATCGCCCACAAGTTTTCGGGCTTTCGTTCCGTATCTTACACCAAATCTTCCGGCGGATCTTGATTTATGTCCTTTTGAACTGATTTTAGCCATGATTATATCTCCAGGAATTTTTCTCTTAATTCTTTTGCCTTCTCAATTGAAATATCCACTATATAATTTATCTGTTCAGCTGTAAGTGGCGAAACACCGCTCTTTTGCATGCCTGATAATCCGCCATCCTGATTGGAAATTACGGTCAATTTTGTTCCAGCTATGCTTTGCTCATTCAGTGAGGGATCAAGCATAATGGCCCCGCCGATCTCAACTGCAGTTACAGCGACTGGTACATCCCTCATGGGAACAGGCGTGTCTTCACCCACACCAAACTTTTGTGCGGGTAATTTTGCGGTCATAAGAGCTGCTATGGCGCCCAGGGATGCAGCATCCATAATGTTACCTCCATCGTCAAGGACATGCACATCAATGAAAACCATCCATACTTTTTCTCCGGGTGTTATACACAGTTTGGAAAGGTCAATGGATTCGGATTCACGAATGCCCCTGTCTACTACCCTGGCAAGTTCTATGGCATCTTCTCTTGGCGGGCCTGATTCAAATACAGGCGAAGCAAGAGGGATAAGTTCAAGATTTGTAATTATCACTCCCTTGTCAGGCGTATCAGGAAAAGGTGTGCCTGTTTGTATCTTAACACCGACGACCACATGTGTATCCCCAAGTTTGACGCGCGCGGAGCCTTCTGCCTTTTCAATAACATTTGTGTCAATTGTTATCTCCCTGTACTCGTCAAATTTTCGCCCATCCTCTCTCTCCCCTTTGATCATTAGATTATAAATATAATCTTTACGAAGTTCGGACATTATTTCATTACTCATTCGCTTCACCTTCTATCTGGGAGGAATATTTCTCCATAAGTGCAGCTTTTTGCAACTGCGCGATCATGAGACATCCTTGCTTTGCCATCTCAAGCCCTTCCTTGAATTCTTCCCTGGTAAGATGACCGTCCATCTGCAAAAGTGTGATCTTTCCATCTGGCGTCATGGCAATTGGCATATCGGCCTGCCCATAATTATCTTCATCTTTATTCAGGTCAAGGACAAGTGTATCATCAACTTTTCCAACCGCGCAGGCCGAAATAAGGCTTTTCATCGGTATGCCTGCGTCGGCCAGGGCAATAGATGCGGCATTTATTCCTGCCGTCCTTGTACCTGCGTCTGCCTGGAGTACTTCTACAAAGATATCTATGGCAGAGCGGGGGAAATATTCCTGGAAAATAACCGGTTCCAGCGCTTCCCTGCTCACCTTTGAGACTTCGATGCTTCTCCTGTCAGGTCCTGGACGTTTTCGTTCTTCAACTGAGAACGATGCCATATTATATCTATACCGAACAACTGCGCTTGTTGATTTCTGCATATGGCGGGGATGTACCTCTCGCGGCCCATATACCGCTGCAATTACTTTGTTCCCTCCGAATTCAAAATAACATGAACCATCAGCTCTGTTCAAAACGCCCACTTTTATTTTGATGGGTCTTAATTCATCTGGTTTCCTGCCATCAAGGCGAATACCGTTTTCAATTAACTTTTCTGGTTTTACCATAAGATTCCTCTTCTCTTTCTTCCTCGTTCCTTATCATTTTATACAATACATATTATTTATCCAGCAGTTCATCCAGGATCCCACCGGATTTATTCTCTTCAAGTTTCTCAGGTTCTTCTTCCATGACTGTTTCTTCCATATTCGTATCTTCCTGGGTTGTCTCTTTAGATACTATTTCGTCCCTGGCAATTTCTTCTACAGGTTCTTGCTTGTTTGGTTGTTCTTTTTTTGCCTTCTTTTTTTCCGGTTGTTTGACCTGTGTTCCTTTTTCTTCTTTCAAGAATTTGACTATCCTGTCCGTCAAACCCGGAATATGAGATTCGTTCTCGATTTTCTGGATAGTCCTTACTGCAAGATCGAGATTCTTATCTTTCCCTGTAAGCCAAACCCTGCCGTTTTGCCCGATAAATATATTGCAGTTCGTCTCATTTTTCAGCATAGCGATCATGGAACCGCTTCTGCCTATTAATCTTGGTACCTTGGAAGGTGTAACCTCGATGACCCGGCCGTCTTTTATCTGCCTCAGTCTCTGGTCATTCAATGTAAGTTCGACCTTCATGCTCTGGTCAACGTCCTTGACAAGTGTCATTATTGAATCGCCGACTTTTAGATATTTAGACATTTCCGAGTTGTCTATCCGCCTGGGAAATTCGGATATATGCAGTAAACCCTCATAAGGGGACCGAATATCTACTATCCAGTTCGAAAAAGAGACTTCGGTTATTATTCCTATAATAATATCGCCCTGCCTGGGTATGTATTTTCCTGACAGCGGCACGACTTTGACATGGTTTTTCAATGATGCTATGCCAAATACAGATGAAAATACTTTACCATCTTCAACATATGTACCCTCATCAGCAAGCTTTATATCATCTGATAAGAATTCACCCGGAATTACTAATTTTTTATCCATTTACATCACTTTATGAACTTTGTCTCCGCACTCCCTTTAGTCAACCGGTTCAGGAGGCTGTACAATTCATCCTGTCTTCCCGCCGGAATAGTTAAAACACCAATCCAGGAACCGTCATTTTGCCATTCCTGCTTTGTCAGGGTTCCGAAACCTGCAACACTCCCATACGCTTTTGTAGCGTATTCTGCCGGAAGCTTAATAGCGATCTTTACTTCCTCAAATCTTATCGGGATGAGCGGTCTTATTGCCTTCATCGCGATCTCTACAAGCTCATCCACATTTTTCATTGGATCAATATGCACACCAGCTTCATTCATAGCTGCTTCGATACGTGCCGGTGGATGCGGACCCTTTGTCTGGGGATTGATGGCATTGGTCGCAATGATGCTTATTATACGGTGCTTTTTTTCATCCTGTATCTTCTTTTTCTGCTCTGTGGTAAGATGAAGCTCTCCATCCTTGATAATTTTTTCCGCGATCTTCAATGCATCGGTTGTCCCGAATGCGTTAATTATATCCTGTTCAGCTGGCCTGTCACCATTCTTGGCATCTTCGAACACATCTTCAACTGCCAGGATGTTTTCGATCTTCACGGGGTCGCCTTTTTTAAAAGCCAGCGCTCCCTCCGGTTCTACAAAAACCTCAAAAGTTTTTCCGTGAGTCTTAAGACGCGCTATTATGGACTCATCAAGAGTGACCATTTTGACTCACTCTTCTGATTTCTTTTTCTTATCCTTTCCTTTGGTGTCAGAGGCATGAATCTTTATGACCCGATCCACGTATTTCTCCACTTCCGATGGAGTGAGTTTCCTGAATTTCCTTGTTGAAAGTTCGATTATCCCGACTTCGATAGTAGAAGCGTTAAAAACTCCCTCTGTCGTGCTGTGAAGCGCATCAAGGCCAAGGATAATTGCATCTTCCAGTTTGATATCATCGGTATATTTTTTCTCAAAGACCTCCATGGTCTCCGTCCTTCCTGAACCAATGCTTGTGGCCTTATATTCAAGGAGAGCGCCACTCGGGTCTGTTTCAAAAAGGCGGGCACGATGGTCATCAACTCCTGCGATCAGGAGAGCTGTCCCGAAAGGCCTGACACCACCGTATTGTGTATATGATTGTTTAAAGTCGCAGATTTTCTTGGAGAGAACCTCAACACCTATGGGTTCATCATAAGTTACCTTATTTATCTGGGCTTCAACGCGGGCCCGATCAATGAGAGCCCTGGCATCTGCGACAAGACCTGATGTCGCGGCTCCGATATGATCATCGATCTGGAATATCTTTTCAATAGATTCCGCTTCCAGTAATTTGCTGGTAACACGCTTATCTACCAACAGTGCCACCCCATCCACAGCTTTTACGCCAACTGCCGTTGTTCCGCGTTTAACCGCTTCACGTGCATATTCTACCTGAAACAATCTTCCATCAGGACTAAAAACAGTTATTGCCCTGTCATATCCCATTTGTGGTGCCATTTGCATTCTATCATCTCCTTATATGAAAAACCGTAATTTCCTATATTCTGTTATTCTTTATTCTTTTTTCGGGTTCTGACTCTTTTACGAGTGATTGTTGTATAAACTTTTCCGTTGCACCTTTGATAGTGCCGGATATACCAAGTACATGAAAAGAAACTCGAATTGCGCGAATATTATTGATACAGGCAAGGGCCGCCCTTGTTTCGTTTGTTTTTTCACGGGCACAGCGAAGTATCCCTAATCTTCCTTCAAATGACATGAGCGAGGGATTTATCTCACTTGCTCCTTTATCACCAAACAAAGAAATTATTGAATTCGATATCTCCCTGACCAGTTCCTGCCGGATTATCGTCTTGTCTGAATTAATTTCAAACGCGATATATCTCTTTTTTTCACGTAAGGTGGGCATGGTTTTCATAATATTTCAATGCCTTCCTTGATATAATTCGGGCTTTTTCTTCGAAGTATGCTTTTTGGTGTCGCACTCATTGCGTCAATAGCTTCGCAAGGTGTCATCCCGAAAAGGCTTGAAAGTGCAACCATTTCCCTCGGGGAACGAAGGTCATAAACTGAACTTGAATCACTTGTGAGGATCATTTCGAGTTTGTATTTCCTTGCGTGTTTAAGAATTATCCTCATATTCTTTAATTCCCTTACGCGTGCATCACCCCTTAGCCTGATGAGTAAACCAAGGTTGAATCCGATAGCTATAGAATTATCACTTGCGGCTTTAGCAAGAACATTATTAAATTCAGATGGCTGCAAAAGTATGTCAAGACCTTCTGATTCCACAGCTGCGCGATTAATGTCCTCTTCTCCTCCCCTGGCCAGCAAAATAAGATTTGAGCCCCTATGTTTTTTTATTTCTTCGCGTATCCTTGACGACTTTGCCTGGATCTCCACACCCCTGTATATAGAAAAATCATCCGGAAGAATGATAACTTCATTGATTTTTTGGTTCATATCAACTATTCCGGAAAAGCCATACTTCCTGGCCAGTGCTGCCATTAATTCGGAGCTATCGGGATGTGTGAAAAAATCATAGAATTTAGAGTCATACTGTGACATTAATAAAATTTTTCCTTCTTTAATATCGTTTTTATATCCTGCAAAGTACTTAAAAACAACTCATTTTCCAACAAAAGGATAACTTAATTAACAACCAAAGAAATAACATAATTGGGGAAAACATGGATTTTTCATTCACTGAAGAACAGGAACTTTTCAGAAAGTCTGTGAGAGAATTTTGCAAGAAGAAGCTTGCTCCTCGCGCCAATGAAATAGATGAAAAGGGAGAGATTCCGCACGAAGTTCTTGAAGATATGGCAGCTTTTGGCCTCCTCGGTATAACTATTTCAGAAGAGTATGGAGGGTCGGGTGCAGACTTCATTACAGCCGCAATAGCAGCAGAGGAAATAGCCAGGGCAGATATAAGTATGGCAACTGCAGTATATTACCTGGTAGGAGCAGGCTGGGGTTTCCTGATGGACAGATATGCAAGTAAAGCAGCTAAAGAAGAGATACTGCCTGATGTAATAAAAGGAAAAACTTTTCTGGGCATAGCTTCAACAGAGGCTGCAGGGGGTTCTGATATTGTCTCAACATCTACCACAATGGAAAAAAGGGATGGAAAACTGATATTGAACGGCGCAAAAACATTTATTAGCGGTGTCAGAGAGGCAGCCAGATATGGAGGAGGTTATGTAACAATCGTGAAGACAAGCCCTGAACTCAAGCATAAAGGTCTGTCGCTGTGCTATCTTCCGGTAAAAGATGTACAGGGGATAACGACCAGTATTTTTAAACAGATGGGACGTGAGGGTATATCTACAGGCACCATAAACATAAACAGTGTTGAGATACCAGAGCATTATCTCATAGGAGAATGGAACCGCGGATTTTATTATGCAATGGAAGGTTTTAACTGTGCCAGGACACTTGTGGCTGCAGCATGTATCGGCGCTGCCCAGAAGGCTCTGGAATCAGGTATCGAGTATATAAAAGAAAGACATATTTTCGGTGCTCCTCTTGCAAAGTTTGAAGGGATACAGTTCCAGCTGGCTGAGGATTACACAAAACTTGAAGCTGCAAAACTGTTAGTCCATAAGGCGGCCTGGATGCTTGACCGGATGTACACTGAAAACAGGTTCAGTAATAATGAGATAAATAAAGCCGTAGCCAGCGCAAAACTCGTTGCACCAACAGCAGCCTTTGATATTATCAAGGATGTATTGACATGGTATGGAGCATACGGTTATACCAGAGAAGCCGGACTTGAGCGGGGCTTTAGAGGTGTATATTCCTATATAATAGGTGCTGAGGGAGCACAGAATATCATGAAAATAATTATTGGCAGGGAAATCCTCGGTAAAGAGTTCACAACTTAGTGAATTACTCAACCCTAAAGAGCTGGAGCGTCCCCCGACCTTCCCCGAAGGGAATTGATGTCACAACGCAAACGGAAACAGGAAAGGTATTATCGTTGTGGGTTCTACTTTACGGAGTCCCTTATTCCAAGGGCAACCTGTTAATGATAAATACAACCCATAAAAAACAAATGGAGAAGCGATCATGGATATAATTGTATGCCTCAAACAGATATATGATCTTGCACAGATAAAGATAGATACTTCAAAACGTCCGGTAACAGAAGGAGTTGCACGAAAGTTCAGCGACTTTGATAAAAATGCACTTGAGGAGGCAATAAGGATCAAGGAAAAGCATGGTGGAAACGTTTCCGCCGTAATTAAAGGCACGAAGGATGCTGCCAAAGAAGCTCTGGCAATGGGTGCGGATGAAGCTATTTTGTACAATGCCGACACTGACTCTCTTGGGACAGCGCACATCCTTGCCGAGATAATCCTGAAAATGAAGTACGACCTCATTCTATGTGGAGAGGCTTCCATCGACGAATATTCTTTTCAGACAGGTCCAAGGCTGGCGCAGGCTCTTGGAATTCCTGTGCTGACGTACGCAAGAAAAATAGAGGTGAGAGGTGGCGGGGTTGTTGTTGAGAGGGATCTTGAAAAAACGTATGAGGTAGCCATTGCAAAACTCCCGGCTCTGGTAACAGTTACCAAGGAGATCAATGAACCAAGAATTCCCACGCTAATGCAGATACTTGGCGCATCAAAGAAAAAGATCACTGAGATGAGTCCTTCGAAACCAGACGCTGGGGTCGAGATATTGAGTATTCTGGCGGTTGAGATGAAAAGGAAGGAAGTGATCCTGAAAGATGTGGAAGCTCTGGCAAAAGTAATAATTACAGAAAAATAAGGGGAAGAAATGATATTAATATTCTCCGAAGACAATGAAACCGCTTTTGAGATGCTCGCAAAAGGAAGGGAGCTGGCCGAATCTTCAAGATCAGAGCTTACATCGATCTCATTTGGAGCCGTTGAGAATGATCATATTTCCGGTGGAGCTGACAAAGTCTTTTCTATTCAGTCCCAGGATTCAAATATGGGGCCTTCATTGCTTGCAGATACCGTTGTGGAAGTCATCTCTCAACTTATTGGTCAATACAAACCGGAAACACTCCTTATAGGCGGTACAAAGCTTGGCAGGGAAGTAGCTCCGAGGATTGCACAGCGGTTTGGGGTTGGCTGCGCTACAGACTGCATAGATTTTTCGAAGGATAATGAGCAGTTCATAGTAAAACGCCTTGTGCTCGGTGGTCGATTTATCATGACACAGAAGTTCCTGCATAAACCCCGGATTGCCACTATACCTCCCGGGAGATTTGAGAAAAAGATAGACATATCAAGAAAAGGCGAGATCATCAAAACCTCGTTTAAACCAGTCGAGACAAAAGTTCAGGTGATGGAGATAAAGAAAAAAGCCCCACAGGAACTAAAAATAGAAGAGGCGAATATCATCGTTTCGGCAGGGAGGGGCTTGAAGAAAAAAGAGGATATTAAACTCATTGAAGCTCTTGCACAGGTATTAGGAGGTTCAGTGGGCTGCTCGAGGTCTATTGCCGCAGACCTGAAATGGCTCTCTGAAGAACACTGGGTAGGATTATCAGGGCACAATGTGAAACCCAGGCTGTATATTGCTATTGGCATTTCCGGTCAGGTGCAGCATATCGCAGGAATAAGAGATTCGAAAACGATTATTGCGATAAATAAGGATCCGAACGCACCTATCTTTAAGGCATGTGACTATGGGATGGTGGGGGACCTTTATGATATAGTGCCGAAGCTGACAGAGATTTTGAAAAAACACTAGTTAGCGGAATTCGTCACCCATACTTGTAATACACACCATACCCTCCTCTCGGATAATTAAAATCTACCATGCCTTTTGGACACGAAAACTTACAGCTTCCGCATTCAATACATCCTTCATAATCATGCTTTATCTTTCCTTCTTCGAGAGTAAACCTGTTAGCAGGACAGAAATAAAGGCATGCTTTTTTATCGCACTCGCAGCCAGTATCTACTTTGATATGCCGCTCCTTATCAACTTCAAAGCTTACAAGCCCGAGCCGCTCTTCAATACCTATATTCATAGCGCCTTCAAACCTCCCAGTAAATCAAAGATCATCTTCGTCCTATTACCTTTTGTCACTTCTAAGAGCTCATCAAATGCTCGTTTCTTTGCTCCATCAACAATTGTAAGGTTATGAAAAAGCCTGCATGCAACCTCCGGATATAATGTGTACAGCCTATCATTGTGCAAAAATTCCGGGGCTTTTTTAAAAGTAGCGATATCTTTGAGGACAAAATCTTTTTTCAGCAGGTATTCATAATAGGAGAGGCTTTCCTTTGAGAAATCATTCTTTTCCATGGCTTTTTTCACCGCTTCGGCCGCCGCTGCTCCGGAAGCAATAGCCATATCCATGCCCCGAAGCGTTATACCGCTATTTACCACAAGACCCCCGGCATCCCCAACAACAAGCATGCCATCAGTGAAAAGCCCGCTTCGTGAAGTTTCTGGGATAACATGGGCAGAATATTCCAGTATTTTGCCACCTTCGATCAGTTTTGCTACAACAGGGTTCTCATTGAACTCCCGAATGATCTCGTGGGAATCTATTTTTTTTTCAATGAGCCGATCGATATATAGCACGATCCCCACGGAAAGGCTTGTTTTGTTGGTATAGATGAAACCTCCCCCCGGGATATCTTTTGTGCACTGGCCCACAAAAAGCTGTGCTGCACCATCCTCATGTGCAAGATTGAACCTGTCTTCAATGGTTTTTTCTGGAAGCTCTATTATCTCCTTCATACCGAGTGCAAATTGCTTTACTTCAAATTTCTTCAGACCTGCTTTCTCCGACATAAGGGAGACCGCGCCGTCGGCAACGATAACAACATTCGCTTCAATTTTATCCTCACCTGAAACTATGCCAGCAACTTTTTTCTCTTTCCATAGAAGGTCATCTACCCTGATGTTTGGCACAAGGGTGGCTCCTGCTTCCACTGCTTTATTCGCGAACCACTGGTCGAATTTTGCCCTGAGTATGGTGAAGCTGTTCGGAGGTTCCCGGATATCCTCATCTTGAAAATCAAGGGTAACAGAGGCTTTATTGCACAGGAATGTCAGTTTTTCTCGTGTAACCATTCGCTCTACCGGAGCTTCTTTCCAGAATTCCGGGATGAGCCTGTTCATTGCATGCGCATACATCCTGCCCCCCATCACGTTCTTGGCTCCGGGATATTTGCCTCTCTCCAGGATCAGCACGTTAAAACTTTTCTTTGCAAGAGAATAGGCTGCTGCACTTCCGCCGGGACCTGCACCCACGATTATAACATCGAATTTTTCAGTCATATCTCAAAAATCATACTCCTTTGAACACTGGCTTTCTTTTCTCCAGAAAAGCGTTTATGCCTTCACGATGATCCCGGGTATTAAAACACTCTGAAAAGGAAACTATTTCTCTCTCAAGCCCTTCTTTAATCTCCTGATTTTCGTTGATCAGTTTTTTTGCCAGCTTAACAGCCACCGGCCCTTTCTGCGCAATGATATTGGCTACCTCCAAAGACTTTTCCATCAGTTCCTCTTCTTGTACCACTTTATTCACAAGGCCGATAGCTTCTGCCTCTTTTGAATCTATGGTTCTTCCTGTCAGGATCATTTCCTTGGCCTTTCCTATACCTACCAGTCTGGGGAGTCTCCGGGTCGCTCCAAAGCCAGGGATAAGACCAAGGTTAACTTCAGGCTGACCGAATTTCGCATCCGCACTTGATATCCTTATATCGCAGGCAAGAGCTAATTCACATCCACCTCCGAACGCATACCCGCTGATTGCTGCAATTATCGGCTTTTCAAGGTTCTCCACCTGATTGAATAACCTGTTACCGAAATCAGAAAAAGTCTTTGCCTCTACGGGATTAAATTCTTTCATTTCTTTAATATTGGCCCCTGCGCTGAAATTTTTGACTCCAGTTATGATTAAAACCCGGATCGTTTCATCCTTTTCAAGTTCATTTAGAAAATCCCCGAGATCATGCAGCATTGTTGAATCGAGAATGTTTAGGCCATCAGATTTTTTTAGCGTAATAATGCCCACTTCTTTTCTCTTCTCCACAAGTATGTGTTCACTTCCTGTATTCATAAAATCCTTCCCCGCTTTTTCTTCCAAGCTTTCCTCCCGCGACCATTTTTCGAAGCAAAGGGCAGGGCCTGTACTTCTCTTCTAAATCGGCATAAAGAACCTCAAGTACATCAAGACAAATATCCAGACCAACGAGATCTGCAAGTTCAAGGGGCCCCATTGGATGGTTTGCACCCAGTTTCATAATGCTGTCGATATTTTCCCTGGATGCAACTCCTTCATGCAGGCAATAGATGGAATCGTTTATCATTGGCATGAGCACGCGGTTTGAGACAAAGCCCGGTGAGTCATTGACCACAACAGGTATCTTTTTCATTTTCTCAGCGACTGTCATAATCATGCTGATTGTTTCATCTGAGGTGCGTAATCCCCGGACCACCTCGACCAGCTTCATCACGTACGCCGGGTTCATGAAATGCATGCCTGCGAACTGCTCATATCTTTCTGTAACTTGAGCAAGCCCGGTAATCGATATTGAAGAGGTATTTGTGGTAAAAATAGATTCTTTTGGGCATATGGCATCAAGTTCTTTAAAAATCTGCTTTTTTATATCTTCTTTTTCTACAACGGCCTCGATTATGAGGTCAGCATCTTTACAGCCTTCCAAACTTGCCGTGGTCTTTATATTTGAAATAATTCTATCTTTTTCAATGCGTTCAATCTTCCCCTCAACAACTCTCTTTTCAAGCCTTTCTTTTATTTTGGCGAATCCGATTCTCACGTATTCTTCGCTCACGTCTTCCAGAACGACTTCATAGCCGCTCTGCGCAGCTACCTGTGCTATTCCCCCACCCATAGTACCGGCACCTATTATCCCAATTTTTTTAATGTTCATGCCTTCCCTCATTTTAATGATAAATGGGCAAATCAAAAAAATAAAAATATAACGACTACATCTTCTCCATCATTTCAAGTGCTTCTTCAAGCGGTAATGCGGGAGCTATATGGGGCACGCCTATGTCTCTGAATGGGTAGGTTATCTTTAGAATTGCTTCTTCATTTGGGGCATCGAATATCGCCACAGATATATGCCTGCCTATCAAGAGATACCTGCCAATCAATTTCACTTCATCCGGATATTTGAATTCTTTCCAGAGTTCCATGAGTTTTGATGTAGTCTCAGGATTCCACTTAAACCATAGTACAAATAGCATATTTTCACCTCCTTTTTGTTTTATTCAGGTATATATATACAAGCTTTTTCATGCCTATCAATGTTGAGTAAAGCTACTCAATCGTTAATGGCTTCTTTTTCTTGATCTCGGTCTTGGGCATGGTTATTTGAAGAATTCCGTTGTTATATGATGCCACGGAGTTGTCAGAATCTATTGAAGATGGCAAAGATATCCTGCGATAATAGGATCCACTGCGTCTTTCTTTATAGATAATACCTTTTTCTTTCTTTTCCTCTTCTTGTTTTGTTTCGGCTGAAATTTCAAGCTTATCTTCAGTTAGATCAATTTTGATATCTCCTTTGTCCAGCCCAGGCATCTCAACAGTGGCAATTACTTCTTTATCTGTCTCAACCAGATCGATAAACGGTTTCCTGTATTTTTCAATTGCTCCTGTTGTTGTTCTTTCACCTGGTAGTAATAGACTTCTGTTTACTGGTATACCCCAGATTTTTTCAAACATTCTGTTCATATTTTCTTCAAATATTCTAAATTCGTCAAATTCGTCTGAAAACATTTGTTTTCCCCTCATCAATTTTGGTTGTTTTTATTTGTTTTTTTTTTCGTTCTGCGGTTTATTATATAGATATGTTCTTGTGAATGCGCTGCACAGATGCTCAGTGACCTCCTTCACCCATTTTGACTTCTTGCAGGCTTGCATCTTCACGCTTTGAATCGCTTTCTGGCCTGGTATGTTTTTCAGCGACATTTTTCACTTTAACAGCTATATCTTTTCCAAGCCTTTTACATTCTTCAAGGTCTTTTTCCATAGGCTGATACTGGATACGCAGTACAGGGTCAATCACATTCATTCCAAGTTTACGCATCTTTTCTGCAATCATTACAGGTGCTTCACCGCTCCATCCGTAAGAACCGAATGCTGCACCGACCCTGGCTTTTATTTTTGCTTTTTCAAGGCTTTCAATGAATTTTTCCATGGGAGGCAGCATTTTATAATGGAATGTTGAAGTGCCAATCGCAATGGCATCAGCAGCAATTATGTCCTCTATTCTTACTTCATGAAAATTCACGGCTTTAGCGTCAACATTTCTTGAGTTTGCACCATCGACTATGGCATCTGCCATCGCTTTTGTATTACCTGATGTACTGAGATATACAACAACTACTTTTGGGGGCATATTTTACTCTCCTTTATTGAATGAGTAACTTATTATTGGTATATTCACTCTTTTTTTATTTGTCTAAACTATATTATTTATTAAACAATTTGCAGGTTGGGGATTGAGATAGTCTGGCCCTTAGCAGCCATTTAAACCTTCTTTGCTCCCAATCCTCAATCCTGTTCCTTTTATTCACCACGATTGCGAAACTTTATCTCAATCATATTGAGCACCTGTTGGCTGTTCTGCCTTGCGTGCTCTCAGTTTTGCATAGAAATCTTTCTGTCTCTGTTTCTCTGCCGGGTCTTCTTTTCCAACTTTGACTTTCTGTGCATTCTCTGCATTGTCCATCGAGTTTTCCAGTCCTGCCATTGTTTTTCACCTCCTGTTTTTTGATTATAATATTCCTTTGAATTCCCTGCCACAATCACTGCATACTTATTCACTCATTGTAGCCTCACCTGAAATATAAATCAAACATATCGCCCACACTTCTCATCTCGTTTGATTATTCGTAATTATACGAAATGTTAGTTCTGATACTATTTAGGGATTTCCCTACGTGGAAATATACTATGAAAAAAATCATAAAAATTAGAAAAGAGATGTTATTGATGTATGCTTGATATTTGCATGATCGTGAACGTTATATTTAATATATAAGAAGCTATCATCAGGGAAGGAGATTAACAATGAAGGATCAAGTTGAAGTTCGGACATTAAAAGAAGGAAAATATGTCTTAATTGATGAGGAACCCTGTGTTATTAAAAGCATTTCTCATGCAAAAACGGGAAAACATGGCTCAGCTAAAGCAAGGATCGATGCTATAGGTATTTTTGATGGTACAAAAAGATCAATGGTGGCGCCAGTTACGGATAAGATATATGTCCCTATAGTAGAAAGGAAAAACGGACAGGTCCTGGCGATAAAAGGCGATGTCTGCCAGATAATGGATAATGCCGAATATTCCACACTTGAGCTCAAAATACCCGAAGAACTGAAGGGGAAGATCGAAGCTGGAAAAGACATTTCATATCTGGTCGCCATGGGAAAAATGAAAATAGACATGCGTATTTAGATGCATCAGGCTCTTTTTGCAGATGCGAATTCCGATTACGAGAAATCCCGTTATGTGATTTGCGGGGTGCCGTTTGACGGTACCTCAAGCTACAGGCTTGGAAGCAGGCTTGCGCCTGACGAGATCAGGGCTGCGTCATATAATTTTGAGACTTATAGTAGCTTTTTTGATCTTGACCTCGCAGATGTGGATATCCATGATGCCGGCAACCTTGAAGTAGCTGATAATATCGATGATACCCTTTTTTCGATCTCAAAATATGCCGATAAATTTGTAAATGAAGGGAAAATCCCTGTAATGCTTGGCGGGGAACATTCTCTCTCATATCCATTTGTAAAAGCCTGTAAAAAGAAATATCCGGAACTGGGATTTGTGGTTCTTGATGCGCATATGGACCTGAGAGAGGAATTTCATGACCAGAAGAACAGCCATGCATGCATATCAAGGCATGTCATTGATGATTTGACAGGCAAATATGTTTCAATAGGTATAAGGAGCGGAACCCGCGAAGAATACGAATATGTAACTGAAAATAAAATACAAATGTTCAGCGCAGAAGATGTTTATTCAGAAGGGATTGAAAAAATTATTTCCGAATTTCGTGATTATATCAAGGGACCTGTTTATTTATCAATAGATATGGATGTGATCGACCCGGCTTATGCACCTGCTCTTGGTACACCCGAACCATACGGAATAACACCGCGCGACGTCAGAACAGTAATATCATGTCTTGCACCCCAGATTGTAGGTTTTGACCTTGTTGAGATCGCCCCTGCTTATGATTCCGGGGGGACGGCAGTACTTGGCGCAAAGCTTGTGCGTGATTTTATCGCTGCAAGCGCAAAAGCGGGTTCATAGATTCCCGCGCAGTCTTTCAGCATGCAGTATTCTTATTCCTTGAATATACGTTTCAATTCATTCTCCAGCGGCTCTTTCATTCCTTCGCTGTATCCATGGGTTCCAGTGGTTACCGTGTAAAACTGTTTTGGCTCTTTGGCTTTCTTAAATGTGTTCCGGGCAAGCTGTATCGGAATTATTGTGTCGTTTACAGAATGGATCATCACGAATTTTCTTGGAGGAATGAACCCAAGATATGTTTCGGGGTCAATTGAACGATCGAACCGTATGAGATTCTCATCCTTCATATCGCCAATTTGTGACTCGATGTCATAACCGCTGGTGCTGATCCCGATCACCCCGGAAATTCCAGGGTCAATTGCTGCCGCAATTATTGCAAAACGCCCTCCATTACTCTCACCAACAATTGCTATCCTCTCCGGATCAATAGATGGCTCCTGTCTTAACACATCCACAGACCGCAGGGCATCAAATACCATTTTGTGTTCCACTGGTTCTGATTTATTTTTCCAAAGATTATAATCATAATTCATGTCCACTCCACCGCGGTTTCGCTGCTCGATGCCGATACTTGCATATCCCATATTGGAAAAAATATCTGCAAGAGTTTGTGTTCCTTCCTTCCGGATAGTAGCTCCGGGCAGTATCACAATCCCGGGCACTTTTTTTCCTGCAACAGGAATACGAAGAAGTCCTTCAACTGTAAAATCCTTGCTTGGAAAAGAAATAGTACTAAGAATATAATCAGGTCCGGATTCGGTTTTCAGGATTTTCACATCAACTTTGCCCCTGTTTTCAGGATACGAGAGAATTCCTGTATCACTTACAGTCCATTTATCGCTTCCCTGTGGGATAAGATAATAAGCCACGACAAGAAGGATGAGTATACCAAATTTAACATAGATCATTGATTTAACGGAAGATTTTTTTTCAACTTTCTTAAATTTATTGTTCTTTTGTTTAAAGCTCATTTTATTTATCTCCGTGGGTTCAAAGGGATGTGACATAGTACGGCGGGTATCGCCGGAATTCAAGCTTGTCTGAGAATCCAGTAGGTATTCTATGAAGCAGGAAGCCCCTTGTGAAAGCAAGGGGTAGTTCACTCCACCATGTTTGTATTTAAAATAGTTTCTGTCGTAAGACTATATTTAAATAATGTCCCCTCCATCTTGAGCAGCAATGAAATGTTTAGTAACAGGCGGCGCTGGATTCATCGGTTCACATATCATCCGGCATTTGCTTGAACGCGGATATGAAACAGTATGCCTTGACAATTTTGACCCGACCTATGATATCAATACCAAGAAAGGAAATATTGCTCCTTTTTTAGGAAACGATAACTTTGAATTAGTGGAAGGGGATGTCAGGGACAGGGATTTGTTAAAAAATCTAATAACAGACATTGATTACATTTTCCATGAAGCTGCTCTTGTTTCGGTGGTTGAGAGCATGAAAAACCCTGTCAAGACCATAGAGATCAATACGATAGGAACATTCAATATAATGGAGGCAGCTCTATCCGGAAATGTAAAGAAAGTGACCCTTGCATCATCGGCGGCGGTTTACGGTGATGCACCCGCGCTTCCTAAAAAAGAAGGCATGATCCCTGTCCCCAAATCGCCCTATGCTATTTCAAAGCTTGATTGTGAATATGCCGCAAGAATATATTTTGAAGAGTATGGGCTGAAAACCACTTCTTTGCGCTATTTTAATGTTTATGGCCCAAGGCAAGACCCATCATCCCCATACGCTGCTGCAATACCCATCTTTTTACAAAAAGCTCTGAGGAACCAGAAAATCCGGATATATGGAGATGGAATGCAAACGCGTGATTTTATTTTTATCAATGATGTTGTACAGGCTAATGAATTAGTGATGTCAAAGGGAGACGGGAAGACGTTTAATGTTGCAAACGGAATTGCCACTTCAATTAAAGAAATTGCAGACCGGATTATAAAACAAACAGGGTCAAAATCACCTATTGTATATGAAACGGAAAGAAGCGGGGATATCAAGCATAGTGTCGCCGATATCTCTGAGATAAGTACGATCGGATTTAAACCAAAATTCGATATGAATGAAGGGTTAAAGAACACAATTGAATGGTATAGAAACCGTTTACAGGTGGAATAAAAGCCTCTCGTGGTGTGAAAAGACTGACATTTTTTCGTTTGAAACAAAACAAATAAGACAAACACCTGTCCTCTTTGCCGCATCAATGCCGGAATTAAGCGGTGCAGTTTTTGTGGCAACAAGCGGTATCCCGGCCCTTGCGGCTTTTAATACCATTCCTGCCGACTGGCGTCCGGTTGATAATATGAAATGCTCCCTTACATCAATACCATTAAGATATGCATATCCAACAACCTTGTCAAAAGCATTATGTCTTCCTACATCTATCGCTTTTGCCATGCATTCACCCCTGATATTTATAAGGCATGCTAAATGTGTCCCTCGCGTTTCCCTGTAAATATCAGATTCCAGGAATCTGAGGCTTTTCATAATTGGATCAATGCTGAATTTCGTATCAGAATCAATTGAAATATTCTCATTCTCTTCCCACCTTACACCCACGCAGCCTGATGACCTTAATTCGCGCCAGATTTCAATATGCTCGGTCTCTTCTATTACGGCATATATCCTGTTCCCGTCCATTTTAAAGTCTTTTATGCTATCCGGATCTTTTACAAGACCTTCGCATATAAGATACCCGATGGCAAGATCTTTTAACATTTCCGGTGTAGCAAGTATTGACGCGATCGAAATATTATTTATGAAAAGCTCAATAGTATTCTCTATAGCTACTGCATGGATTTTTTTATGTGATGCACCGGATTTTATCTCAAGCGCAGAATAATTTTTAGTATACATTATTTTCGATTTCCCTAGATATGTCCTGCCTCTTTCATGCTAAAATGCCTTCCATCCCCGATTATTACATGGTCAAGAAGGGTGATCCCCATTATAGTCCCGGTATCAACGAGTTTCTTTGTTATTTCGATATCTTCCCTGCTTGGTGTCGGGTCCCCGGATGGATGATTATGAGCCACAATTATATGTGCTGCGGATTCTGCCAGTGCAAGTTTGAAGACTTCCCTTGGATGAACGATATTGGCGTTCAAAGAACCCACAGAAATCGTTTCCTCCTTGATGACCCGGTTTTTTGTATCAAGACAAAGCTCAATGAATAGTTCCTTTTTCTGCTCTCTCATTTTTGGATATATCCGCCTGTAAACATCTTCGGGGGAGTTGATCTTTTGCCTGTCCTCATCATTAAAAGATTCAAGGCGCCGTGCTATCTCAAAACAGGCTGCGATCTGTGCAGCTTTACTTTCTTTGATACCATGGACTTTCATCAATTGAGTCAAATTTATTTGTGAGAGCTGTTTAATGTTATACTCTTTTAGAATCCTCTGGGATAGGTTTATGACATTTTCCTGCCGAGACCCCGTCCTCAGGATTATTGCAAGAAGTTCGGAATCACTCAATGTTGAAGCGCCGTTCTTTATGAGCCTCTCGCGTGGCCTTTCGTCCTTTGGCAGATCATGGATCCTTATCTTGTATTCCTGCATAGGCCCGTACAATTATTTTCATACTCATAAAATCTTCCCAGGATCAAAGAATAGAACTATATTAAGAATCTAACATATAGATGGATGGAGAGATAACATGGAAGATATAGAAATTGTTCTTGATATAGACGGAAAAAAAATACCTATGAATGGTTTTGTTAAAAAAATCCTGTGCGGGATGATCAAAGGTTCTATTGAAACCCTTAACGGGGTTGGAGATGATTGGAAGAATGTGAATATCAGGATGAGCAAGTGAAGCAATTCTTCTGTACTTATATATACTTTTTTAAGTAAGGTTGAAATATTAATAATCCGATGAATCCATCAGGCCCCTGTAGATCAGTAATGAGAAAGTAATCAGGATAAAAACTAAAAATAATCCCAAAACTTTTTGCAAATCTTCAATAAAAGAAGAATAACCCCATGAAAAAAAATGTGGTATATATATTAAAGATACATGCATGACCATTACAAAAGCGAATAACCCAAACAAAACGAAAGCTTTTTTGATTTCATTATATTTCAAGAAAATCCTTGAACGAACCACATCAGGATCCTTTTTCCACAGATATCCTACTATATAAATCAATAGAAAGAAAGTAATAATTGCTATCGGTAAAACAAGCACTTCATTTATAACTTCTAAAACGTTTTTGATATCTATCATATTAATGTATCTGCATTTACATATTCAGTTAATTTATTTCCTATCCGCACATATAAACAATGAACATATATATGAATATTTCTAAAATAACTTATCTGGTAACATGGACAACATTGATTTGAAAATATTAAAAACAATCCAGGATGGAATTCCGATCGTATCTGAACCCTTCAAACATATTGCAAAAGAAGTTGGACTTTCTGAAACCGATGTCCTGGCGCGTGTGCACAACATGGCAAAAGAAGGTGTCATAAGACGTTTTGGCGCTTCGATCGGGCACAGGGCAATAGGAATAACAGCAAATGCCATGTGCACCTGGAACGTTCCCGATGAAAAAGTAGAGGAAGTGGGAGCCATAATGGCAGGCTTTCCAGAAGTCACACATTGTTATGAACGACCCAGATATCCCGATTGGAAGTATAACCTTTTTACCATGGTCCATGCATACTCTCGTGAAGAATGTGAAAGAATAGCAAAAGAGATCTCTATTGCTACGGGTATAAAGGATTACAGCATACTTTTCAGCGAAAGGGAGTTCAAGAAAACAGGCGTGAGACTATGAGTGATTTTTTGCCTCTTATGTTTGACCTGAAGGAAAAAGAGATCGTTATTTTCGGTGGTGGAGAAGTGAGTGAGCGAAAAGCGTCTCTTTTTTGTGAGCATGCTAACGTGATTATTATAAGCAAGAAATTTACATCCGAATTGAATAGGTTTTATGAGATAGGAAAGATAAAACTTATAAAAGTTAAAGATATTATCGAGAAAGACATTTCCTCTTACTTGAAAAAAGCCTTTATTGTAATTCCGGCTACAAATGATGCGATATTAAATGAAAGGATCGCAAAAATCGCAAGAGATGAGGGAAAATTTGTAAATCGTGTGGATGATATCGGGGATATTATAGTCCCGTCAGTCATCAGGCGAGGCGACATTGTGATCGGTATTTCCACAGCCGGCCAGAGTCCTGCCCTTTCAAAATATATTCGCCAAAAAGTTGAAGAAGTGATAACACCTGAATTTGCACAAATGTCCAGGCTTCAAAGTGAAATTCGCGAAATATTGAAATCCTCTGTAGATGACCAGAAAAAACGCAAAGATATCTTGTGGAACATAATTAATGACAATGAAGTCTGGAAGGGATTCGAAGAATCATATGAAAAAGCATATATTAATGCATCGATGCATATAAGATAAAACGAACAAGAAAAAAGGGAAAATCAATGACAGAAATATCAAGCATGCTAATCACTCATACCAAGGCGACCATTGTGGAAATGGAAGGCGCATGGCATGGCGGCGTAGACCAGCTTCTGGTGCATCTTAAATCACATGAACTTGTGGAAGAATGCGCCGTACTTAAAACCTGCAACCGAGTAGAAGTTTATGTTGTTTCACCAAAAGGAAGCAAAGTACTTTTTGAATTTGCAAAACACATGAAAGTTTCTTCAAGGATCATTGATTTCCTTGACCATGAAGAATCACTCAGGCATCTTTTGCGTCTGACTTCCGGCCTTGAGTCAATGATCGTTGGTGAAGACCAGATTCTTGGCCAGGTAAAAGAATTGTTCCAGATGGCAAAGAAAGCCGGAGCCGTTGGAAAGGTCCTTGATACTGCATTTAATAAATCGATCCAGGTGGGAAAGCGTACACGAAATGAGACCGGGATAAACAAAGGCTCTGTATCTATTGGTTCAGCAGCAGTGGAACTGGCCGAGAATGAATTGGGCGGGCTTGAAGGAAAAACAGTAATGGTAATAGGTGCAGGAGAGATGGGGACTCTTGTGGCAAAAGCGCTTGCAAATAAAGATATAAAGGTTATTTACGTGGCTAACAGGACATTGGATAAAGCACAGAACCTGGCGTGCGAATTGAATGGAAAAGCCGTACCGTATGAGGAAATGGAAGAATATATCCCCAAATCGGATGTTGTAATAAGCGCTACCAAGGCGCCTCATTTTGTTTTAACAGAAGAAATAATGTCAAGATTGATGAAAAAACGCAATAAGGATATCATGCTGGTGGATATTGGCAACCCCAGGAATATCGAAAATTGTGCAGGGGATCTGCCGGGTGTGAGGCTTCATAATATCGACAGTTTAAGAAGTATCAGCGAGGCAAACCTTGATAAACGAAGGGCTGAAGCAAAAAAAGCGGAGATCATTATAGAAGAAGAATTGGCTCTTCTTAAACGCCAATACAAGCGCCAGATGGCGGATACAATCATTTCAGCGCTTTATTCCAAAGTTGAGAAAATCCGGGAACAGGAACGAGAAACCGCAATTAATAAACTCAAGTCAAGACACACGATAGGGGATATAGAGCGTGAAGTCCTGGACGATATGACCCATTCTTTTGCCAAACAGATCCTTGCCGAACCAACAAAGATACTCAGGAATGCTGCGGAGCATGATGATGAAAGATTTTTGGATACGGTTGCAGAGTTATTTAAATTAAATGGAAAAAAGGTCAAATAACTGATGGATCCATGGTTATCAATTGAAATTTCAATTATATTCATATTGGTTGTGCTGTCTGCCTTTTTTTCCGGTTCAGAGACAGCGCTTATTTCAGTAAATAAAATACGGATCAGGCACCTTGCCGATACAGGGAATAAAAATGCAGCCGTAATATTAGAACTGCTTGAAAATCCTGAACAGTTCCTGACCGCGATCCTTATCGGCAACAATATCGTCAATATCAGCGCTTCTGTGCTGGCAGCAGGCGCGGCGCTTCATACTTTTGGAGATAGAGGGATCGCGATAGCCACAGCAGTAATGACTATATTCATACTTGTTTTCGGAGAAGTTTTTCCTAAAACGCTTGCTTCAAGACATACCGAATCGATAGCATTGCATGTAGCAAAGCCCATACGAACAGTAATCTTCGTCTTAAGTCCAATTGTCTGGGTTTTAACCGAATGCATAAATTTCCTGATCGTGCGCTTTGGCGGAAAGGAACGTGTTAAGAATCCCTTCGTCACTGAAGAAAAAATAAAAATGATGCTAAAAGTTGGGGAAAAGGAAGGGACGATTGAGAAACACGAAAGGGAGATAATACACAATGTTTTTGAATTATCTGACACAAAAGCCACAGAAGTGATGACTGCGCTGGAAAATATGGTAATTATCGAGGAATCAAATACCCTTGATACTGCGCTTGCTTTAATTAATGAATCCGGTCATACAAGGATACCTGTTTATAAACAAGATTTTGATAATATTACCGGGATGGTTTATGCAAAAGATTTCCTGAAGTTCAGTGATCATGAACTGAGCTGGATAAAAGTACACCAGGTATTGCGCCCGACCCTGGTCGTGAGAGGTGGGCGTAAAATTTATCCGATCTTAAAAGAGCTCCAGCAAAAGAAAATGAATATTTCAATAGTAATGGACGATAATAAGAAAGTTATCGGATTAATATCTATCGAAGATATACTGGAAGAACTTGTGGGAGAAATTTTCGATGAATATGATGTTGAATGTAAAATTAGCTAATTGGATAAAGAATTTTGGGGAATTTGCAGGTATCCTTATATAATGTGTTTTCTATAACGGGAAATATTTCAAAAGTGCAGGAATTCCAAATACCTAATTAATAAAATCATATGACACCAATTTCAGAAATATTTAATCAGAATTTATTTGGCGTATCTATCGGAAAACTTGGATTGTTTTTTTCCATAATACTTATTACTTTTATAATAAAATCTATTTTTTTGTATATTGTAGATAAAAAAATATCTATCCTCATAAAAAAAACAAAACCAGAACTTGACGACTTGATTCTAAAAGCAATAAAAAGTCCGCTGGGTTATCTGATATTACTTCAGGGTTTCTATTTAGCTATACTCTCTTTACAGTTGCCTGAAAAGATAGGGCAATTTGAAATTGCAGCGATCGTCAAACCTATTTACATACTTTCAATATCATTTATATTGCTATATTTTGTATTTAAAATTATAAATATAATAGCATATTACCTTCATAAAGAAGCCAAAAAAACTGAAAGTACTCTTGATGACCAGCTTGTTCCTCTACTTGTAAAAAGCCTTCGCATTCTTGTTGTTACAGTAGGAATATTGTTCATTCTTCAAAATTTCGGATACAATGTAACATCCCTGCTTGCCGGATTGGGTATTGGGGGCCTGGCCTTCGCACTTGCTGCGCAGAATACCGTAAGCAACCTTTTTGGTTCCATCACTATATTTTCTGACAAACCTTTCCAGCTTGGGGATTGGATACAGGTTGGAGACATCGAAGGCACGGTCGAAGATGTGGGATTCAGGACAACCCGGGTGCGCAGGTTTGACCAGGCTCTGGTTACAGTTCCGAACAGTCTGTTCATCAATACAGGTGTTGTGAATTATTCGGCGATGAAAAAACGCAGGATAACTTTCAACATCGGGGTAACCTATGGGACATCAGTAAAAAAGATAAATGAAGCAGTAGCAGGCATAAAAAGGATAATCGAAGGGGATGAAAAATTTGACCATTCATTTTATATGGTGCGGTTTAACGATTTTGGAACATATTCTTTAAATATATTTATCTACTGCTTCACCAGTACCACTGATTGGGCAGAGTCACTCAGGGTCAAGGAAGAATTTAATTTAAAGATAATGCAGCTGTTTGAAGATCTGGGTGTTGAGATCGCCTTACCATCACAGAAAATATATTTAAATGCAATAAAAGGGGGTAATTAAATGGTCATATATGATGAAAAACAACAGGAGATTGCGGAAAAGATAAATCCAAAAGCTATTATCTCAAATTGGAAAGATTGGAAATGGCAATTAAAGAATTCTATAAAGGACATTTCCACTTTTGAGAGATTAACTGGAATAAAATTTGAAAAGAAGAAAAGGGCCCTCCTTGAACAAACCGTTGCAAAGTTCCCTCTTTCCATCACACCTTATTATTTATCTTTGATTGATACAACGGATTATAAAAACGATCCGTTTTTTTTACAGTCGTTCCCTTCACCTTCAGAATTAATTGTTGAAAAATATGACATGATAGACCCATTGTCAGAAGATAGGGATAGTCCTGTTACCGGAATAATACATCGTTATCCTGACAGGGTATTATTCCATATAAGCAATATATGTTCTATGTATTGCAGACACTGTACACGGAAAAGAAAAGTTGGCGATATCGATTCGATCCCTGGTAAAGATGACATTGCCAAAGGGATCGAATATATTAGGAATACCCCGGTTGTTCGTGATGTCCTGTTGTCCGGGGGTGACCCCTTTATGTTATCTGATAATTATCTTGACTGGATCCTTACAGAATTACAGAAAATCCCTCACGTTGAAGTCATACGCATAGGCACAAGAATGCCAGTTGTCCTTCCATATCGCATAACAAATGAATTAGTAGCAATGCTAAAGAAACATCATCCATTATGGATCAATACGCATTTCAATCATCCCAGGGCAATAACTGATTCATCAATAGAGGCCTTGAGAAAACTGGCCGATGCCGGGATACCTCTCGGGAATCAGACTGTCTTGCTTGCAGGAGTTAATGACTGTCCGCGAATAATGAAAAGGCTCGTACATAGACTTGTCCAGAATAGAGTCCGGCCATATTACTTATATCAATGTGATCTGTCTGAAGGATTATCACACTTTCGTACTCCTGTTGGCAAAGGAATTGAAATTATGGAAAGTTTGATCGGGCATACAAGCGGTTTTGCGGTTCCAACGTACGTAATAGATGCGCCTGGCGGAGGAGGAAAAATTCCTGTCATGCCAAATTATTTGATCTCATGGTCAACGAACAAAGTAGTTCTCCGGAATTATGAAGGAGTTATTACAACCTATAAAGAACCGGATAGCTACGAACCCATTTTTTGTGATAGGAATTGTAAAAGCTGCAAATTACAACTGAAACTCGATGGAGCCGAAGAAAAACACGCTATTGGTATTGAGAAATTGCTCTCAGACTATGACGATGCTATTTCCCTGATCCCTGAAAATAATGACCGGATGGATAGACGAAGTGAAAGAAAAGATTATGAATGACAGGGTAACATTAATTGGAAATTCCATTGTGCAGCACGGGAAAAATAATGATCGGATCTACCTGATGAGACTTTCCAGGGAAGATTTTCCTTCTATAATCGGGCGACTCGATGAACTTGCTAAAGAGGAAAGATATTCTAAGATATTTGCTAAAGTACCTGCATATGCGAAAGATGAATTTAAAAAGAATGGTTATCTTGTAGAAGCGTCAATACCTCGATTTTTTAATGGAAAGGAAGATGTTTATTTTTTGGGGAAATATTTTGATGAATCAAGAATGCTTGAGAATAGAATAGAAGAAATAAATGAAATTTTAAATGTTGCAGGATCAAAAAAAGAAGAAGAGATAGAATTTTTTCTTCCCTCCGGGTTCGAGTGTAAAATCTGCAATAAATCCCATATTTACCAGATGGCAGATCTCTATAAGAAAGTCTTTGATACATATCCTTTTCCAATATTTGACCCCTGGTATATTAATAAAACAATGGATGAGAACTTCATTTATTCAAGCATATGGAAAAATGATTTGATCGTTGCTTTATCTTCCTGCGAAATGGATATTGACTCTAAAAACGTGGAACTGACAGATTTTGCCACATTACCAGAGTATCAAGGAAATGGTTTTGCCATTTACCTTTTGAATAATATGGAAAAAGAAATGCAGAAAAGAAAAATCAGAACAGCTTATACGATCTCAAGGGCTGTTTCTTTTGGCATAAATATTATTTTTGCCAAAATGGGCTACAAATATTCTGGCACATTGCTCAATAATACAAATATTTCCGGAAACTTTGAAAGTATGAACGTATGGTATAAATTCCTATAGCAATATTGATAAATAAATTCTAATGTGCTCGAGAGAGGATAATGAAAGAATTACTTGAATATGATAAATCAAAATTAATAGAAACATTATGGGAATCCGATCCTGAAATTTTCAGGATCCTCAAATCAAGCAATAAACTTCAGGAAGCAAGGAACAGGCTTTTTGATCACCTGAATGATTTAGAACTTCATCTCTTCAACATATATTCTGATAAACAATTTAAAGATAAAAATATTCTGGAGAGGAACAATGCAAAGGAGTGTATAAGGGTTTTTAAGAATGTCATCAGAACAGAAAATGAGGAATTTACAAATTATTCAGCCCTGAATTCATTATCCAGGGCAGCAAAGAAAAAAGTAAAATCGGATAGCTTAAATGTTGGATTTTTCATGGAATTTATTAACCTGTTTAAAGGTATTATTTCTGAGTTATGAAAATTAAAAATAAAGTAAGCATTGCAGTTGCAGTGGCCTTTCTTGGGCTGGGAATGATATTGAGCAATTATCCGGGAGCCGTAAGTTCGGGCATATTGTCCGGCACATTTGCGGTTGGGCTATCGATGCTATTCGTAAGCCTGTACAAGCATTTCAAGTATGGCGACGGGGTAGAGCAGGATGAGAGAACAAGAAAAGTAATGTATCGCGCACTGGCTGGCTCCTGGTTTGCCACACTGGTTCTGCTAACGGTATTGATGTTTGCGGATAGGTTTGATATAATTCTGGATATTCGTGGTATGCTAAGCATTGTCTTTTTCTTTATGGTGTTCACATTCAGCACGTTCAACTGGTATTTTGAAGGAAAAGGTGATATGTAATGAAATTCAGAACCGATAAAGATATTTTGCAGTTTCTGGGAATGGGACTGGGCATAGTCGCTCTTGGTGTTGTACTGCTTGCGTTTTTCCATGCGAAAGCGGGCATAATATTTATCGTGAGCGGAACGTTCACTGTCCTGATTGGCTTAAGTCTTGCTTCAAAACCAAAAGATTTTATTCTGGAGAACGAGCGGTCACTAAGAATTAATGAGAAAGCAGGAAATTATGCATTATGGGCGGTAATGACTGTTATTTTGGGGATGTATATCTTAAGAGTTGCCAGATTCTGGGACCCGGATTTTATGGATGTGTACTCGATGGTGTTTTTTACTGGAATTTACGGATACATCATAATGCGATGGCATTTAAACAAAAAAAATATTAATTAATGTCTTGAGCAGGGAAAGTACAATCCTTCGCTTAAGCTTGCGATGTTGCAAAAGCGCTGAAATCTAAAATTGAGGAGTTATTTATTTCGAAGATGATTAAAATGCATAAGAAAAGGTCAATCAAAACAGGTCTTCCACCAGGGTCATTGATCCATATCGGGGAGAAAAAAGCAGAAAATGTCAGGATCAGTATCCTTGATTATGACGAAAATCAGTTTCAGGAAAAAGAGACTAAGACCATAGAGGAATGTTTTCGCTTCAAAGATAAGCCGACGACCACATGGATAAATATTGATGGCCTTCACCAGGTTGATATAATAGAAAAGATCGGGAAAAAATTTGACTTCCATCCTCTTCTTCTTGAAGACATCCTGAATACAGAACAGCGCCCCAAAATGGAGGATTTTGAGACCCACATATACATTGTCTTGAAAATGCTCTATTATGATGAAAAAACAAATGAAATAACCTCAGAACAGATCAGTATAATTTTTGGGCACAATTTTGTAATTTCGTTCCAGGAAAAAGAAGGCGATATTTTCGATCCTATAAGAGAAAGGATCCGGACAGGTAAGGGCCGTATCAGGAAAATGGGGGCAGATTATCTTGCTTATAGCCTGATGGATGGCATTGTGGACAGCTATTTTATAATCCTTGAAAAACTGGGAGAGAATATCGAAGATGTTGAAGAAACAATGATAACCGACCCAAAACCGGAAACATTACGTGGAATTCATTCTTTGAAAAGAAAAATGATCTCCCTGCGTAAGTCGGTATGGCCTTTAAGAGAGGTTCTCAGTGCCCTTGAAAGGTCCGATTCTTCGTTGATCCGGGAACCCACGCGGATCTATCTTAAGGACGTTTATGACCATACAATCCAGGTAATTGATACGGTAGAGACCTATCGGGATGTGCTATCGGGTATGCTTGATGTTTATCTTTCAAGCATCAGCAATAAAATGAATGAGATAATGAAGGTTTTGACGATAATTGCAACAATATTTATTCCACTGACTTTTATAGCAGGTGTTTATGGGATGAATTTTGAATTTATGCCTGAACTCGGGTGGCGCTGGGGTTATCCTGCTATCTGGGTTGTAATGATCTCTGTTGGAATCTTGATGCTGGTTTATTTTAGAAAAAAGAAATGGATATAAATGGGTTCATATAAGTGACAGTTTCTTTTATATCTTGATTTTTTTAAAAAAATATATCAACTCTTAAACTAATGTTTTGAGATAATAGAGGTATTAAAATGAGATTTCTTTATGGTGATTCGACCGAATTCCAGATGCAAATAGATTTCCTGAGATTGCTGAACAATTTTATAGAAACGAGTGTCAAGACTGTAAAATTTGAAAATGCTGTTTTTGATCTGAAAGAAACGATAATGGATCGAAAGAAGCTTAATAATTCTGTTACGCAGGAGATGGATAACTTTATCCTGACCGTTGAGAACGCTATTGATGGAGCCGTTTCCAGTAGTAAAGAGCAGGAAACCATCTCTAAATATGCAGACCAGAGCAAAGAATTCCTGAGAAAATTCATAGAAGAAGGCAAGACAAAGTTCACGGATCAAATATTTAAGGAGATAGCGCAACTTGAAACAAAGATCGAGGAGGCAGATGAGGAAAACAGAAAATTATTGGAGTCTTTCTTTATCTACGATCCCATACCAGTGACAAGTAAAAAATATATTATTAAAGCTGTAGAAAAGGGTTACTCTGCAAACATACAGGTAGGCTGCGAAGATGGCATTTCCTGCCTTTTTGACCTTGCATTATCAGAATCCCCCTTCTGGAAAGGCCATGTCAGGGCACGTGATTTTGTAAAAGGCATCGAGATCCCTGCCAGGATGAAAAAACCATTTCTTAAAAATGACCTTGTTCCGGATAATGTAAGCATCGATGATTTCCTTCTTAGTGACCTTATTCTTTCGGATAAAGATCTTGAAGTCGTTTTCAAGAAAAGATCTGATATCATGTCCGAACAGTTCAGATTGAAAATGATATTAAAGGAGGAATTCTCAGTCGAGGTGTCCCATACAGAGGAGAACGGAGTAGAGAAAAGCATTAGTGCTGTTCCTGAATTGAACAATGAATTAAATATGTTAAGACTTCAGGAGCTTGGAGAAAAAATTGTCGAAAAAACAAATAATCTATATCCCAAGAAACAAAAGTTAGAGACCATATTCCTGAATGAAAAGGATGTTTTTGAGGAGAACCTTGTTTTCGAACTTTTGCTAAAGGTCGCAGGGATATTTGCCCCTACTGTGGCAGAGATAAAAAAACACAGCCCATCAGGAGAAGAACTGTCTCTTAAATCTGAAGATGAGCATGGAACAAGACATGAAATATATCTTAAAAAATCAGAGGTAAAGGATAAGCTCAGTGTGATAGAAGAAAAAGGTCAAAAGCTGTTAGAAGTCCTTGACATAATTTAACCAGATTCCGAAACCTATTTTATCCAGTGAGCTATCCAGAAACCCGATGGATAAAGAACGCTTTTCCGGATATGGTGAAATAATCATAGCCGCAGTATTGTGGAGCCTGGCAGGGATATTTGCAAAACAGATACATGGGATGTCTGCCCAGAGTATTATTTTTTACAGGGTTTTATTTGCTTTTGCCATATTTTTCATATTTATTTTCATTTCCGGAAACCTTAAGATGATTGAGCTAAAAGATAAAAAGATCTATTTACTGTTATTTGGCATACTACAGGTCGGGACAATGCTTACATTTTTTATATCCATATTACAGGGATCAGTTTCAATAGCAGTATTATTATTGTACACAGCGCCTGTTTATATTACCATATTATCCCCATGGCTTTTACAAGAAAGATCCACAAAAAAAGGGATCAACGCACTCATTCTTTCACTAATTGGCATTCTATTGATAGTGGATCCCCAAAAGCTTGATTTTACACAATATCCGGTAGGAATACTTGCAGGGATCGCATCCGGTATCATATATGCTTTCCAGATAATGACCTCAAAATATGCAAGTTCAACTTATTCAGGGTACGCCCAGGCTTTCTGGAGTTTTCCTGTAGCTATCCTGATCCTTCTTCCTGTCGGAATTGTTCCTTTTGAAATAGTGCTTGATAATTTGGGTTATCTAATACTCCTGTCAATATTTCCTACCATTCTAGCTATCTCACTCTATTTTAACGGATTAAAAAAAGTAAAGACACATAGCGCCAGTATACTCGGATTAATTGAACCGCTGAGTGCTGTTATTCTATCTGTCCTGATACTCCATGAGCAGATATCAATCCTTGAAATGATCGGAGGAGCGCTTATATTGGCAGGAGTTGCATTAGTAACCACAGACAAATGAACGATAATATTCATGGTTACTATCTTGAAGCAGGACAAATAGCAGCAAAAGTCCGCAATGATGCTCTCCCTAAAATAAAGGAAGGGATCTCCCTCCTGGATATCGCCCAGTTTGTTGAAGGAACGATAAAGGACATGGGCGCAGAACCTGCATTTCCCTGCAATATTTCAATAAATGAAATTGCATCCCATTATACTCCCCAGGATCACCAGGCATGCTTTCGCAAAGGAGATGTCGTGAAATTAGATATTGGAGCTCACATAGAAGGCTATATTGCAGATACAGCCGCTACTATTGAAGTCGGGACACAAAACCACAACCTGTTGATCCATACATGCGAAGACGCACTTGAAAAAGCAATTAGATATACAAAGGACGGGGTAGAAACGAATCAAATAGGGAAGGTAATCGAAGATACGATCAAAGAACGTGGTTTTAATCCCATAAAAGATCTGACCGGTCACAACCTCGAACAATATCAACTGCATGCAGGCATCACAATTCCAAATTATAAGAGCTTTTTTAGCCATACTATCAAGAAAGATATGGTTTTTGCGATCGAACCTTTTGCGACATACGGAAGGGGAAATATAAAAACCGGCAAACCCTTTATTTTTGCGATAATTAACCGGTGCAAAGGAATTATCGCTGATGATCTCAAGGGTAGGTTCGGTTCGCTTCCTTTTGCCCCAAGATGGGCCCCTGGAACTGATCTTGACGAACTGAAAGGAGCGCGAGAATATTATGAATTAATAGAAAAGGACGGTGAAATAGTCGCCCAGTCCGAACATACTGTTATAGTCAACGAAGAAGGGTGTGAAGTAATTACCAGATTGGGAAAGTAATATGAGCTATGAGGCACTATATTTAGATTAGTAAGATGAACAATAAAGATACCATCATTTACGAGGCCCATGGCAACCTTTACCTGAATATAACAAACAGGTGTACTGCCGATTGTATTTTTTGCCTGAAACGTTACTCTGATGGGATATATGGATATAATCTCCGTCTCTCGAAGGAACCCAAGCTTTCCGAAATAATTAAGCAACTTTCCGAGCTCGACCTCTCAAAATATAAAGAAGTAGTTTTCACAGGTTTTGGTGAACCTCTTGTGCGTTTGGATGATGTGCTTGAGATCACAAAATGGCTTACTACCCGTGGAATTTCGGTGAGGCTTGATACGAGCGGTCATGCAAACCTCTTATATCCTGACAGGAATGTTGCAGAAGAATTGGCGCAATCCGGGTTGAAAGTCATATCCCTCAGCCTGAATGCCCAGGATGCTAATACTTATAAGCAATTATGCGATCCCAGATACATCAGGGCATACGATAAAATGCTTGAATTTGCAAAAGGCATTTCAAGATCCGGAATTGAACTGAGGTTCACAGTGGTTGATTTGCCAATAGTGGATATCGAAAAATGCAGGAAAATCGCAGATGAATATTGTGCGGACTTTAAAGTACGACATTATGGTGGTTCTGTTTGAACAATTGTAACCACAAGGTATAATTATTATATTATTCATCTATTTGTCTTGACAGGAGATAGGATTTTCTGAAGAAGCTGCTCTGGTATCTGATCGCAGGAACACGTGGTGGGCAAACTCGTGCTTTACTACTTAAATTGCTCATTGATAGGCCTTATAATGCAAATCAATTAGCAGAGGCTATGGCTATGGATTATAAGACCATAAGGCATCATCTTGATGTACTTATCAAGAACGGTGTAATAACTATGGAAGGTGACAAATATGGCGCTATGTATTTCATCTCCAAAACAATGGAGGCTAATATAAATGAATTTAATCAAATATGGGAAAAAATTGATAAACAAAGCCATTGAACATAACAGGAGGAAGTTTTATTCAGATAACTGAAATCGCTTATTATGTCTCAGCGGGAAATATCGTATTGCTCTTGGTGCTCCTTGTTTCATATTTTCAGATTTACAGTAAGATCAAGTCTAACTTTACCCTGGGTCTTATGATATTTACAGTTGCACTATTATTACAGAGCTTTTCCCGGGCGATAATGCTGCTCTTGATAATTAATAGCCCGCCCCCGGAACACGTGTACCCCATAATAATAAACCTGCTGGGCTATAATCCCATTTATGTGGTAATCCCGGATATTCTTGAGTTTATAGCTCTAAGTATATTGCTATATTTCACCCGGGAATAGGAAATTAAAGGTGACAGATGCGTTTATCCTGCTCATCTCTATTTCTCTGGGAATATCCTGTATATGATATCATGGATATCCTGCAAAAAGCAGGTATAAATAGTGTTGAATTCTGGGCAGAAACACCTTTTTTCTGGATGGACCGAAATAACGAAAAAACTGTTGCCCGGTTGATAGATGCAATTTCCATCATGCTGCAAGGTTGTACTTTACATGCGCCTGTTATGGATCTAAATCCTTCTTCTTATAATGACCTTGTCCATGAGGCTACGATAAAGGAAACTTTATGGTCTATTGAGCTTGCCAGTATTATCAATGCCCGCGTCGTTACGATACATCCTGGCAAAAGGACAGTCCACCGCAAACCTACAAATGAGGACTGGGAGAAATTCATGAGGTATCTTGAAATTTCTGTTAGAAAAGCGAAAAGTACCGGTGTAGATATTTCACTTGAAAACAGCATGCCTGGTGTTCAATCAATGTGTTGTGATCCTCAGGAAATGAAAGAAGTGCTGGATCAATTCCCCGGGCTATTTTTCACATTCGATGTAGTCCATGCTTTTATGAATTCTCCAGAGACGGCCTTATCTTTCATTAACGAGCTTGGCGATAAGATCATAAACGTTCATATCGGGGCACTGCACAATGGAAAACCCCATTTTCCAGCACATCATGAAAAGAAAATGGATATTATATTACATCGCTTGCGTGATTCCGGATATCAAGGCGACCTTACTATTGAAATCGATGATAAAATCTATCCGGTACAATTAACGAGAGAGGAAAAAATAAGGGAATTGACAGGTGAAAGGAAATACCTTGAATCAATATTTAATGAGAAAGAATATTGAGTGAAAATTATCACCCAACAAAAATTATTCTATCCTTTTGAATATACCTAATGCAATTAATGAAATAATGGATACAACGACAGTAAATCCCGGGGTTGATTTTCCTGCATCTTTTTGCGCTATCGGTGTGGGGATAGGCTCAGATTTTACTGAAAAAGCCCTGGCCTGGGGGAAATTGTCCTTTGCATTTTTTCCACCTAATGTAATTACATACTCTCCAGTGCCTTTATAATCACTCCAATAATTTCCCATTTTATCAAAATCCCATGAATTCAGGCCAGTACTATCATATGCCTGGTCTTTGTTGTCTATAAGGTTATTTGAGTATATGCTATTTGTTTTTGAAGTATAGGCATAAATCCCTATTTTATTGTTCTTAATATTGTTATTGAAAATCTTATTATCATTTGAAGCATAAAGATTTATACCATATCCTGAATTTGACTCGACAATATTTCCTGAAACGATGTTGTTGTTGCTTCCCTGGTATATCGAAATACCTACTGAATTACCAGTGATGATCAAGTTAGAAACAGTATTTCCATTCCCTTTATAAATGGCAACCCCTGCATCTTCCTGTCCTCCACCGCCGCTGTTCTTTATTGTAAATTCACTTATTACTACGTTATTCACTTCATCTATCCTCATTCCGCTACTGGTCTTTCTTCCTTCAATAATAGTTGTTTCCCTGTTTTTTCCCATTATTGAAATCCCGTTCGTTTTGATACGGGGGTTTTCATTGTATGTGCCCTCATTGACAAGAATTGTATCGCCCGTTTTTGCAGCATCAATAGCCGATTGGATGGTCGTATAAGGCTGGCCCTGTCCTACATCAAGAGTTGCTGCTGTTGCAGAACTGGCAGTTAATAATACAAAACAAATAAAGAGAATAATATTTTTTGATACCATAATTTCACCAATATCGTCTTATTACTTTAAAAAGATTATGAATTAATGCAAGTTTAGCTTGCATTAACTTTTACAGTGATTGTCTGGATTCTGGGCTCACCACGCATCGGTTTGAAATACAATCCAAATCTATATTCTCCGGTAGTGTTAAAAATATAACTATTTCTTGCCCTGAGGATTATGTCCGGAATTTTCTTATCCATTTCAACAATTGTATAATCGCTATCCATCTTATTCACCCATATAACCATATCCCCCGCTTCTATATTGAGATTGTCGGGTAAGTACCTGTCATCTTTAACAATTGTTGTAAAATTCTTTCCAGTAGGAGTCGCCACAACAACAACTGGCTCAGGTGTGGGGGCAGGCGTCGGCGTTTCGATCATCTCCGGAGCAGGAGTGGATGTTGGAGTCTGTGTTTGTGCGGGAGTCGGCATTGGGCTGGGTGTGGGAGCCGGAGTAAATTCCCTCACATCACCGGAAGAGAGGGTTATCGGACTGACCCGGGCTTCAACCTTTTGCCCATTAACTGATAAGGTTATGGTTATTTCATAAGACCCTGCAAGGCTTCTTCCTTCCATCTCTTTGATTGTATGGAATGTTGCACGGATCGATTTTACAGTCCCGGGTTCAATCTCTGTTTCAAATTTTATCGGCTCAATAATTCTTGTTTTCTTTTCCTCGCTCATTGTCTTTAAATAAAGATTCGCGAGAAAATCATCAAGTGTTATGAGCCTGGCTGTTATTTCTACGGTTTCATTTGTGATTTTTTCTGAACCTGTGTTAGCAATAAATAATTCGGGTGTTACAATTTCTCCAGCCCTTATGTCACTCCTTTCAAACTTTACATCAACTATGTTGGCATTAATGTTTGGATTGGCTCGATCGAATTTCTGGACCTGGATGGGTGTCCCTTTTGTAGCACTCTCACCTGTACAACCGGAAAACGTTACAGCTATCATGATTATTAATATAATAGGAAGATTTTTGTTCATTGTTATCATTACTTAGAATTGCGTCATTGCTTAAAAAGGTTTCTCATTATTATCATGATGTGTGATGTTATATACCGTTCCACGGGTAGTTCACGAATGATAATCGTGGGGCAGAGGGGTAGAGAAACCTCACGCCTTCAGGATGAGGATGAATCAGCGTGCTTCGAAGCACAAGAAAGAAAGTAGAAAACAGGACATTTGAAGAAAATGTTACGGCGTGAGCAATAACATTGGTGTCCGCAGGGTTAAAATCCCACCGCATGGGTCTGCTCCCATGTGAAGAGAACGGGAAGTGCAGTGCTGCGAAGTACTGTGCGGAGTTCCCTAATATCGGAAACCACAGCTCGGAACAACAAGTAAACTGGAAGTGGCCTTAGTATGATGCGACATCCCCGATTCCGATGGAAGCTTGAGTAGATAAATGATTACTGGGGTGATTACAGCCGAGATGGTTTCGAGAGCTCTCTTGTGTAACCGAGGGAGGTCTCATAATGTCCTCCTTGAATTTGAGCCACACCCTACGAGATTCTGGGTCAATAGCCTCAGATGAAAGGAAACAGGTAGCATAGGAATAACCTGATGGAAAAACCGAAGCAATGCGTTATGAGAAGTCGGACGAACCCATAGTAGCAATGAAGGTCAAGCCAATGATACACCGAACCTGTGCCGCAGGGTGCAGGGGGCGACGGTGCAAGGATAAAACTTGACTCAGCGAAGGGGTTCTGGTCTGGATAGAGTATAGGTGAACAGCACGATAACACCAATCGGATTAAAAAAAGATACCAGAAAGGTATGCACTGCCAAAACGGCAGTGAAACGCTCTCTGGTGACTGTATGTGAAGATAGTGGAATAACTGCTGGAAGCCAAAACCGATGGAGACAGAAAATGAAGAAGTGGAATCAGCAATACCATGACAAATTCAAAGCATTTGCCCTCATACATAAAGTATGGGATCAAAAGAACCTTGAAAAGTCATGGAAAAGAGTAAAAGCAAACAGAGGAAGTGCTGGAATAGATAACATAACCATTGAACAATTCGAACAAAATCTACAACAGAATTTAGCCGAAATACAGAGACTGCTCGAAGAGAAACGCTATGAACCAAGTCTGGTCTTAAGAGTGATGATCCCAAAAGATAACGGGAAGATGAGGAAACTTGGGATTCCCACAATAAGAGATAGAGTAGTTCAGCAGGCATTGAAGAACGTACTTGAACCTATCTTTGAAGAAATATTCCTGCCCCAGAGTCATGGTTATAGACCCAATACTGATGCACATGCGGCAGTACGGAAGGGGGAAGCATTCCTTGAAAAAGGCTACCACTGGGTATTGGATGCCGATATTGAGGGATTTTTCGACCATGTTGACCATCAAATAATGATGGATCTTGTGTGTGAAAAGATCGCAGACGGCAGAGTTCTTTCTCTCATAGAATCGTTCCTGAAAAGTGGAATAATGAATGATGGCATATTCGAGGAGAGCATAGAAGGCACTCCCCAGGGCGGAAACCTCAGTCCTCTGCTGTCGAATATTTATCTGAATCACTTCGACAGGAGAATGGGCGATTATGGTTACCTGCTCCTGAGATACGCAGACGACATCGTTATTTTCTGCAAGTTTGAATCAGATGCACAGGATGCCCTGAAACGAGCAAAGGAGATTCTGGAGGGCGAGTTAAAGATGAAACTCAGTCCCGAAAAGACAAAGATCATCCATGCAAGAAAGAAAGGGGTTGAGTTTCTTGGTTTTCACTTCAATGGAAGATGGAGAAGACCAAGGGATAAATCTAGGAAGAAGTTCAAAGAGGATATAAAACACAGGACAAGACGGCAGCAGCCTGTAAACCTTGAGACCGTAATACGATTTCTCAATCCTGTAATTCGGGGTTGGGGAAACTATTTCAAAGGCGGTACTGTGAAGAAATTGTATGGAGAACTCGATAGTTATATTCGGGGACGTCTGAGAAGCTTTAAAGCTAAAAAGCGTACCCAGAAGACTATTTTATATACGCTTCCTCAATCCGAGCTTAAAAAGATGGGGCTGATCTCTCTTTCTTCGCTGCTGGATGAATCCATCTCCTGTAAAGGGAAAAGCCAGACGAAAGCCGTGTACGGAAAAACCGTCCGCACGGTTTGATGAGGAGGTGGAGGTTGAAAAGCCTCTGCTTTACTCTACTACCTCCTTTCATAAGCGGTATCTATCCCCGAAAAACCGTTGTTGAGTCAGCATTTTTGTAGGGATAGACAGGCATAAATAGGAACAAAACAATATAAAGGCTTGTTGAGTTAGCAAATGAACTTCCAAAAAACAATCCGAATACCAATTCATTACGATACAACAAAAACCAAGATTGGAATACTGGATAGACTGACTGCAAGAATCACATACGGTATCAGGCTAATTTCTGGTTTGATTAATGAAACAACTGAACTGAACGAGACAACTCTGGATAAACTCATCAAGAATAGTGATATAGTTAAAAAAACAGGTCTATCATCGGGTTTCATACAACAATGCAGGGATAAGGTCATCTGGACATGGAAATCATATCACAGGCTGCATCGAACATGGGAAAAACAGGCAGCATCAGCAGAAAAGCGAGTAGCATCGGCACGGGATGACAAAGAACTGAAAAAACGCCAGAAATATTTAGAAAAGGTTCTTAAAAAAGAACCGTCCATTCCTGATTTCAGGAATAAGACACCATGCAGGCTTGATTTCAGAACAGGAAATGTCGTGGAGGGAAAAGGCAAACTATCGCCTCTGTGGATACATATCTCAACACTTGAAAAACGCAAAACAATAGATGTACCGTTAAACCCGTCACAGTACCACCTTAATCAGCTAAAAGAAGCACAGAA
>CAJPFJ010000003.1 GCA_905339155.1 Methanosarcinales archaeon
CTTTTGTCAGCGTTTTTACAAAAATAGATATTCGGAGGTGTCATTTTTTTGCGTGAGTTGGAAATAGAAGTATTTGATTTAATGTTAAATCGAGTATTTCGGAGATAGCTAGTTCGGAACAAGGCTAAATCGGAAGTACTGAGGTTATGTCAAGACCACAGATTTATTTTATCATGAGCTTATCTGATGATAATGAAAAATATCCTCTTGACCAATGATGATGGTGTGTATTCGACCGGCCTTAAAGCTGCATATGATAGTGTGTGTGATCTTGGTGAAGTAACTGTCGTTGCACCATCAACACAAAAAAGTGGTGTAGGACGCAGCATATCTATCTTTGAGCCGCTGCGGGTTTCGCTTGCCACGGTGAACGGTTTCAAAGCATATGCCGTTGCGGGAACGCCGACTGATTCAGTTATTATAGGGTTATTCTCTATTCTGAAGAAGCAACCTGACCTTGTTCTTTCAGGTTTCAATATCGGTGAGAACATCAGTACGGATACCGTAACAACAAGCGGCACGATCGGCGCAGCACTTGAAGCGGCAAGCTACGGCATTCCTGCAATGGCGGCTTCAATACAGGTGCTTGATGAGGGAGATAAATTTGATGACCACCGCACATATAGTCACGACTTTAAGGTGGGTATAAATATAGTAAACAGGATAGCACGCAAAGTGATAATCAAAGGTCTCCCCGCCGGTGTTGATCTGCTAAATATCAATATACCAAAACATGTGAATATGGATACAGAAATCGAGATCACCCGCCTTGCCAGGAAGATATTCCTGACAGGTGTGGAAGAACGCTTTGACCCAAGGGGCAGGCCATATTACTGGATAAATGGGGAGCTTATCAGGGATGCAGAAGAAGGAACTGATGTTAAAGCTGTTATGAAAAACGGACATATTTCAGTAACACCACTTTCACTTGATGCGACTGCAAGGGTGGATTTTAACGAAATAGAATCATTATTGTAATACGAACAACACTCAAAAAAAAAAAAACATTCGGCGGCGTTGAAGTTGAGAATTCCGTATTATCCCTGAAACAAAAGATAAGCAGAGTTTCGGGTGTAAAAGGTGTTTCTGCTCAATATATCATGGGTGCTGTGCTATCCTATAAAGATAAAAGCGGAGCCTGGAGCGTGCACTCGATCAATCCGGATGATGAGGCTTCAGTAATAACCACCCATAATTTTATGCTAGAAGGCGAATACATTAGCAAACTGGATGAAAATGAGATCCTATTGGGGAAAGAAAGCTGGCCGGTATGGCGGGAATGTATATTGCCTGCCATGGCGCTGGGCAGGAAGAAGGATGGAAAGCTTGCAGGGCAGGGAACTTGAAATGATGGAGCGACATTGATGGCAGTACTTGAAATCGGGATGGGTATAATAGGAGCGGCATTTATATTTATTATACTTTAGATGTAGGATATGAGGAGGACGAAATGGGTATCCTTTCGAAGGAACCTTTAAATAGAAACGAAAACATATTAAAATTAGGAGATTGGCGATTAGTAAAATATGGCAAATAAATTAGCTTTCAAAGACACTGGAATTGAATTACGTTGCAGCGGCGGCCACAATGTCACAGGATTAGCGTGGTCCAGCAGATTCGTTTAGCAATTAAACCATTATTTAATCGTGCAATATTAAACGGGAGATGAATGAAATGAAAAGTGGGAAGATTGATAGTAATGATCAGAAGCTTTATTACGAGGTGCATGGTGAGGCATACCCTTTAGTGTTAATCATGGGAATCGGTTATGATGCTACATTATGGGATCTGTATCAAGTCCCCGCATTTTCGCAAGAATATCAGGTAATCACATTCGACAATAGGGACGTCGGACGCAGCTCCAAGGCAACCAGGCCATATACGATCGCAGATATGGCGGATGACGTGGTTGGCCTTCTGGATATTCTGGATGTTGAGCGTACTCATGTGCTGGGTCTTTCGATGGGAGGAATGATTGCCCAGGAGTTTGCGTTACGTCATCCTGAAAGGCTGGACAAGCTGATTCTGACCGGTACCGGTGCGGGAACAGGGCGGGCTAAGTTCGATCCAATTACCATATGGAGCTTTGTGAAGAAGCATGATAAAGAAGGGATGATATTCGCAGCTCAGCAGTGCCTCTGGCTTTTTTCCACGGACTTCCTCCGGAATCACCAGGCTGTGGACGAAACGCTCGCCATGCTAGGAAATAACCCTAACCCCATCTCTCCCGAAGCATACGAACGGCAGGCTAATGCATACGTTAAACATGACTCATTGGACCGTATTGGCATGATAAAAGCGCAAACGCTTGTTGTGACTGGTGAGCGGGATCGGGTCACACCCCCTTGGATCGGTCGTGAGCTTGCTGATGGCATTCCTGGAGCAAAGTTTCATCTGGTGAAAGGCGCTGGCGCATCGCATGTGCTACCACTCGAACGACCGGAGGATTTCAATAAAGTCGTCCTATCATTCCTTAAAGCTTAGCAGAGTATCAGGAAGCTCCCTCTCATCCATAAAAGATAGAATTCTTCTCATCGATCGCCTCTGCCACAAATTCTTTTCTTGCAGCGGTCATAAGAGTATGGACATATTGCAGGTTTATTATCTTTACTGAGTGAGGAGAAAGTATTTTCGAACGGAATAGGGTATAAATGTAACTTCAATTTCACTATAACTGGATACATCAACTCAATGATGTATGGGAATACCGACGAAATGCGAATTACTTATATAGGACACTCAACGGTCTTAATACGGGATAAAGAATTCAATATACTTACCGACCCTTATTTCTCATCAAACTTTTCAGGATTGAAAAGGAGGTTATTGCCTTCTATGGCAATTGAAAAATTGCCGGAAATTGATTTGATCCTGATATCACATACTCATCCCGACCACTGTGATTACGATGCGCTGGATAAAATGAACAAGTCCTGTAAAGTAATTATACCGCAAGGGGCATCATCAAAAATCCGGAGAATGGGGTTTGATGTAAAAGAACTTAAAGATTGGGAATCAATACGCATAGGAGAACACAATATTACTGCGGTTCCTGCTAAACACCAGGGTAAATGTGCAGGATACATAATAACAGGAAGTAAAACCATATATTTCGCTGGCGATACATTTCTAATACCTTCTTTGAATGACCTCGCAAATAAATACAATATTGATATTGCATTCCTTCCGATCGGAGGAAACAGGTTTTTTGGTTTTAAAATGATAATGGATCCGCAGGAAGCAGCGCTTGCTGCCCAAACTTTGAAACCCGGAATAGTGATACCCATTCATTTTGGTACATTTGGGAAAATTCCCCTGCTTTTTAACATGAACGGAAATCCATCAGATTTTAGGAATAGCATCAGGGATGATAAAATTAGGGATTCAGTAATAGTACTTGATGTTGGCAAGAGCCTGGATATTGAAGATATGGAGACATTGAAGTGATAAAACCAGGAAAATATACAGGTACTGTCCTTTTCGGTTTATCAATATTCCTGATGCTTGATGCATCCCTGGCATTCGTTGTGGGGGAGCGTTATATGTATTGGGGACTGGAGTATATGCCAGTATGGTACAGAACTTTTATAATAAATATTTATGAGTCACCTGTATTGTGGATGTTAATGTCACTTGAATTCATGGTTGGATCAGGGCTGTTTTTGATGGCCCGAAAGTTAATAAAAATGGAGGAATATAATGAAAGTTTCGATCATAAAGTGTGAAAACTACGAACACCAGAAAGTTAAAAACGCTATACTAAAGAGCCTTGAACTGATAGGCGGTATCGGGGAAATAGTAAAACCCGGCGACACCGTTCTGCTCAAGGTAAATGTTATCATAGGCTTTCCGCCTGAGCGGGCTGCGACCACTCATCCCGTAATTGTCGGGGGAATGACTGAGATAGTAAAAGAGGCGGGCGGGGTTCCCTGGGTAGGAGACAGCTCGGGCGCATACGGCTACACTGCAAAATCGCTTGAGCTGTCGGGAATAAAAAAAGCCTGTGAAGAATACGGGGGCAATTAGCTCCTGAAATATCGGAACTTCGATAATTCACTCGGAACAATTTTATTCAAAATTGCCACTCCACGGCTGTTGCACTCTAAAAAGTGGATACATGAGCGTACTGGTAGGTCGGAGACTAATCATGAAATGGAACAATTTGGAGATTTATTAAACTTATGTAATAATATTATGGTATGTAGGGTGGTCCGTGTATTTCACCGTCTATATTCAGGTCTACAAGAATCACATTTGGCTCCACAGATAGCTTATCAATATCAGCCATGGAGGTAATGTTAGAAACTTCTAAATATCATTAACGTTCAGGAAGGGCGGGTGATTTAATGGTACATATTGTTAGAAGTATGATAGGAGAGGCGCTTGTGGGCGATGGTAATGAAATTGCACACATCGACCTTGTAATAGGACCAAGAGGAGGTCCGGTTGAGACAGCTTTTATGAATTCACTTGCGATGCCAAGGGAAGGACATATGCCACTTCTTGCGGTGCTTGAACCGAATCTCCAGACAAAACCATGCACATTGATGGTAAACAAAGTCACCATCAAGAACGCAAACCAGGCCTTATTAATGTTCGGGGCCGGGCAGGCGGCTGTGGCAAAAGCGGTAATTGACAGTGTCGAGGAAGGAGTAATTGCAAAGAGCGATGCAGAAGATCTCTTGGTAATAGTTTCAGTATTCATACACTGGGAAGCTAAAGATAAGCAAAAAATATATGATTACAATTATGAAGCGACAAAACTGGCAATAAAGCGGGCAATGGCAAGCGAACCCTCTTTAGAAGAAGCTCTCGCGAGAAAAGATAAAGCGAACCATCCATTCGCTTAAATTTTCGGGAGGGAGTATCTCAGAAATAGCAAAAGGTAAATATGTTGTGTTATAATGTAAGCCAGTCTTAAGATGTGAAGAGGAGATCCCAATGAATTTAATTAATGAAAAAGCGATTGACGAATACGTCAACAAGTTCAATTTCAAACAAATGCTAATTCTTCCTGCAATACTGCTTCTGGTATCGCTTTTGATTTTAACGTACACTACTCTTACAACCGAAACCCATACTCCGGTCGAACTGGGAATGGAATTCCAGGGTGGAATGGCTATGATCTTTGACAGCGCAAAGACACCCGATCAGTTAAAAGAAGATTTTTCAGCATATCCTGTTATCCAGGCACGAGAATATGGTGGAGGCGACCGTAAGTTGATCCAGTTCGGCCCGATGAAGGAATCCGATATTACCGATGTAACGAACAAAATAAATTCTGAATACTCTAATTCTAACCTGGAAATAAGACAAATGGGAGAAGTTGTCAGCAAGGATTTGCAGGGACAGGCGCTTCGTGCTATATTATTCTCATTCCTTGGAATGGGGATTGTGGTATTCCTGATTTTCAGGACATTTGTACCTTCGATAGCTGTTGTAATTTCGGCTTTTGCTGATATTGCATTTGCAGCCGCAATGATGGATGTGTTCGGCATAGTATTATCTCTTGGAACTGTTGCTGCACTATTGATGCTTATCGGTTATTCAGTGGATACCGATATCCTTTTGACAACACGTCTCTTGAAACGAAAAGGTGAATTGGGTGACAAGATAAAAGATGCTATGAAAACAGGCATGACCATGACTTTGACCACTCTTGCCGCTCTTATAGCTTTATTCGTGGTTTCATCGGGTTCTTATCTTGTTTCAAGCTTTACACGTATTGATATAATAAGAGACATTTCCGTTGTCCTTATTTTCGGTTTGATCGCGGACATAATAAACACCTGGATGACAAATGTTGGGATCCTGAAATGGTATCTGGAAAAAGGGGGAACAATGGAAAAGAAAGTTGAAAAATCCAAAAAGAGGAGGCTGACAACATGAACGATGAAGAACCTTTTTATAAGAAACCACGAATCCTCTTATTATTTATCGTTATCCTTGCTTCATTTGCTGTAATGACAGTCTCATATAAGAACGGTGAAGTGAATGTGGGTAATAATCTGAAGTATGGTCTTGACCTTGAAGGCGGCTCATGGCTGCAATTGCAGCTTCAGGGAGCTATTGTCCAGTTAGATGCCGATGAAAAGAAAATCATCCAGACTGAATTTGCAAAATTGCTGAATGATCCTTCAGTCAAGATCGAAGAGACCACTTTCAATTCTATTACATTTACAACATCAACACAGACCACCCAGAAAACAATAGATGGATTCGGATTCGGTAAATCCACCATATCACAGGCTTCTGATGGAAGCACAAGGATATCCCTCCAAATAAACAGGGAATATGCGATCCAGAAATATCTTGAGAATAACCTTAATGCAGAAATCAAAATGATTCCTGGAAATATTCTTACTTTTGAAATACGAAAAACAGTGACTCAGGATGAATTGAATGCAGTTCTTAAACCAGTTGATGGAAAAGTCAACTCCTTTAAGGTGGGTGTGTCAGCAGATACCAGAGAAGAAACAAAAAAGATCCTTGAAACCAAACTCAACAGCCTGGGAATGAAGGAAATTCCCATCAGGACGGTTGGCGATAATTATCTTCTTATTGACCTTGCAGGCGTGGATATGACCACAGCGAAGGATATCGCAGGCAAACCCGGAAAATTCGAAATTCGCATACAGGTGAATGGTAATGAAACTGAACATGTGCTTTTTGGCACGGAAATAACGCCTGGATTGCCTGAAAAAGAGAAAGGAGACATATGGGGCGTATCTTTTACCCTGAGTGACGCCGGGGCAGCGGCTCTTCGTGATGCTGCAATACAGTATGGAGCCGTCACAAATCCTTCAGCGCATAATCTGATAATGTCCCTTGATGAAAATGTGGTATTTGATGCTCCGCTGTCACCCGAGCTGGCCAAGAACATCCAGAGCGTACCTGTGAAAAACCTTGTGGCAACAACTGGCGCAGGAGATGAGGGACAAAGAAAAGCAAATGAACTCCAGATCCATTTAAGAGCCGGCGCCCTGCCTGTGAAGGTAGAAGTCATAGGCGCAGGACAGGTTTCTGCTGAACTGGGCTCTAAGTTCAAATCACAGATATTGATCGCCGGGATAATAGCATTGATATTAGTCGCTATTGTTGTTTCATTAAGATACAAACAGCCAAACATCGTTATCCCGATGCTTTCAACATCTTTCAGCGAGGTAATCATCATATTGGGTTTTACCGTCCTCGTAGGATTCCAGCTTGACCTTCCGACAATTGCTGGTATAATTGCGGTCATCGGTACCGGTATCGACCACCTGATAATAATAACCGATGAGGTTCTTGCCGGCGGAGCCATGCCACCGGATAAGGTTTATAAATCGCGTCTGACCAAGGCCTTCACAATAATATTCTCAGCCGCTGCGACAGTACTTGTGGCGATGTCCCCTCTCCTTATCATGGGATTTGGGGCTCTCCGGGGCTTTGCCGTAATTACCATAGTCGGAGTACTTATCGGAGTATTCATTGCAAGACCTGCATACGCTGAAGTAATCCAGGGTATGCTTATTGAAGATACCGGCAAGAAGTTTGTAGATGAGGAATAACTTAATAAGTGAATGAATCCAAGTATGTATTAGATATGGAGATTATTTAGATTCATTCACTATGTTTTCATTCAATTTTCCAATGGTCAAACATTATTTCTAAAATCGAAAAGATGCGAGGTAAGAATATGTCAAAACTTAAAAAGAGAGAATTGGAACGAAAAGGCGAAAAGAAACAGAAGATCTTAGACACTAAATTGATGGATGAGCATCTTGGGGATTTGACTAAAAAAGAAGTGGAAGTAGCGGAACTCCCTGAGGACTAAATTGAAAATAAAAGTAAAAATAATGTTCGGAGGTGTTAAAGAACAAAACCTGGATGTGCTATCATCATCCACATATGAAGAGCTTCTTGGATCTCTTCATATTAATCCGGAAATAGTTCTTATTTTCAGAGGCGGAAATCCGGTGCCGCTTGATGAAAAAGTTAACCAGGAAAATATAGAGATCTTAAGAGTAGTGACGGGTGGATGATGCTCCAATATTTTTTCATATTTCATATATGCAATTAACAGACAGCTATGGACGAACTATAAAGAGCCTGCGGATTTCCATAACAAATCGCTGTAACCTGAAATGCATTTATTGCCATCGTGAAGGACAGACGCGTTATACCAATAATGAGATGAATGTTGAAACCATAGCAAATATCGTGAGGGCTTCAAAGAGGTTCGGGGTTAACAAAGTTAAATTCTCAGGGGGTGAACCTTTGATGCGCAATGATTTTGAAAATATACTCAAAGCTCTTCCGGAATTGAAGGATATTTCAGCTACAACTAACGGTACATCCCTCGTGAAAAGGGCACAGGATCTTGCCGGAAGCGGACTTAACAGGATAAACATAAGTCTTCCATCCCTGCGAGCTGAAAAATACAGGAAAGTAACAGGTGGTGACGTAAGTATAGTATTGGATGGAATAGACGCTGCGGTAGCATCCGGCCTGATACCAGTAAAATTGAATATGGTACTCATGAAAGGATTAAATGCTGATGAAATTCCGGAAATGATGGATTTTGTTCAAAAGTATGATGGGAAGGTAATATTGCAGCTAATTGAATTGATGAATTTCCAGCAAACAGCACAGTATCAGGTAAATATCAACGAAGTAGAAAAATTCCTTGAAAAAAGGGCGACAGATATAGAAGAGCGATCAATGCACAGGAGAAGGAAATACCATATAGATGGTATTGAAGTCGAGCTTGTCCGCCCCATAGATAATTCGCATTTCTGTGCAAATTGTAACAGGCTGAGGGTTACTTCTGATGGAAAGCTAAAGCCCTGTCTTCTAAGAAACGATAATCTTGTGGATGTCAATAGTAAAGAGCCAGGTGAAATTGCAGAATTAATGAAATTCGCAATGGAAAAGAGAGAACCTTTCTATAAAGATACTGGTGAATTATAATGAGGTTTTTCTTTATGAATTTTTTCAATAAAACCATACTCGAATATTTCTTGTTCAGAGATTATCTTTGAGATGTATTTTAGCCTGTGGAGAACAGGCACGAAAGCCATTGTCGATCCAACGAACTCTTTTGACAGGGCGGCGCAATATTTTGGAGAGATCCGATAAGCCTCCAGTGCAAACTCTTCATCAACTATCCCTGTCAGTCTTGATACGAGCCTTGATGCTTCTGTTGGGTATATCCTGATGAAATTACTTGCTTTTTCATGCTGTTCCAGGAACCGCAGGATAACATCAGGATACTGTATTAATTCTTTTCGGATAACGATACCATAACTCGGGTTATCTGGCCAGAGCAAGTGCGGTGGAATGATTATTTTTGTACCGCAGGCATGCGCTGCTGCAACAGCAAGCGAGGGGGTCCCGACCGCAGCATCAATCTCTCCATCTACCAGCGCTTCGAGAACGAAGTCAGTCCATGGGAAGTTCTTTACCCTGATGCGGAAGCCATTTGCATTTATGATATTATTTATAATGACATCATGAATAGACCCTTTCGGGGGAGAGCCAATTACTTTTCCCTCAAATTGTCTCATGACAGTGTTAATATTATCAAGTTCAGAATAAACACTATAACTTTTCCCGGCGATTAACACCGTTCCTTCAACATGTCCCCCGGCTACGCAGACGATCGGGACACCCTGATCCATACCAATGATCGCAGGAGGAAGTCCAATATACCCGATATCAATTTCTTTATTTTCAAAAGCTTTGACAATATCAGGCCCGGAAGCAAAAAGTTCCCAGGTTGTATATATCCCGGACTTCTCCAACCAGTCCGTACCCATGAGAATAAAAGAGGTGTGGTATAATGTGGAAAGATGGCCGATATTGATCTTTTTTTTTTCAAACATGATTGTATTTTTATGAGACGCTGTAATTAAAACTTTTCTATCGCAAATTCGATACGGCGATTTGGATGTAATTTGGGTATAATCTTGGAAAAATACTATTTAAGGATAGGCCAATTATAAACTACGTAGAGGATAAATACAAATCATCAAGATTCACATCCTATCCTATCCACAATCTATCCATGAATTCTTGAAATCCTCTACCTTTTTCTCTAATCTTACAAAGATCTTAGTGTTTTTATATCATCATTGAAATAACTTTTTCAGATCATGATTAATGCCTTTTTTCCCAGGTTTCGCACGAAGATTTGGAAGTAATTTGGGTATAATCTTGGAAAAATACTATTTAAGGACAGGCCAATTATGAACTACGTAGAGGATAAATACAAATCATCAAGATTCACTTCCTATCCTATCCACAATCTATCCAAGAATTCTTGAAATCCTCTACCTTTTTCTCTTATTACTTTTCACAAAGATTTACTGCTGGATTTATTTAATGATTTACAACAACCTTTACATATCATTCCCTGTATATACATAAAAGTGAAACAACACGCTGTCCTTCCGGAAAAAGTCAAAAGATACGAAGAACTCTTACGCAAGGCATTGAAGGCTTTTGAAATAGTGGTGCAGGAAAATTCCCATTTGAATAGAGTTGCCAGGGATTTTTCAAATATGGCAAGTTCCTATTACGATGATGGAATGCACTTTATCGAAGAAGAGGATATTGTGAATGCCCTTGTTTGTTTCAGTTATGGACACGCGTGGCTGGACGCAGGTGTAAAACTCGGTGTCTTTAAAGTAAGTGATGAAAACCTGTTTACAATTTAATAGAGGAATAAAAAATGTCAAATTATATAATTACACTTGAAGCCGCATGGCTTGTGAAGAGTGTAGAAAGTGTTGAAGATGCGATGAATATTGCTATATCTGAAGTTGGAAAAATGCTCAATCCTGATTTGAATTTCGTGGAAATAGAAGTGGGAACCACGAGCTGTCCGGCATGCGGCGAGGCTTTTGACAGCGTCTTTATGGCGGCAGGTACCGCTCTTGTGGGAATTCTGCTTGAGATGAAAGTGTATGATGCAGAAAATGAAGAGCATGGGGCAAGGATCGCGAAATCAACTATAGGTAAGGCATTGATAAATACGCCTCTGGATGTCGTGGATGTCGAAGAGTTCGAAGGCGGAAAAGATAGTAAGGAAAAGAAAAAGTCCTCCGGGAAATATTAATTCGGATGAAACTGGCAGCTCTTATTTCCGGGGGCAAGGATTCGTCATTTGCAATTTATAAAGCATTGCAGAATGGCCATGAGGTCACAGACCTTGTTACAATAATACCTGCAAATGAAGACTCATATATGTTCCATTCTGCAAATATTCACCTCACCGAGCTTATCGCAGATGCTTGCGGGATTCCCCTCACTTCTCAGATATCAACAGGTGAGAAGGAAAAGGAACTCAAAGACCTGAAAAAAGCCCTGAGTCAATTGAACATAGATGGTGTTATTGTAGGCGCTATCGAATCGGAATACCAGGCTTCCCGTGTGAGGCGGATTTGTGCCGAACGAGGGATAAAAATGTATGCGCCATTGTGGCATATGGAATCTGAAAAACTTCTTCGCGAAATGACCAAACTAATGGATATCAGGATGGTAAAAGTAGCAGCAGCAGGAATGGATGAATCATGGCTCGGCCGACGCTTTGATGACAAGTTGATAGAAGATCTCAAAGCGCTGAACAGGAAATACCGGGTACATATTGCAGGTGAGGGAGGCGAATATGAGTCGCTTGTTCTTGACGCGCCATTCTACAGGAAAAGAATTGATCTTCTCAAGATCCGAAATATCTGGAAGGGAGATCATGGGATAATGAAAGTGGTAGCAGCACAGCTTAATGAAAAGTAATATCCAAAAAAATGTGCTGGTAATAGCGGAGTTAGAGGATTATGTGAACCCCACTCTCCAACCCGCCTCAAGCATTCCACCCTAACTGTGTGTCATCATGCAATTTAATTGATATAATGTCACTAATAAATAGTATATTACCACAATTGTACTACTGAATATCACTTCTTAAACACTAATGTGAAAAGGTTTATGATAGATTAACTCAGTGATAATCTAGTAGTATCATGGTTGTTAGAAAAAATATTTCACTTGAGCCAACTCATCTTAAGAAACTAGCTCAATTGATCACAAAACACAATGGGAATCTGAGCGCAGCTATACGGGATGCCATTGATATCACCGAGGCGTCAATTCGGCGCTATGGTTCTGTCGAAGAGGCAATATCAAAAATTGCATCTGAGAGAAAAGAATTAACAGGAAGGGAAGAATCTATAGAATCGGGAAAGAATGTCCTTATTGGAAGGCCTATTTTTCTATGGATGCTTAAATCCACAAAAGGTATTCCACTTGAAAAAGAAATATTTGAAGAGGTGCTTGACCCACTAAAAATCATCACGATATCAGAACTGGATAAGAGGATAAATGAAATAAGCTGCGAATCCGGCTGGAACTGCAAAGTATCTCTTTTTTGTATGGATGATATAAATCCGACTACTACAACTGTTACTATAGCAGGTGATAATGAAATTTATCGTGATTTTGTAGCCCACCTTGTCGTTATGTTCCTTGTTAACAACAAAAGTCTTGACATTGATGTAGTTCATAAAAGAGCAACAACTATCAGGCTAGACTTGAAGTATCGTGAAAAAGAAACGCAACCTGTGGCAGCAATGAAGTATTTTGGATATTTAAAAGATACAGTGAAGGAGTTCAAGTCCAGGGAAGAATTTTGGAAAAACCTCATAGAGATATATAGTTCTGTGAATTATAATATTGTATCGATTTATAAGGGGAATTATGAAGAACTACTTGCCTGCAATTCACCTGTGGATGCAGGCATATTCGAATCAATATCAAAAAAACATATTGCCAGTATTCCTCACCAGGATTTTTTGGAATTATTAAAGAAAACTGAAGAATCCATGTTGATAGTAGATAAGATAGAGATACAGGAGAACAGTCTCAATATTTATCACAATTACAAGAACGAAAAAGCCATCAAGAATATCAAGGACTATTACTTGTCACTTCTTAAAGCAAACGGGCATGAATACGAAGCAAAATATTCCACAAGCCTTATAGTCTTAAATCATGCCTGCTGCAAGAGTTAGATAATTGAATTTATATTATAATGATTCTTCTAGCAATATCCTTGCATGCGGCCATGAACCGGCCAGGATCTACTGAAGGAAATGTATCTATCAAGCAAATATCGGATCCTTTAATGGCCATATCAAGCTTGCGTATATCCCCATGATAAACCAGAACTTCTGATTTCCCTTCGGCCCTTGCAAGTAGCACGGGCTCATCTGCGATCAGTTTATCATAATCTGCTTTTTCAAAATTAATTTTGACCCCAAGGAGAGCTGAGTTCGCTTTAATATTCAAAATTGTGTTCTTGATTGCAGGAAGCCAGGCATCATTGAGGATTACCTTCTTAGCACCAGCAAGAACGCATAACAGCCCAAGTGTGCCCGGTCCACAAAAACCATCGACCACTACGGAATGTTCCAATTCTCCATTAAGATAAAGTTCCTCCATTTTTATTATTTTTGTGTTATTGAACTCGATGTGGATGAATGACTGGTTTTTATAAATACACAATTCCCCGAACAATGATGAGACAACATCACATCTCATATCACATCCAAAAAGCAATTCATATGTATGCGGGGAGCTATTGGTATCAAGGATACCGATGCTCTGTGATTGCATACCCTTTCTTTTAATCACTCCTTTAACTTCAGGTACATTTTCGACTATTTGCCTGGCAATGCCTTTTGTCACTGAGTCCATTATAAGAACAAGGGTTTTATCTTTGAGCCTTGGAGTATATGGTATCCGATATCCAAAAGAGATAAGCGGTGTTCCTACTTCACGAAGGGCCGCATCATGGGGGAATAATCCTTTTTCCTTCAATATCGTAAGAACATTCCCGATAACAAAATCCAGGTGCCTCTTTCTGCAACCAGGACACTTGCCAGAATTATTATCGATTTTTTCTGATATCGGGACATTTTTAACTAACATAGGGTCGGGAGGACACTGGCTGCACGCCATGTACATACTTAATAAATCATCCAGCACTTTTTCTGCAGGAAGAATACAATCACCGTTGCATGTAGGGCATTTCAGGCTATGAAAACTATTAACAGTATTAAAGTCCCCATTCATAAGGCATTACTCCTAAAGCACCATAATTTTAAGAAGTTTATTTGATTTTCAAGGTTGAATTTCATATTGTTAGTGATACCATATGATTATACTATTAATCGTTAATTTGACTATAACTTTATTGGGATGCAAATTCTTTTGTGATTGCTTTCTTGGGGATACACGACCTTAATACAACGTGCCAGTTATAAGCAAATAATACAAGAGTGATCATTCCTAACAGATCAAGGAATTCAAAAAATACCATTGTGCCAGGTATATTCAATCCTTCAAAAAATTCATGCCCCATGAAAAAAGTACTGAATAAGAATACATATATACAATTTTTCCTAAAAAAAGATTCATTGATAATTGATTTAAACATCAGCTCATTTTTTTCAACATCCTTCCATAAGAACCATATCTGAGTCAATAAAAATACAAAAATCAAATATAATGTGAACATAAAAAATTCAACATATTTATATAAAATAAAATCATTCATATAATTAACATCCTTCATGCAAATGATAAATATTAGATATGATAAACATTTCGGTGAATGCACTCACCAAGATCGGAAATGAACAACTCAATAGTATTATCGTTAAGGTGCGGCATTATTATCAATCTCATGGCTTTTGGGTTTCGTGTTATGGAAGTAGCCCAGCCTTTTGCCCGTAATTTTTTCCTGACGTCATCAAGATCAGGCACATCAAGCGCTACGATATTCATTACAGGCTCGATCAGTGGTTCAATTCCCAGGTCACAGCAGCCCTTCACAAGCATGGCAGTCATTTTCATGCATCTTTTCACGATTTTTTTGTATCCTTCCATTCCAAGATGCATCATAACGGCATAAGAAGCCGCAACTGCCGCACCGCTTCGTGTGCCAGCAAGAGAATGCTGCTTCCTGATAGTAAGGTAGGGTGTATCGATCTCCAGTGGAAGAAGACAGGCCTCTTCTCTGAAAAGGAGCCCTCCTGCCGGAATAGTGGACAATCCCATTTTATGGGGATCTGCTGTTATTGATGTAACTCCTTTAACTGAAAAATCAAAATCATATTTTTTCTCAAGAAAAGGTATGACAAATCCCCCGAAAGCTGCATCTATATGCAAGAAAAGGTTATTTGACAAAGCAAGATCGGCCAATCTATCAATCGGATCGATCTGCCCGAATTCCGTTGAGCCTGCAATACCAACAAGCGCGATAGTGTTATTATCAATGAGGTTTGAAACCGAGTCCATATCCACCCTGAATTCCGTATCAAGCGAAGCTTTTCTTATCTCTATTCCAAGGAGATCTGCTATCTTATCGAACGAGAAATGGGCAGAAGTTGGAACGATAATGTTCGGATGCTTCTTTTTGCTCATATTCCTGGCAGTCCTTAATGCCTGGATATTGGATTCCGTGCCCCCTGTCGTAACGTAACCGCATGCATTATCATCACCCAGCATGCCTCCCATCATCTTTATTACTTTTTCTTCAAGTTCCTTTGTCCCTTGGAACAGCCCAAAGTCTCCCATATTTGACTCAATGAATTGCATATGGGCTTTTACAGCTATTGGGTGGGGTTGTGTGCACATGGCGCTCAGGACCTTATCGTAGGAAGTGTCTTTTTGCATAGCGTTTTTTAGGAGAGACAATACTTCATTCTCCGAGCGCCCTTTCTGGTTCATGTGCTAAACTCCGGAATACAGGTTTATAAAAGTTTGTTTATTGTATAGGAGTAGAGGAGCCAAAAATGGCTTGGTGGTATATCCATGATGGTGGTTGGAAAGGGCTCCTCTATGTATTCAAATATGTAAGCTGGAATATTAAATAGAGCGATAATTCTTGAAGTTATTGTTCAGTTTCCAAGCAAAAATATTGTCTTTTTTGGTTTATAATAGTTCATTGCATATTGAATAACAATAAAAACATTAAAAAATCCTTATTTCATGAATTTTCAATGAACTCATAGAATTTATCCCAGTCAAGTACAGTTGAAACACACCCTGCCTTTTCAAGAACGATACCCACCCCGAAAAGGTCGATTTTCTCGCACATCTCAAGCCCGGCTTTTATTTCGGTCATGCACCCGACTCCGAGTATTGCCTCTGGCTTGTGTTTTCGAATAAGCCTCTTTATAAAGCTTGAACCGGGGACGATATAAACCTTATAACCAAGCTCTTGCGCGCTTTTCTTGGCCGATCCTATCTCACATGCGCCGCAATATATGCACTGTATACCTTCAGAACTCAGTTTGGATGGGCAGGTGATGGCTCTTAAGCATTGGGGAAAAAATATCAGTCGTTTATTGACTGGTGTGTCCCTGAATTTCCTTATAGAGATCTTGTTCTTAAGCGATATACCCACGTCATCAACAATTGAATCATCCATCTTGAAAAGCCTGAATAAGGCCTTTACCAGGTTTTCAAGAAGTGTAATCGAGAAAAGCATAAATCCCGGGAAAATGAACTTCTCGGTCTTAAATGAATAAACTATAAGCAGTGAACCTAAAACTGCTATTATTAATAAAAAGGCCGCCAAATATACTACAGCCTCGCCGATTAGTGTGAATAAAGGTTCAATTTCTATTGCCATTTATACAGTATGAATATTTTCGTCTGCTTAAGGTTATCTGAAGGATTAGTTAAATTTCAAGTATAGTATTTATTTCTTCAAGAGCTTTTGCATAAATGCCATTTTTCCTTAAATATGCAGCAAGTTTAAGGGGGCGGTTGCCACCGGGATGGTATGTTATGACTGCTGATGGTGCGCACTGTTTTGTCATTCCGATAAGACCATTCACATCCATGTGGTCGCTTATATTGATAGTAGGAAATTTGATATCCTTTCGTCCTGTCAGTATGAATTTCCTTGCTGATGCAAGCCCTGGTATTTCACCAGGCGTGGTTATTTTGATACCGCAATTACTATCAAGATCAACAATCTGCCCGGCATCTTTCATTAATCCGTCAGTAAGCGCATGTGATACCGGATCCATACCGATCTCTCCGGAATAACCAGATTCACGAATGAGTTTAACAGTACGCTGTGCCTTCCCGAAAGCATAAGCTCCAAAAGCAATATCCTTGGACGGTTCTTCCAGGGATTCCCTGAACGCTCCCAGATCATCTTCGAAATGACATTTTGGATCATTTGGATCCCCGTAATTTGCTTCCGTAATAAGGCAATCGCAGTCTGGCAGGTCTTTTGAATCTTTGACATCACCTGTGACCATGATCCTGGCACCCACATCATTTTTCCAGTAAAAAGCACATGAGCCTATTGTATGATGTGTAGGATACGTTTTTATTTCAACGCCAGCGATATCAATGCTGTCACCGATCTTGAACGTTCTTCCTGCATATTTTTTCCCGTAAAGGATTTCAAGCGCAAGTGCCGTCTCCTGCGAACACACAGCATTCTTTGAGAGCATTGCTGATTTGCCATGATGGTCAGAATGCGCATGGGTAATAAGATACGCGTCAGGCTGCTGGAAACGGGAATTCGTTGTATCCACGGCAAAAGTTAATCGTTTCCCTGCATTGAAAATAAGTGAAATATGAGGTTTGAATCCCTTACCGGTCTTGTGCCTGATCGGCAGCACACCAAGGTCAAATAAAGGTTTCAATCAAACCACGTTATTTTAAGGCTTCGTTTAAATCCGCTTCCAGCACATTAAGCCGGGTTACACCGGTGTATCGCTTAAACACAGCGCCATCTTTTTCAATTACCAATGTTGGAATAGCATGTACCGTGAATTTAGCGGCTAATTCATTATTGTTGTCAACGTCAATTTTCTTAAATTCCACTTTATCCCCGAATTTTTTCTTAAGCTCTGCGATGATCGGATCCTGCATCTTGCAGGGACCGCACCATTCTGCAAAAAAATCCATTAAAACTACTTTACTCATTTGATTTCCTCCTACGATACCTAATAATACACTTATGATTTAAAATTGTTGCCTTTAATAAGCAGCATTATTGTTGTTCCAGATCTTCAAGAACTTTTATTATTTCTTTAATATCCGGAAACTGTGAAATAGGATACACCTTCACGAATACTACTTTACTGTTTTCATCAATAATAATATTCGCCCGTTCGGAGACTCCCTCTTTTTCCCTGAATATCCCATAGAGACCAGCTACTTTGCCATGAGGCCAGAAGTCTGAAAGAAGCCTGGTATTTTTTATTCCAAGTTCTTTTGCCCATGCTTTTTTTGATGGGACAGTATCCACACTTATACCCAATGCTACTGTATTTAATTTCTCGAACCTATCATGATTTTTTTCAAGCGATTTCATCTGTTCGGCACAGACCTTTGTCCAGGCAAGGGGATGGAAAGATAACAGTACCCTCTTGCCTTTGAAGGATGATAGGCGGACTTCCTTTTCATCCTGGTCGCTCAGATCAAAATCTTTCGCTATATCGCCAATTTTTACTATACTCATTCTTTTAACTCCTTCTTCTTTTACTCTACAAACAGTAATTAGCAATATTTGATCTTCTGATATTAACTCTTGTTATTATCATTAGGCAGCTTTAAATAGTAAATTTGCATATTATATACAGGTCATAATATACAGGTGGAAAGATGAGACTGAGTAAAAATAACTTGTTAATAATAGGAATAATTCCAATAATTATTGGTTTGATAATATTTTATAACTTCATAACCGCCATTAATATTTTACAACCCCGCGGGATGACGACCGCTATGGTCTATTATCAGTTGCTTGGAATTTCAACCACAATTTTTATTGGATCTGTCATTTACTGGGGAATACTTGTTTATTACATTTATTTGATACAGGAAAACGAGGTTTTCATACAGGATAACTTCACCCAGCTGGCAGGGAGCGGCACAGCTCATCTGCAAAATGCCAAAAAGCTGATCTCACAGTTGCTGCAAGATATAAAATCTACTGAATTAAAACCGAATCAGTAGATTTATTAATTTTTTATTAAAATTTATTTTTTATTTTTTTGAATTTTATTTCAATATGTTACTGGCAGCCTCTACTCCCGGTCCCATTTTCTTAACCACATCATTCCTGTGAAGGACAATTTCCACTGCCTGGATCGTGCTTAAAATATCCAGCTTGCTAATATTGCCCATGCTTCCTATCCTGAATATCTTGCCTTCAAGAGTGCCCTGCCCGCCTGAAACCTGGATCCCAATCTCCTTTATCCCATTTCGCAATTTCTTATCATCGATACCTGTGGGGATTTTCATTGCTGTTACGGTATTTGAGTATTTACTGTATTTGTTCAACTGTGGGAACAATTCGATATTCATGGCGCATGCGGCTGCACGGAGCGCTTCTGCAAATTTTGCATGCCTTTTGATACGAGCTTCGAGTCCTTCTTCCTTTACGATGCGAAGCGCTTCTTGAAATGCAAAAAACAGCGAGACAGCAGGAGTATAAGGTGTCTGGGCTGTATCTTTATTTGCTGATTTCTTATATGCTTTAAGATCCATATAATAAGGGGGTTTATCAACAATGGATTCCCATGTTTTTTTACTCACAGATATTGCGGATAATCCCGGTGGTGCGCCTATGCACTTCTGGGAGCCAACGACAGCAATATCAACACCCCATTTATCAATAAGAACTTCATCGCCGCCTATCGTTGTCACTCCGTCCATGATAAATATGGCGCCATATTTTTTTGCAAGGTCCCCTATCTCTTTTGCAGGATTCTTTATGCCAACGGATGTATCATTATGAACCAGAGTTATTGCTTTTGCTCCTTCTGCCAATGCGCTTTCAACCCTCTCAAGTTCAATGGATTCACCTTTGGACCAGTCAAATTTTACCGCCTTTACTTGACCATAGCGTTCCCCGATCTCCCTGAAGCGTTCCCCGAATTTCCCGTTCTCAATAGTTATAAGAGTATCTTTTTCCCCAATAACATTACTAACCGCAGTCTCCATCGCGCAGCTTCCCGACCCGGTGATTATATACACATCGTTTTTGGTACCGAAAAGCTCCTTTAGCGTCGTTTGGCATTCGCTGTACATATCCCCGAATTCCTTTCCTCGATGGCCGATTATAGGTCTGGACATGGATCGCAATATCCTTGGCGCAACGGGCACAGGACCTGGTATCATCAATAAATTATTTTCAAGATTCATATTATATTCTCCTGATTTTTTTCCTATACAACTAACTTGAATGTATATCTTTTGCATTGATATAGCGATTTTGAGCAAAAAATCTATTAAAACTGATAAATAAAACTGAATCTAACTAAGATAATTAAGATATGTCAATATAAGAACTGCAAGCTGCCCGTTAAATCCTGAAAAAACGGGTATCAGGAGATTATCATCCAGCTTATCGGTAACCGTCTCAACGATCGTTGCCGTAGCTGCCATCACCAGAACCAGTATCAGGTTTGGCAGGAAAAACAACCCAATAATTATATCCACGATCAACTCTGCAGCGCAGCCTTCATATGCCCTGTTGTTCAACCCTTTTATCCACGTCCGCCCGAAGGCCTTCCCGAAAATAGCTGCCGATGTATCCCCGAATGTGGTCATAAGGATGGCAGCGGATGCAATTTCTTTAGAAAAAACTGAAATTGCGATTATGCTTCCAATTGTGAAAAATACATGTCCTCCAAGCCTGTCGGCTTCTTTTATCCTGTAAAGGCTATGAACTACGGGTATTTTTTCACCCCATTCTATCCTGAAATACTCAAGCCCAAGCACCACTATCAAATAAACCGTGAGCAATAGAAGTACCGCTTCCTTCCCGAAAAAATAATAGGTCAGGACTATTATGATAGATGTCAGGTGTATTGCTTTCCTTATTACTTCCCGGATAAGGTCTTCACGATGCAAATTTTCACTTTCCTTTTTTGTGCAAATTATCTATATCCATATCATCCTTTGCTTTCACCTATGTTATATAATCGCATTATAAAAATGGCTGCATATGCGATAACAATGACAAAAAATAAATAGATCACCCTGTCTATCAGGGAAACGATGACGGCAGTGGTTATTGGTATTCCAACCATGGAATAGATACCTATCATGATCAATTCTTTTATCCCCAAACCTCCAGGAATTGGAAGAATAGAGCTAAACCAGAGTATCAGGGAAAGGGAAATTATGATATCTGCAATTGTAATATCATATCCCACACTTTGAAAGATCATGAAGGTTTTTAAGTAAATCAATGCAAACATGACAGCAGAAAGACCAATATCTATGGAAAGGATTTTTCTGCTTTTCATGATCAGTTTGTAGGTTTTTTCGAATTCAGCAATACCTGTTATTACAAGTTCTTCAAATATTTGATATGACTCAAACCTGTTTCTGATAAATTTGAATAGCGAAAAATCATATGTTCGCTTAAGGATCAAATAGAAGAACGAAACTATGGCAGGCCTATTAATCTTATATTTGGAAAGATATGCAAAAGATGCCAGCAGGAACATTATAAGTGCTATTACTTCTAATAAAATTGATAGCCCCAAAGGTATGTCAATGAACAGGAATACAAAAAGTAAAGAAAAGATCAAGGGAATCGAAAACACGAAGCTGTTTGTTGTCTGGTCCATGACCACAGTGGCATACCAGTTTGCATGACTATGATCCTTAGTTACATTTTTAAGGAATTTCGCTCTTCCAAAACCGCCAAATATCCTTGCGCGCAGTACATTGGTATTGAGGACATTTCCTCCCATAAGCCCCAGGAAAAGGATTGAAAATTTTACCTTCTCAAGCCTGTCAACCAGGAATTTCCATTTTAAGGACCATATCAGGAAACCGCACAGTTCCAGCAAAATCGCAAGAATTACCAGGTTTGTGTCTATTGACCGAAGAATTATGACCAGCTGTTCATAATCGATAATCCGGAGTATAATAATTAATGTTAATAACCTGAATATGAAGACTATCTCGCCAAACTTCATTATTTCTTAATCGGTATTGATATATATAAAAGAAGGTATTGAGTATAGAGTTATATATATTTACCATAATCATGCTAAATAATATCTTGCAATTGATGGAAAAAGGAAATCCTGTAAGTATTCTTATTTCCAATGAAAAGGGCACGCAAAGTCCACTTCTATATTGTGAATTGATATATAAAGCAAGGTTTGGTGAATCTTTTATGATCACGAGTCAGGGATGCAGGGTTTGTGAATATGTTTTCTGCAATACAGAAAACAGTCCCGAGGAATATTATAACAGTACTGGCAGGTACAAGAACCATAAGGCAACATCAAATGCTGTTTCTTCGTTAAAGAGGTTTGAAATTAAGGGGCGGTCAATAAGAATAACACCTTTTACGGGAGAGAAATTTGATGTCCTGCTACTTTACCTTACACCCGTAAAGGCGATGAGGATAATCCAGGCTCATGGATATCTTGAGGGTAAACCTGTTGAGATCAAGACAGGAGGTATAGCATCAATTTGCAGCGATTGCAGCGTATATCCATTGATGGGAAAATTAAGTTTCTCTCTCGGATGCAAAGGTTCAAGGAAGCATAGCAAATATGGAGATGATGAGGTTGTTGTGGGGATCCCTTTTGAATTGGCAAAAGATATCGATGAAGCTCTTGGAAAAATCCCTGAGACCCTTTCATAAATTGATGCACAATTTAAATAACATCAAGACACTTATCACATTCTATGCAAGTCCTCGCAGAGTTTGAATTCAATGCCGGGAAGGATGCCCGTATAATCTATGAAGCATTACTCCCGGAACTTGACCAGGATTACCAGCGCACAAAAACATCACTTATGCCAAAGGGTGATACACTTTTTTTAAAAGTTGAGGCAAATGACATAGTTTCGATGAGGGCTGCCTTGAACGGATGGCTCAGGCTGATTAAAATCACATACGAGATGTGTTCATTAACATCCAATACACAAGTTATAAATTAAAGATGTACAATACTACATCAGATTTACAGGAGAATTAAATGAGTTCAGAATTACCCCCACAAATTCAAAACCAGCTTGCGCAGTTGCAGCAGATACAGCAGCAGGCTCAAGCTCTGGCAGCCCAGAAGAACCAGATCGAGATCAATTTAAAAGAAACGGAACTGGCTTTGGCAGAAATTGAAAAACTTGATGATAGCGCTGTAGTCTACAGGGCTATTGGAGATTTGCTAATTAAAACCGAACGTGAAAAAACTAAAAATACCCTCGTTGAGAAAAAAGATACGCTAGGCCTGCGTGCACAGACAATTGCACGGCAGGAGGAACGCATCCAGAAAAGATTCCAGCAATTACAGGAGCAGCTCAAACAGGCGATCGGGACTCCGGTCGCCAAGTAATTATGGAGTTAGACGAATCTGAATTCTATAATCAACTGCTGGATTACAACAACATTCTTTATTTATGTCACAGGAATGCGGATCCTGATGCCCTGGGAAGCGCATTTGCGTTAAAAGAAGCAATCGGGGGCACCATTGGGGTTGTTGATGGATGCGACAGGGTTGCATCCCAGATCGCCGGCCAGTTGAATATAGAATATGTACTTTCGCCAAAAGGGGATTATGACTTTGTGGTGGTTGTGGATACATCCACACCTGCCCAGCTGAATGGGTTTCCATTAAAATCTTATGCTGTTATTGACCATCATGCGACCTCATCACTTTCAGAGAATTCAGCTTTTTTCCTTCATCGCAATAAAAGTTCAACCGCAGAGATAGTTCTTGAAATCTTAAAAAAAATGGGCGCGCCCATAATGAGAAGAACTGCTTTTGCCCTGTTATCAGGTATCATCACCGATACAGGCAACTTCAGGCATGCATCCTCGGATTCATTCAAAGCTGTAGCTGAACTTATGGATATAAGCGGTATAGAATACAACGAAGTTATTGATCTTCTCTCTTCCGTTCCCCAGGATGTCTCAATGAGAATTGCTTTCTTAAAAGCAGCCCAGCGCTCGATCATAGAACGTGTGGATGACTGGATAATCGTTTCATCGCATGTGAATTCTTTCGGAGGGGCAGCAGCCTCAAGCCTGGTCTCAATAGGCGCAGACGTTGCTTTTGTTGGCGCAAAAAGAGATGATGTTGTAAAAGTGAGCGGCAGGGCAAGAAGGGAAATACAGAATGCAGGCATAAACCTTGCAAAATTGATGGAAGATATTAGCGCCAGGTTCAATGGTACAGGCGGTGGTCATGAAGGCGCAGCGGGAATGGATGCATCGGGGGAAGTAGAAACCATTCTTGCAGCCTGTGTTGGGTATGCCAGAGACTCAATTACAAAAAAAGAGAGCAGTGGAACTCTAAAGGAAATGTAAACATTGGACCAGAAAAAATAACGAAGTATTATCTTATTTGCATCTTCGATCGCCCTGTCAAAATCAAGTTCTTCGTAATTCATCTTAACCTCTTATGGCGTAAAATTAAGTTTCTTGCCCTATATTTGTAACGATCTTCTTCAGGAAAACTCTCTTTCAGATTGAACCGGTACTTATCAAAAAAGTAATTCAAGAGTGGCAGCGTGAATAATTTAAAGTCTTGATAAGTGGATACTAAAGTGAGAGATGAAATGTTTTTCAAAGTATTAGGTAGCTCAAATCCCACCAGACTTTTCGTGGCAGGTATTCATGGTGATGAAGAAGCGATAACCAGACCTATTTTTGAAATGATGATCAAAGATATCAAGATCATAAGCGGCAGGCTTGTCGTGGTAAGTCTTTCCAGAGATTGTCCCTATATTAGCACTCTCAATGAAGCCTATTATGATTCCACAAATGGCAAGAAACTCCTGGAACTCATTCAGGAATATAGACCAGGAATCTATGTTGAGCTGCATACCTATAAAATTGATAATCATTCGAATTTAAGCGACCCCGACAGGAGAAAAAAGATAGGTGTCCCGCCTTTTACCGAGTTTGAAGAAAAAGTTCTCATTGGCTCTGTTTCACCTTTAATACGAACTTCAAAATTCAGCTTATCCCTTTTGAGGGGGAGCAGTTATACCAGCATACTTTATTTTTTCTCAGGTCTTTTCTTTGGATTTTTTATCTCAGGGCTTTCTTGGAAGGGAGGTTTCTGGCTAACACTTCCCTGGATAGTCCGAACATTTTTCGTTATCGCAGGCACAGGATTTAAGGATGGAATTCCTGCAAGTATAGTGTGGCTATTGTTGTATTCTATTCCAATTTTGCCTGCGAGTGCTGGGGCTTATGCTGGAGGTCTGATGGTCAAATTGATCTCATCGATTAGAAAAGGATAGGTAATCTTTAGATAAGGGATGTGAAAACAATCAGGCGGTGACTACAGACGAGTTATTGAGGACAGCCAGGCCTTCACATTATGCGGACCAAACGCTGTTTCAAATTCCGCTTCCCTGATATAATTGATTTTCCATCCTTTATCGAAAGTAGCCCTTATCTCAGCCTGAGTTACTCTTCTTGGTCCATACGACCCAGGCTCATGCTCACTGAAACAGAGCATAAAATATTTACCTCCAGGAAAGAGCGCAGAAAATAAACTTGCAGCAAAAATTGGGCGTTCCTCATCAGATAACACATGAAATAGGCCGCAGTCGATTACAGTATCGAACTTAGTCCGAAGTGATGGAAGTTCAAGTGCATCAGAAACCAGAAAGTTTACTGATATTGCGCGTTCCCTGGCCTTCTCTATTGCTTTATTGATAGCAGCTGGCGCTGCATCGATACCCCACATTTCAAAATCCAGACTGGCAAGATATAATGCGTTCTCTCCTGTTCCACATCCAACATCAAGCACTCTTCCGCTTATTTCTCCTTCTTCTTCCAGTCGGATGATTTCCCTCTGGGGACGCCCAATATCCCATGGCGGAATACCCTTGTAAGCGGAATTAAAGAAATTCATGATCTTCCTTATCAAATCTACAATATACGAGGTCTTATATTTTTCCTGGAAAGTCAGATTTGGGAGCCAAGTTCTATGCATTTTTTTTCATGGTCTTTAATGCAGATCCTATAATAAGGAGCAAAGCGCCAGGTAATAATAGTAATCCAATGCTAAAGACCGCAAGGATGGAGTAAACAAGAACGAAAATGCTTCCTATCCATGCCATTTGGGTGTTTCGATAACAACCATATGCAGCTACACCAGCTCCAATGATGAAAATCAAAAGAAAGGGATTGAAAGCCCCCTGCCGAACAGTTTCAACCACCGTAGATCTATTACCATTCGCATATTCTGTCTCGGTGACCATTGTTCCTGAAACTCCCATGAAAAAATAATACAGGCATGGGAGAGCGACAAGGATCAAGCCAAGAGACCCATAAAAAACCGGATTGCGCATTAAAGATGTCATAATGATTTTAATTCTATTTCACTCCCGCAATACAACCCATACTCACACTCCCCGCAACCCTTCTCATCCTTCGTCCTCTCAAATCCATGTTCATAATCATACGAAATCTTCGTCGCGATCTGGATCATATCCTCGATCGCACTATCTTCAAGCCCCTCCATCCGAGAACCACCCGCGCTCTCAAACTTCCCATCGATAAGCTCAAATGTCCTGGGATTGGGAAGACCAAGCTGTTCGAGTGTGAGTCTTTTAACTTTATATTGAGGATAAACATGCTCAATACCCCTGGCATAAAGCAATAGTTGTTTTGAGCGTGCATCGGGTCCGGGTTCAGATTTCCCGGTCTTGTAATCGATGATCTCGACTTCACTCTTGGTGCCAGTCATCAGATCCACTCGATCAATGAATCCCTTGAAAGTAAATCCTCCAAGCGGTACAGCGAATCTTTGCTCAACCATCAGGTTATTCGCAATTCTATTCTTGTTCCGCTCCCAGAATACATCAAGCGCTCCAGTTGCAGCTTCAACATCAACACCCCTGAAATCCGGTTCTTTTGCGACCGTGTCCCTGATCTCATACAGCCTTTCCTTTGTGGTTATTTTCTCACTCACCGCTATCTCAAGCACCCTATGAACAAAAGTTCCCCTGTTCATGGCTCCGGTAGAATCCTCGGAATCGCGTGTTGGCATCCTGAGAAGTTCCTTGAGTTCATACTGCCTGGGACAGTTCTCATAAGTACTTATTGAGGAATAACTGAAAGTCATGATTGCAGGATTGAATTTCAATCCGTTATTATTCTCTTTGATTTTGCCCAGAATATTCTCAGCGTCCTCTGCAGGATTTATTTTTGACCAGTTGGAATCGAAAAGTTCCTTGAAATCCGGCGCCTTCCCCACCTTCAAAGCCTGATACAGCAGCGTATTTTTCATGATTTCATTAAAATCGCCAGAATCAATAGACTCGATGAGTAGCCTTTTTCGCACAGCCTTTTCCCGCTCAAGCGCACTGTCCTTTACCATTTCCCTGACTTTTGTATCAGTATCCCTGAAATAACTGAGATCTCCAACTATGATATTCCCGCCAGCTCTCCAGTTGTCATATCCGATATCTGTAAGGAACTCAGACGGCTCTCGTTCATCATCAGCGTATTTTATTGCCAGTGTCAGGAAAAGATGTTCTTTTGCCCTCGTAAGTGCCACATACGCAAGCCGCCTTTCTTCTTCCTTTTTGATCTCTTTTTTCCGCTCCCTGACAGCTTTTTCAGTATCTTTGATGGATTCGTCGTTAAATATGTCCCTGTACTGTTCCATCAATTCAGGCGGAATAAGTGGCTCTGCGCCTCCCCGGTAGAGAGGAAACTTATCTTTTGCAAGGTTTGTGACAAATACTAACTTGAACTCCAGCCCTTTTGCTGAATGTATTGTCATGAGATTTATTGCATCCTCATCCGCTATTCTTGCAGGTGACGGGTTTCCATCCATCTCGTCAAGGATCTCAAGATAATCAATGAACAAACTCAGGTCTTTTCCGTGGAACTCTTCGAAATTACTGGCTAATTCATGAAGCTGTCTGAGATTCAAAAGTGCTTCCCTACTGCGCTTTGTGTCAATATGGGCGAATTGCCTTGAAAGTCCGGATTGATCATATAACTCAAGGATCAGGTCTGATACATCAAGATTCTTCTTTCCGCACAGTAAATCGATTCTCTTTTTTACATTGTTTATTGTCTCAAGTCCGCTCTTTGAAAGTCCGAGTTCTCCAATGTGATGATAGATGGCTTCAGGGAACGAGACCCGTTTTTTCTTGAGGTATTCTCCTATCCTTATGGAATCCTCCTGGCTCAGGGCATTATTGTAATGGAATATCCTCCACCACGCTTCTGTCCCGCGGGCTGTAGGATGGGAGATATTATTGATGATATATAGATAAGCCAGCGCAGACTTTATTTCAGGCTGTTTCATGAAATCGGTATCGTCTTTGACCCGGAAAGGAAGACCCCTGTTTTCAAGAGCCTGTCTTACCTTTCGCCCCTGGGCATGAGTCCTGTATAATACAGCGATATCTTCGGGAGGGGTATCATGTGCCAGATATTTCTCGATCTTCTCGACTATGGCTCTTGCTTCTTCGTTATCATCCTCTGTTTCGATGATACTGACGTTCTCTCCTTCAGTATCTTTGTGATTTTTGAGGAGGAGACATTCTTGCCTTTTCTCCGCTCCATAATTCTTTTCGATCAGGGTATGGGCAACTCTGAGGATCTTATTGGTTGACCTGAAACTAACATCCAGTGACACGATGTCTTTATCTGGAAGAGAGAATTGCTTTTTGAACTCCTCGATATTATTGGGGTACGCGCCACGGAATGCATATATGGTCTGGTTAGGATCTGCCACTACTGTTATGTTCTTATTCGCTGATGTGAGCTTTTTGATAAGCTCGAACTGAACGTAATTCGTATCCTGGAATTCATCAATGATTATGTAGCGGAATGTGTCGTTTAATACTTGAGTGCCGTACACATCGAGATACCAGAGGGCGATCTTATTGAGGTCGCCGTAATCCAGGGCGCCTATTCCTGTCTTCTTTTCTTCGTATTTCTCCCAGGCTGATATGAAGTTTGAATATTTCTGGCATTCTTCATAGAGGTCTATGAATTCAGAGTATCTCTTCTTATCTGCCTGTTTTGCCTTCTTATCTTCTTTGTCTTTGAAATCCTGAAGATGAAAGGTATTGAGTTTGAATTTAGATTCGCGATACAGTTCCTGCCATGTGTTTTCATCTTTTTCGATATCCTGAACCTGTTTGTTAAGTGTTTTCAGAAATTCTTTGAATTTATCTATTGAGATATTCAGGTCTTTGGCTTTTCCAATCGTGTTCGCGTACAGGCTGGCGGTCCTTGCATCGACTTTGAGTTCCCGGAATATGAAAATGGCTGAATCCATTTCCTCGAATATCTTGAAGTCGCCGGGAACTCTGCATCTGTCAGCATGATCTTTGATAAGCTCGGCGCAGAATGAGTGGAAAGTCTTAACGATCACTTCCTTTCCCTGAAGGAGTTTCTCGACTTTTTCGCGCATGTTCCTTGCGGCTTCTTTGGAGAAGGTGAGCGCGAGGATCTGGGAGGGATCGATGTTTTCTTTTTCGACCATGTATGCGATCTTAGCAGTGATGGTCGTCGTCTTGCCGGTGCCTGCGCCTGCAAGGATCAGCTGGGGACATTGGGTGCGTTTTATGGCTTCAAGCTGGCGGGGGGTTGGTGGTGAGAGGGGGGAGTCTAATTTAATAGGAACACCTTTTTACATTCATTTACTTTTTATATTGATAATTGTGTAATTGTGAATTGTCTCAATTAAACGTGCGCGCTCATTTAAATGAGCGATTAATATCATAATGTGCGCTTCGTCCTGTTCCTTGCGGTATGAGTAGCCCTTCGAGCACGAGTTTCTTAAGGAGCCTTGCAGCCTGATATCTATTAACACCACAGATTACCCTCTTCATTTGTAATTCGCTCATTAGTTTTAAGATGATTTTTAGAAGCTGAAGTTTTTGCTCCTCTGAAAGCCCCTTTATTCTTGTATATTTTTCTTTTTCCCCTATGGAGGACAATGTTTCATTATTAAGCTGATAATACGTCCCCCTTCCTGAACCAATACGTTCTATAAAAAAACCTTCCATTGAGTTCAAGAATTCAGAGGTTTCTCTTTGAGTTCTCTGAAGTATAATCGAACCTTCATTTGTTGAGATTTTGTCATTCCGGCTTAAATGATGCAGCACTATTAATTCTTCAAAAACCATTTTTCTCATTTCTTCAATGTCATAGTTCTTACAGCCAGTTATGGCTTTAGCGCCCGCTATGTCATCCTCAATCCCTAACAGAAGGGCACCGCCCTCGGAGTTCGCAAATGCTACCGAGTATTCTTTTAAAAGGCTTGCAAGCTTCTTTTTTTGGTTTTCTTCCCGGGAGCTTTCAGGATACCTTTTGACGTCTAAGTGAAGGTCTTCAAAGTTCTTTGCAGGAGTGCCTTTTTTTATTTTGTCAATGATTTCGGGAATCTTAGAACTCATTTTTCATTCACACCCAAGCATTTTTTCGATATACTTTCCATTCTCCACCTTAACACAAAAATCTGATGCTCCATTAATCAGTGTTTTTAATATGATCAATAGATTCCTTACGTCTTATACCTGCAAATAAGTTTGTAATGGCATTGTCAACAAAAATCTTCCGAATAAAGTTCTGGAAACGCTCATTGATAAGCACAACGCAGAATGAGTGGAAAGTCTTTACGATTACTTCCTTTCCCTGAAGGAGTCTCTCGACTTTTTCGCGCATGTTACTTGCAGTCTCTTTGGAGAAGGTTGGCGCAAGGATCTGGGAGGGGTCGATGCCTTCCGTTTCGACCATGTACGCGATCTTGGCAGTGATGATCGTGGTCTTGCCAGTGCCTGCGCCTGCGAAGATCAGGTGAGGGGGATGGGTCTGTTTTATTTCCCAAGCTTATTTTCGACCCATTCAACAAGTCGCCGGGCATCTTTTAACATTTCTTGTGCTTCACTTTGTTTGATCAGCCTGTCTTCATATTCAGCGGCATTCTTCAATGAAATTATCCTTCGTGCTTGTTTCAGCTTTGAGTCGATTTCAGATCGTTCAAAAGGGAGACTGGCCAGAAGTTCTATTGCCTGCATATGATCTACTCCACCATGGCGTAACTGTAGAAATTTCGCACATATCGCATCGGTTGCACTAATGACGGCATGGATTGAGAGGACAGCTGCCGAGTTCCAATTCTCTTTTTCTGCCTCCATTAAAGTGCCTTTCAGGAAATCTCTGGCTTTGGTGAGATATATTTTGTCAGAACCTATCCTTGCAGGTTTGGTAGCTATACCTCTTACCATTCAAATCCTTCTCGCTTGAAGATGATTTCACCGTTTTTTATTTCCCTGAAAATTGATCTGGTTTTCAAGTCTTGAAGTTCTTCCTTGTTCTTTATCATCAGTGATACAGGATTGCCAAATTTATTTTGAGAAATATTTGCTAGATATGTCAATTTATCCTCTAATTTTGACTTTTCACCTTTGCAGACTATAAAGATATCTACATCGCTGTCTGCTCTTTCCATGCCTTTTACGATGCTGCCAAAAAGAACCGCAAGCTCTATTTGAGGCAAGCTTTTGACTGATCCTTCAATCATATTTTTAAGTTCCACGAGAACATTTCTCTCAGCCACAAAATTGCTGTTCAGGAGCTGATAAAGAATATGTTCTTTGTTCAGTGAAAATAGATTTGCTTTACCTATTCGCTTTCTGTCGAGCAATCCATTGTCCATGAGAGATTTTATGTTCCTGTGGACGCTTGCCTGCGGTATTCCCGCTATCCTCTCAAGTTCACTTTCTGTGAATCCTTTTTCAGGATATGTGAAGAATGCCCTGAGCAGTCTTACTTTTGTCTTATTGCCAAACATTTCATCCAGGATATTATTGAATTTCATGATTATCTATTCATTCTTGAATCAATTTATTCATTTTTGAATTTATAAAGTTTTGTATTCGAGGTTCTTTGCTTTTTCGTGCATGTTCCTTGCGGCTTCTTTAGAGAAGGTGAGCGCGAGGATCTGGGAGGGGTCGATGCCTTCCGTTTCGACCATGTGCGCGCTCTCGCGGTGATGGACGTGGTCTTGCCAGTGCCTGCGCCTGCGAAGATCAGGTGGGGGGGGCTGGGTGTGTTTGATTGAGGAGAGCTGGCGGATTTTAGGCAAAAGAAGAGGATGAGACCCAAGTGGTATTTATTCTTTCGAATGTTTATTAAGTATATCTTTTACGTCGGATGTTCTGAAAGAAACACTCCAACACCATTTACCAAATCTACCATCAGAATTTACAGCATTTATCCACTCATTAAGAAATTCCCTCTTAGTTTTATTTTGTTGGTCGTCTTTTCCTTTGACTTCAAGAATTAATGTTTTTTCATTATTCAATTTTATTAAGAAATCTGGATAATATTTATGAATTATTCCTCTATAAACATAATTTATCACAAAGCCAAGATGATCGTTTTTTGCCCAAGAAATGACCTCTTTAGTTCTGTCTAATTCGAAAGCTTCTGATGCTTCCCAAGAGCTATCAAAAACAACATGGCTAATATGCGATTTGTGAGGAGCGATAAGAAAGGAATCTCGGTAAATGCAGACCGTATAAGATATTCTCTCAACTTGGAAACCAACCGAAGACTGTTGATGAGGCGAATTCTAAGATTGAGCGGGACTCGGTGTGTGGGCGCCTTAATCGGAGCAGCCAGGCGCGGGTCATGACTGAGGCTGGGCGCGGTGTTTCCTATAAATCATGGAATCCCCGGTGTAATAGAATAGGGCGGGAATTTCTTTTACGTTAACCTATATTTGCAGAATATTTGACAGAATCCCGGATCTATGATAATAACTGAAATATTTCAAGTTGAGTACTACTTTTACAACAGACTGCTTTATCTATTATAAATGAAATAATCTAGTTAAGTGAATTAAATGGTTGTTGACATACAAGAAGCATATAATCTCATGGGATTCTTGAAGAAATTGAAACCAGAAATTGGAGTGAATGTAGCCAGGCAAATGGTTGGAAAATTCAAAGGAATCATCCCTGAAGGCACAAGCAGCGTGGATTTTTTAAAGAAAGTTCGTGAAAGTCAATATGACTAAAATTTACATTGATACGAATATTTTTTTTAATGTCTGGAATGAGGAGATAGACCTAAAGAGCGGAAAAGAACTATGGAGAAGTTCCAGAGATTTACTCGAAAAAATCGAAATAAAAGAGTTTGAGGCAATAACCTCAATTACCACAATAATGGAAATAGTCCATGTTTTCAGAGTAAGGGGGAAGGATTATAACGAAGCCATAGAAGATATCAAGAGATTGAATGTCAGTATTAATGCACCGGACTCATGGGTTATGATCAAAGCGCTGGAATACCAGATGGAATATGAATTAGATCCTTATGATTCGATAGCTTTTGCAATTGCCCAAACTGCCGGATGTGAGATTTTTGTTACCAGAGATGAAAAAATCATAAAGAACATAAGACCGAAGATGCGAGGAGCAAAGCCAGAAGAAATTTTGGATTGAACCTTAGATAAATCATTATTTCAGACTGTTTCCTTGCCAGAGGTGTCACCCCCTCCCCCGTACATTGTACGAAGCCTGTACAGGATGCAATGACCCCTATTGAGGTAAGAATATTTTCTATCCCAACGTGCCTTAATCGTGCAGCCAGGCGCGGGTCATAACTGAGGCTGAGCGCGGTGTTACCGGGATTAGGGGTTTCTATGGAGAAAATCATAGTGCATACAGAATGACATCATAACTATCGAGTGTAGCCCCCTGGAAAAAGATGAATATTTAGATGCTGAATTCCAGAGGTCAATGCACCTTCTCACTGATGGCAAATTTGAGGAGGCAAGATTCATTCTGGAGGATCTGGCGTTCCGATCGCCTAAAGACCCTAATGTGCTTTACAATCTGGGGATGGTCTACAGCGAGTTCCATGACCTGGATATTGCAATTGACACATTGAACAGGTGCATGAAAATTGTTCATCTATACTCCAATGCCTATGTTGCCCTGGGGGTGGCTTAGTTACTCGCTGACCAGCCCTCCTCGAAGCCTGAACCTTGAGGAGCGCAGAGCACTCCAATGTGAGTCTTTGCGAAGTAATCACTTTCCGAAGTAGGCTGCGACCTTCTTGAGGTATTCTCGAATCGGTATGCCCTGTGGACACTTCTCCTCGCATTCCCCGCATTCCTGGCATTGGGATGCGAATCCAGGGCTTCCGGTTAGAAAACCACTCAATGCAAAATCGTATTGGAGGCTGGCAGCGTCAGGCGCTTCGAACATGCAGCCTTGATTGTACATCTCAAAGCACTCAGGGATGCTAACGTTGGATGGACACGGCATACAGTATCTGCATCCTGTGCATGGAATCTTGATGCGCTTATTATACTCAACTTCCACCTCTTTAAACAGGCTAAGTTCTTCTTGAGAAAGCGAGTTAGGAAGACCACTCTTTGCATATCCGACGTTTTGCTTAACCTGTTCGAAGGAAGACATGCCGGATAAAACAACTGTCACTTCAGGATGATTCCATACCCACCGCAGGGCCCATTCTGGAAGGCTTCTCCGGACAGGAGCCTTTTTCCAAATGTTGTTTATGGAAGGAATGTCCCTGGTGAGCATACCGCCGCGCAAAGGCTCCATGATCACAATTCCAAGTCCATGGTCAGCTGCATACCTGAGTCCCTCTGTCCCAGCTTGATGCTGCTCATCCATGAAATTGTATTGGATCTGGCAGAACGTCCAATCATATGCATCTACAATCTCCTTAAATAATGCCAGTTCGTCGTGAAATGAGAAACCTGCATACTTAATTCTTCCATCAGCAATGGCACTATCCAGGAAGTCGGTAACACCCAATGTACTGAGATTTTCCCAGAATGGTTTCATGAGTCCGTGGACCAGGTAAAAATCGATATGATCTGTCTGTAACCGCTTGAGCTGCTCATCAAGATAACAATCCATATCAGCACGTGATTTGATCAGCCAGCTGGGAAGCTTGGTAGCCAGGTTCACCCTCTTGCGATATTCTCCCTGCAGTGCTCGACCAACGAAAGGTTCGCTCTCCCCATTATGGTATGGATAGGCGGTGTCAACGTAGTTCACGCCATGATCTATGGCATACCTGAGCATATCGGTAGCCTGGTTTTCATCGATATTTCCGTCTTTTGTTACTGGCAGGCGCATGCATCCGAAGCCCAGTATAGAGAGGCCAGATTCCACTTTATTCATTTTTCTAAATAGCATTGTCTCATCTTTAGATTTTGCATATTCTCATTCTCGACATCCTCACTATCGAATAAAAATGATATTCAATGTAAGTGAGATATACATGTAGTGTGGGTAATAAGGGTATCGCAATGATTTCTAAGTACTCTAAGGAATTTGCACCCCACTAAATCTCTATTGAACTTGCATTTTCAATTCAATCGGGCAGTACAAGTAGGAAATATCAATACAACAGGTGAGAAGGCTCTCACCAGGGAAGATATGTACAACCTTGAATGATTGATAACTTATATTATACACTCTGACGGACAGCCGGGAAGAGCGAAACTTTTAAGCGAAAGGACAATATGAGAATTATTCAATAATTGTCATTACAGAAATTCTCCGGCTTTCCTGCCGGTAAAAGAGGTAAATTTTATGGATGTTACAGATGCCCTAAATTCCCGTTATAGCACCCGGGCTTTTAAACCCGATCAAGTCGATAAGGAAAACATCACCAGGATCCTGGAAGCTGCAACCCGCGCACCCTCATGGGGCAATACACAGCCATGGGAAATATTCGTTGCCGGCGGGGATGTTTTGGACAGGCTGCGCAATGCCTACTTAGAAAATTACCATAAGGATGTCCCGGGCAGATCGGATCTACCAAGACCGCTGCAATGGCCTCCAGCCCTGCAAAAACGCATGGAAGAACTCGGAGCGGAGCGCTTTAGAACTGCTGGTATAAAGCGAGATGATAAAGCTGCAAGGCAGACGATCTTTGAGGCAAACTATAGGTTTTTCGGGGCGCCAGCTGTCATATACCTGTGCATGGACCATTCTCTCACTCCATGGTCAATATTTGATATCGGGATGCTGGCCCAGAGCATTATGCTGGAGGCCCAGCAGTATGGACTGGGCTCGATCCCTGCTTATAATCTAGTTTCCTATCCTGACATTATCCGAAAAGAGCTGGAAATCCCTGATGACCTCTCCATCATAATTGGAATTGCGCTTGGCTACAGCGATGCACAGCATCCCCAGAATAAATTCAGGAGTCCCAGGCGGCCTATACAGGAAGTTGTGAGGTTCGGAGGGCTCTGATTTTAATTTTTATTAATCGAAATAGAAGAAGGCGATCTCCTTTCAGATAATCAAATCATTTTAAAAAAGGAGCTAATAGATCACGTCATCAAGTGGAAGATCTTACAATAATCCGGGCAATGATCACAATAATGAACGCTCTGGATATTGGGGAGCGTCCGGGATGAGGATGACCGAAGATGATAAGGAAAAAGTGATTTATAATCAGGAGCATAATGATCCGCTTATGGAACTTAAGGAAATTATCAAACAAATTGCAAATGTCAGTAAGGTTGAAATTAAAAGGGTTGCGCCAAAGGAATGCGAAGAGATCAAAGACCTGATCTTAAGATCAACACCTGATGATTTGTATGAGAAAATGGTAGTTGGTTACCTTACATCGATATGTGCTGAATGCATGTACCCTGATACATTCCACCTTCAGCGAAATGATCTGGATTATATCGGTTTTGAACTTGAAAAGGGTACTATAGAAACAGAAATAGCGGGAAAAATGCTTGGTACATGCATGAAAGGTGGAAAGATCAAGGTTAATAAAGCAGGAGATGAAACCGGAAGCTCCATGAACGGAGGAGAAATAATCGCAGATGAGATAATGGGTATTGGTAATACATTAAATGGGAAAATAATTGCAGGTAAAGTAGGCAAAATCTCAAAGAACCAGGGAGCTGATATAATAATAAATGGGGTCAAATATAAAAGGAGTCTGCTTGACAGGTTATTGGGGAAATAACAGAAAGCTATGCCAACAGTACAATTTTATACTTTTTGGGGACTGATTATATTTTAGATTCTCTTTTTTGGAAATCAAACCATTTCTCGTCAGCAAGAACCACAGATGCGTAAATCTTAACTTCTGGTGATGACCAGTATTTTCTCTGCAATAGATTCCCCTCTTCTCTTGAAAGAAGCCTAAAACCATGTTTTTCATAGAACTGAACAGCCCAGAGAGCATTTGACCATGTGGCTATCAGGATGGGGTCTGCTGTAAGTTCCCGTAGATGAGATAATAATTTTCCCCCGATACCCTGATGCTGTCTGGAAATGCAGACATAAGCATGTCTGATGAGCGTTACATTCTTTCTGTGCTGAATTCCCATCACCCCCACCAATTCTCCATCTTCTTCATAAACCCACATCGAAATACCGCCATCCAGTTCCCCTCTCAGTTCATCTCTTGACATATACGGCTCCTTCCAGTATTCTGAAGGTATTAATCCTTTGTATGCCTGTGCTCCATTGTTGATTATCTCGTAGATTTGTTCAAAATCGCTGGCTGTGGATTGACGAATCATTTCATTTTTTCCTTTTTCTCCTACTTCGATTTGCGAGCTCTCTTTAAACGATTAATACAAAAATCAGACCCAGGACAGTAAATGCAGGAGATTTTATATTCAAAGATATAACTAAATGCATTTGCTAAAAGCATTACAAATCCAACGTCTGCCATTATATATCCAGAGTTTTTTTGTTTATTTATCACCTTCACTGCGTTCATAATACAAATCTATGCTTTTAACTTTTTATTGTAAAAGGGTTTTGATTGTTATTCAGACTTCTATTAGTTTCACCCCGCTATCTCATCACTTTTATTCTTGGCCATCCATCCAGATTATTGTCAGATGAACAGAGGTAAAAGTCATGAACCATCGAATTAAGTCCCGTAATCTTGCGCAATGCATTGAGCGATTAACAAAGAAAGGATACACCATAGATGTTGAACACTGCGAAAAACTTATCAGGATAAGCTTTGAGGCAAGTGAATTACGAAATATAATACCCTTCGGTCAGACCAGATTAAATGAATTTGGAGGCTGATATGGGCAGAACAGTTCCAAGTTTTCGCATGCTGCTTGAAAGGATCATTGGAGAGTTATCTGATTTTCTAAGGGCATTGTCGGCTCAGTTATCTCATCTAATTTGTAATCCAGGAAAATAGAGTTAATTCTATCGTTAGTCATTCCTGCCTGCCGCAGGCTGATTGGATTCATCGAGGGGAAAAATATATTAGAAAGCCAATGCTTCTCATCTAACCCGATCGGAATGACGTAATGCAAATTCAAGAGAAGAAGGTCCGACTGTGCTTGTAGTACACAGGGCTGGCGGTGGATACGATCAGAGGCTGTGGATATCACAGGATAATTTGGGCGAGGGGTTCCGCATTATCGTCCCTTCACGCTTTGGCTATCTGCGCACTCTGCTTCCTAAAGATGCCTCAGCTGGAGCACCTTCATCAATGCAAGTCTGCCCAGGTTTTTGCCAATGATGGGTTCTTTACCAGTTTCTGAATAATACTTCCAGACCTGTTCAACTCGTCTTTTTGAAATTTTCATGTCCATTTTTGTTTCACATGATTCTCCTTTTTTCTTATAGTTGATAATGTAGCGGATTTTCTTTACCGTCAATTTCATGCGCTGAATAGATGGTTCAGGGCAAAATTTGATGCGAAATCTTTTCGGGACTATACACTCTTTTTGGAGGTTAGAAAAATATATATATATGTATTCAAATAAATAAGTAATGAAAGGTAAAGTAAAATATGAAAAAGATTGAGTATATTTCTCTTATGGATCAAGATAGCGAATATCTTGAAAGAAAGTGGTAGTGAGAAATGAAGCTCAGCATGGTTATTGCAATATTCTTGCTGCTTGCAGCCATGTACAACTCAAGCGTACATCCGGTTCAAAGCGGCGGGGGGACTCCCTATAATGTTCAACCTGCCAGCGATGAAATGACGGCAAACCTTACATATACAGGGCCGCCTACCAGCAATATCGATTTCTGGCAGCTTCCACTCTGGATACTGGTCTTGCAGCTCCAGCCCTTTTTTGAGTACTCAATTCTAAGACAGTTTGGAACCCTGCTGTCCTATAAATGGCTGAACGGCGATCCCCTTGGCAATGATATCCGCCTTCGTCTTCTCGAATACGTCAAAAAGAATCCAGGTGTGCGATTCAGCAATATTATCCGTAAGACTGCAATTAATCGCGGAACTGCCCTGTATCACCTGGGGGTTCTTGAGTACTTTGATATGATAACCAGGTTCAAAAGCTTTACAGGAGCCAGCACAGCGCCATATTATTGAGTTTTTATCTAAAAACGAAGGCGCCACGAGAGGAGATATAGCAAAAGCTCTTGGTTTGTCAGGTTCCACCATAACATGGCACACTGCAATACTTAAAAAATATGCTATTGTACAGGCTGAAAAAGATGGGGCAAAAAAGAAGCATTATCTGAACAAGGAGGCTCTGCCGATATTGGAAAAGTTAGGAATGTAGAGACCTATCATATATATTTTTCCTGTGACCAACTTTTAAAACCAATATTTTAAGTTTGTTGTTTTCGATATCCATAATAAGCCTATAATCACCCACCCGCAGCTTATAACCGGGATCTCCCACAAGTTTAATCACATAAGCTTCAGGTCTTACTCTGATCCGTTCTAAAACGGCAATTATTCTTTCCTGGACTTCTTTTTCCAGTTTCTTAATCTGTTTGAGAGCTTTATCTGAAAAAATAATTTCATAGATCATAGTCTAAGCTCTTTCTTTACTTCAGCTAAGGTATGGAAATTGCCAGCTTCTATCTCGGCACGGGCATGGGCTATTTCTGTTTTTGTCTCTTTACTGAGTTCCTGGGAATCCTCGACAAGATCCCATATCACTTCCTCATAAGTCTCTTTTTCAAAGAACTTCCTTTTTACAAGCTCTTTGTGTAGATCTTCACTTATCTGAATTGAAGTTGCCATAAATAATCACTATAACACATTATAATCGATTATAGTAATAAATTTTTCCTACAGGAAGTTACGATACCGTCTGATTGTTGTCTCCAGTTCTATCCTCTGCCACCCGCGTGTTAAATTCATCGGCACCATCATATTATTTGACCTATCATAATATGGGAAGCTCATCATATAGCTGATGCCCACTCCGCTATCCCTGCCCAGCATCAGGCTAAGGGATTTGATTTCGCTGTCAGAATATACCCAGATGCCAGCTTTGGGCATAATTTTAACAGGCGGGATCGTTGTAGCATCCTCCTCAAAAGGTTTGAAATCGCTCATGCTCAAGCCAAAAATCCTTCAGGTACCTGTTTACCTCGCTGTTGCCCCTTTTCGCGCCATCCGGGTGCTTTGTGAAAATCAGGACATTTCCCGTTGCTGTTACTTTCATCGCCTTTCCATAATCAGTATCTATTATTTCATAGGTCGCATTCCCAAAAATCTCAGATCCATCATATACATCGAGAGCTGCTCCCTTGCTATCTGTAAACACCGGAACGTAAACAGTTGCGGTTTTATTATCAGTATCTATACTTACACCGCTTGCTGTTATCGCATATTCCCCGCCGCTGGTAAAAAGCACGTAGGCATAGGAGAAAAGCATGAACACCGCAATCCCTATGCCCAGCTTGCGCATGATATTAATATGCGTTGACTGGCTCTTTACCTGAACTGTCTTCTCAAAACTCATGGCAATATAAATCGATGAACCTGCGATTCCAACAGCAAGTGAAAATATCAGGGTCACAAAAGCGGCTAAAGACAATCGAATGGTATTCATAACAAAAGAACCCATGCCCATTCCAAGGTTATTAAGAAGGTAATTTATAACCTCTCTCTTCGGTTCCTTTATAAAGAAGATGAAGTCAACTCCCTGAATATATACAAAGGTTCCAGCACAACCTCCTATGAAACCTGCCAGGGCAAGTATTGCCATACTCCGTTTTCGTGGAGCGCCGATCACTGCTCCCAGAGTGGTCAACACAAGAACATATCTGATATAATCACCGGAATCACCTTCTAAAAACTGGTAATTAGTTCGTGCAAGAAATGCCGCTGCCAGGCCAATAATTACGCACAGAGCCAGCATGGGGTATAGCTCCATTTTTTTCCCGCTCCATTTCGGGCATCCTGATGCCGATCTGTAAACCAGGAAAACCGAGGCTATAAATAATGCGTAAATCACAGCATCCATAATAAAGGATTCAGGCAATATCAGTGAAGCTAATTGCTTCAAAAGGAGTCCTATTCCAAGACCTGCAAGAAGAGCAGTTGCGCCCTGTAAAGCCTGTTCTCGAATACCCGCTTTCATGCTTCTTCTTACTATTCCCTTTAAGGCATAAACTCAGCAGTCTGTCGATGCCTGTCACAGAGAATATTTGAAGTGGTCAGTTATATCGATATTTAGAGACGCTGGTTTCATTTTTATGCAACCATTCCGTATGTAATCTTGCATAAAATGTATCAGTTGTTTCATCTGTAGAAAAACACGGGTGTAAAAAATATGCGATATAATATAGAGGTGATAAAATGAGAAAATCAATACTAATCGGATTATCCATCATAACAGTGGCAGGGATACTTCTTGCAGCATTTGCACTTGGCTTTGGCGATACCAGGACAAAGGTCAATGCATTCAAATCTGCTGAAACTGAAAAGAACACAACAGTCTCGTCCTCATTTATCGAGCCAGAGAATGATTCCAAAACAAATTCCCAATTCAGATCTATTGAGCTTTCTGAGAAAGGAGCAATCCAGTATGCTCAGTCTAATGTCTCATTCAGGATTATTGAGCCATTGTATATTCCTGCCGGCTACAATTTCGAGAGCGTGGAAGGAAAAAAGTTCACAGGTGTTGCGACTGATGTCGATATAGCATCGTTCTCCTATATAAATGGAGATGAGCAGTTAACCATTAAAGAGACAATAATTGTAAAAACTAAACCGGAAATAGAACCGTCCGCATTACCTGAAGACACAAGGGAAATCGTAGATATAAATGGAATTGAAGGTCGATATTCCCAGGAGAACGGCATAAAGTCCCTTGGCTGGAAGATTGGAAACCTGAGTCTGAGCATAAGGAGTTGGAAGAATGAGGGGCAGAATCAGACCAGTAGTTCTCTTGGCAAAGAAGAGATGATAAAGATGGCAAGGTCTGTCAAATGACCTTGCCAGATTTTTGAGGTGCAGCTATGAGATGGCTATTTGACAGGAATGTCCTTGAAAATGAGTCCCGAGCCATAATTTTCAGGTATATAAAGGAAAATCCGGAAACATATGCTAAAAAAATAATACAGGAAACCAATCTCAGTAGAGGTACGGTATTGTATCATCTTGATATTCTTGTTTATGCTGGCATGGTGACGAGCTTGAAGGACAGTAGGTTTAAAAAATATCGTACAGCGATGAAGGTGATTGTATGAATGCGATAAAATCCATATTTGCCATACTGATTCTCATAGTTTCAATGCCAGCCCATGCTTCGGAAGAAAATACTTTGCGATAGGAATTATATATCAATTTATTTAAAAGGAGGTACAATTGAGAGCTTGGGCAAAGGTGCAGGATTGATGATCTCAAGGAAAACAGGAACAACGATACTGGCAGGCGCTGTGCTGATGATAGCAGGCGTTATCGTAACAAGCATGCTGCTTGCTACAAAGCCATCGATCATCCAGATAAACGATGGATCTTTCAAAATCCTTGAACTTCCTTACACCTATACCAAGAACGATGCATACGTCCTGGTCATCGGCTCGGCAGTCGGCGGCATGATGCTCTCGTATATTCTCACGAACCTGTTTGCATCAGGAAAAAGCGAGGTTAAAAGCATGATAATCGAAGAAAAACCGGCAGAAATCCCTGTCCATAATACTGATATAAAAGCTATTGTGGAGCATGTTAAAGATGATTCGCAGTTAATCGATGCAGTCTTAACCGCACTTGAAGGCGATGAGAAGAAGCTGGTTAAAGAGATCGCAGACCACGACGGCGAAATGCTTCAGAATGAGCTTGTGCTTTCCCTGAATTTTTCAAAAGCCAAGGTTTCAAGGATGCTAACTGATCTTGAAAAGAGGGGATTGGTGGTTAAAAAGCAGTATGGATTGACCAATAAGATTGCTCTGGCTGATAAACTGCGGGGTGAGAAGAATGAAAAATAAGATGATAACAGGGGCAATAATAGCGATACTATTGCTATCCGGCGTACTATTCTGGTATTTTATACCTTCAGACATCAGCATTTTAAATATAGATGCGCCCAAAGAAATCGTGATAGGAGAGTTGAACGCTCTGAGAATCGACCTTCAAAACAATGTCTCAGAGGATGTAAATGTAACTATAAACGTGAAAAATGCGTTTGTAGATGAAAAAGGGGAAAGTTTAAAAGGATTCACAATTTTGGCATATGGAAATTTGAGTAATATGTCCAATTATATATCCTCCAACGCCATAGACCAACCCCAGAAAGAAGTCCTATTAAAACCCGGCATTAACAGCATAATTGTTAGCATAGGATATCAAGTACCAGGCGCACAAAAAGTCGAGGTGGAGGTGTATCAGCAGGGAAAACTCGCAGATTCAAGAACAATCGAACTCAATGTTCTCAAGCCAAAAATTGAACTAGATCTCCAGAGCTATAAAAGCATAAATGGAACCAATGAAATATACTCTGTTTATGGTTATTTACAACTCAGAGGAAAAGGCTATGCTACGGGTGTTTCAGTCAATATCTCGGTAATAAATGAATTAACAAATACAACCGTTAAAACTGTTACAAGGGGATACTCTTTACACAATGCAGAAGAAATAATCCCATATTCATCTCAACCCCTTGTGATTTGGCAGTACCTTAATTCCACCCATGACCCGGTGACGGGGGCGACAATTGATACCCAGATCGAAACCTATTCACCCATTGTAGTTATTGAACTTGCTAAGGATGAATCTTCCACCGAGAAATATGCGCGGTCTCCTATTGTAGTAAAAGGCAAGATAGGAGATAGATACAAAGTGATTGTAACCGCAACGTGGGTGGATCAGGTGGTAAATTCTGAAATGAAGATACCCTCAACCCCTACGCTTTCTGTACGTGGACATCCTTATGGGGATAAGGTCGAAAAGAGGATACTGCCTCAGTAAAAGATGGAGGAATTTGAATGTTGACATGGATATTAAAGAAGTGAAGAGGAAATAAAAATATGATGGATAATACAAAAAAGAGATTTATAATTTTTTTATTACTTTTCATCGTTGGCACTCTTGCTGGTATATTCGGATATTTGAATGCAAAAATTACTACTTTTGAAGACTGCGAGAAAGCTGGCTTACTTGTTCGTAGCATAAGGATATATGACGGCAATGGTCCTATTGAGAAAGAATGTGTGTTATGGAGTGGCAAAAGCTTCTTTAAAGAAATATCTCAAGAACAAAAAAATGTAGTTCAACCAGATAATGTTAGTGTATTACCTGCTCCTTTCTTTCCAACGCAAAAGAATTGATAATAAAAGACGGTTGTATCCGTGCTGGCGGCTTTTTGCTTGTATGGCACTTTTAGGAAGATCAAAGCGAGTGAAAAAGATGAACAATAAAAAAATATTATACATTTTAATTTTAGGATTTATAATTTTAATTGTAACAAGTGTATATTCGATTTCTCAACAAGAAATAGAGCCACCACCTGCGATCCTTAAGATAGATGGTAAAGAGCAGATTTCAGGAATAGGCAGCTATTGCTGGAGGGGAACCTGGAACGCTCTTTGCATAGATATGACAGGTCCCACAACAGTGCAGGAACCACTGATTGCAAGTCCGACTTTTACTGCAAATCTAACTTTGCCTCTTCAGGAACCACCTTATGAGCTGCGGCTCGATGTCATTCGGGTTAAGGACGAAGATGAACTTAATTTCAGCGCGCGCGGCTGGCGCTGGTGGGATACCCGCGACGTGCAAGGAAAGAACTTCACTCTGCCTCTTGAAAGTGAGCAGGATATAGAGCTATCGCTTGAGCCTGGGCTTTACGTTCTGAGTATTGGTGCCTGGTGGAAAGATAAGGGTTCGGCAAGCTACGGCTTCCTGGTTGAAGTTAGAACGAATGGCACTGGCGCAGTTCCTACTACATCTGGATCTCCAGTTAATCAAACACCGACATCGAATATGACCACATCTCCGGCCATTACTGCAATTCAACCTGATGCTGGAACAATCGGAACAAAAGTGGTCATCACCGGTATAGGTTTTACGGTATCACGATAAAGTGATTGCAATTGGAGTAAGTTATGAAAATAAACACAAACATCGGGATAATAATTGCAATTGCAGCTATTGCTGCAATGATACTTTTTGACATTCTTGGAATCGGGATCGGACTATTTTTATACTTCAGTCTTATAATCGTAGTGGGCTACATCATAATAAATGAAATCAGCAAGTTCGCAAATAGGTTGATTGACGCTTTGGCAAAAAGGCAAGCGGGCAGTAATGAAGAAATAAATATAAAAATGGAACTCATAATGGAGAGGTTCCAGATTATAGAGAATAAAGTTGATGACCTATATTCCGCACATGAGGTTATAGTTTTTTAAATATCCAATGCGTATTCTTATAACTATCTAATCTCATGAACTTTGCAAGTAAAAACGTTGACCATCTTGGCATAGTAGCCGGTGTATGCCATGAAATAGGATTGGTCGAAGAAATAGACAAACTGGTAGGAACAAAAGACAAACAAATAGTAACCACAGGCGAAGCTGTTATGGCTATGGTGATAAATGCGTTAGGTTTTGTAAATAGGCCGCTTTATCTTTTCCCGGAATTTATGAGAAATAAGCCTACTGAGCTTTTTTTTCGTGAAGAACTAAAACCGGAAGATTTCAACGATGACACTATTGGTAGAACTCTAGAAAGATTGTATGAGAATGATCCCACAAAAATTTTCATGCATATTGCCCTTAAGGTGGCCGACACACTTAGAATTTCGAGAAAGTTTCTCCATTTAGATACAACCACGATGAGTGTACATGGAGAGTATAAATTCGAAGATAACGACCAAGTTCCAATAAAAATAACTCACGGCTACTCAAAAGACAAAAGGTTTGATTTGAAACAATTCATCATCTCTCTTATCACCACTTCACAGGCAGATTTTCCATTATGGATGGATGTTTTAAGTGGTAATTGTTCAGACAAAACGCATTTTCGTGATGTGATAAAAAAGTTCTCAAAAGAACTTTCCAAAGAGAATGAGGAGGCTTATTTTGTCATGGACTCTGCCATGTACACCGAAGACAATGTAAAAGAAATCTCACCTCTTGTAAAATGGATAAGTAGAGTTCCCGAAACCATTTCAGAGGCTAAAAAGCTAGTAGAAGAGACAAGCATTGAAGAGATGAGTAAAAGTAGCATCGAGGGCTATAGTTATAGGGGATACACAAATTCGTATGGTGGTGTGGAACAAAAGTGGCTGGTTATTTTCTCAGAAAAAGGTTATGATCGAGAGATCAAGACTTTAAATAAAAGTATAGAGAAAGAAAGGGAAAACATAGAAACAGGATTGTGGCATTTTATGAATACCGAATTCAACTGCCAGGAGGATGGGATTTCTGAACTTAATAATAAGGCAGCGAAGTGGAAGTATCATAAAATTAGTGATGTCAATGTCGAAGAAGTTAACAAAACAGGAAAACGGGGAAGACCGAAAAAGGATACACAGGATTTAAAAAAGGTCTATAAAATAAAAGTTGGATTTGAGAAAGATGAGATGAGAATAGGGCGTGAGAAAAACAAGAAGGGTAAGTTCATTGTCGCTACGAATGACATTAAATTGGATGATAATGAAGCTTTAAAGGAATATAAAGGTCAGCAAAGCGTAGAAAGAGGTTTTAGATTTTTAAAAGACCCATTATTCTTTGCATCATCGGTATTTTTGAAGAAACCTGAGAGAATTGTAAGTCTGGGAATGGTGATGGTTCTCAGTTTACTTATCTACTCGGTTGCACAGTTTAAATTGAGAAAAGCTCTGAAAGAATGCGGGGAAACTATTCCTGACCAGAAAGGAAAGCCTACAGCGAAACCGACGATGAGGAGGGTATTTCAGATGTTTGAGGGAATTAGCTTATTAATCAAAATTAGAAACGGGGTTCAGAGGATCGCGGGTATGTTGAACCTTAGAGAAATTCACAGGAAGATATTGGCACTTTTGGGCAAAAGTTATGAAAAAATGTATTTGTGTTAAAAGGATGTGCGGAATGTAGGTGATGAAATTAAGAAAAACATAAAGGGAAAGTGAGAAAAGTGTTAAGACAAACAGAATTCCGTTTATTTTTTCTCATAATACTCCTGTTGATTTTATGGATCGTCATAAAAAGGGTAAACTTAAGGTAAATGGCTTGTTCTCAGGAGGCTCCTTAAGAGGGAGGATAAGATGCGCTGTAAATGGCGAACTGGTAGGCAAAGGCTCAATTGGAGTATGGATTCCTTCATAATCGGCACAAATAGATGTTGAACTCATTGTTATTCCTAAGACTCTATCGGCTTCATTCCAGCAATATGAGCCGATCCCGGAAACCTGTTCTTTCCCATCTACTTTAAGGAGAGCAGGTGGCGGCTTTAGTATTTCCATTTGTCGTGGTTGCGTTGAACTGAAATTTATGATCACCAGGATTAAAATCGCTAATAGAACCGATAGTATCAGTCCTATTATTGCAAATTTGATTTTACTATTCATTTTTTCTCTATCCACTCTATTAGATGTATTTCAATCATCTATGCATTAAACCCATAAAAGATTTTCTTAAACTGTGCATGGATTTATAATTATATTTTTTCCAGGTTATGTGTCATAATCTTTATATTGTCAATAATCATATATTGACATATGTTCCTTCCTTTAAATGACAAGCAGTTTGAGTTCTGGAGGCTGAGGCGCGGCGGTATTCTCAGCATAGACATAGCGCGCCTGTTCAATATCTCCAAACAGGCTGTTTCAAAGGCGCTCCTCTCTATGGATGACAGTGCTCAATGTATTGAACTGCTGTGGGATTTGCAGATGAAATGAAGCTTAAGCTTGAAAAAACTGATGATCCAACAAAGCTGGCTGAAGAACTTTTTGAGAAGTTAAGGGGACTGGCATGACGATAAATATAGATTATATCTTAAGAAAAATGATGGGCTGGTGCCCGAATGCCGGCGCGATAGAAGCGCGAAAATCAGTGCAGTTTGATGACCTGATGGTAAATGCGCCTGGTGGCGGCGGTGAATTAACTCATACTACTTCAAGATGGTGGAACAAATATCACAATATTATTTTGATGCAATCGTTGATTATGTCTGGTATAGCCGTCTATTTTTTTATTTTATGGGGAGGATACGATTCAGACTATATTCTGAAAGTAATAATCTATGGTATGGGATTAAGCATATCCACTGGAATAGCTGAATGGCAAAGAATGAACAAAGCTGCCGCCGGATATTTCAAAATGCTTCACGAAACACGAATAAAGAAATTTATTAAGTATCTTTTGATTATATTTACTCTCATTGTGATTAGCACAGGAATTTATGCTTTTATCTTCACAAAGTTTCAACATGGAGCTTCGTTTTATTCAGTGGATACAGGGGGCAGCAAATGATTCCTATAAAACAATTATTGAAGGGATGTAGCCGCCGGCCTGATTGGTGGATTGTTGGGTTTTATCATATTTGTTATCGTATGGAAAGTCATACTTAGGAATAATTAGCCAAAAATCGCATTTGCAGTTATTAGCGTGGTAAAAAACGGGATATTTGGTCACGTTTCTGACAAAATTAACACAGGAGGAAATACATGATTAAAAGAACAGGAATGGAGGAGATGGCAATAAATGAATCAGACTAAGCAGGAAATCCTGATGGCTATGAGTGGTTTTTCTTAGGGACTTTATTGATACATCTTTGGAAGAAGGAAGATGGACGACAAAATGGAGTCGGGTGATTAAATTGTCAGTGAACATCGTAGATAAAGTAAAAAAATTGATGGGCTGGTGCCCCAAATCAAGCTCATATGAGAGCAGAAAAACAATCAGATTCGATGATCCGACAATAGATAAACCAGATGGAGGGAGGGAGTTTACATATACGGCATCCGGCTGGTGGAACCAGTATCGCAATCGCAGGCTGTTAACTTCAATTATGGCTACTCTTTTTTCTGTTAGTTTGTTTTTCGAAGGAGGGATAAATAAATTCGAGATTTACTTTGCAGGAATTTTGGTGGGGATTCTTGTGGGAATCTTAGAATGGCGGACAGGAGTGAGGGCAATAGATAAACTGGCGCTAGAGGGGGCTGTGAAATATTCTTATAAAGACGTGATTGCTATCGTTTTCATCATTATTTTATGTCCAATATTATTCTGGTACTCAATGTATGTCCTTGGAAAGGAAGAGACACTGGCTTTTACATCCGGATTTTTATTTCTCATATGGATAAAATATTTTGAAATCAAATACTGGGAAAAGAAAAACTGTAAAAGATTAGTTGTGCAAAAACATCGATTTTTTACAGTACCTTTTTCAAAAAGAGGTAATTTGCATGATCACTACACCTGATTACACAATTGGATGGGGGACGCTTGCTTTGATTAATGCCGGGATCGCCCAGGGGAAGAACAGAAGCGGATTTAACTGGTTCCTCATTTCAATATTTCTTGGCCCGATTGCCACTTTAATCCTTGTTGCCTTTGGTGATAAAAAGAAAAGGTCAGTATAAACGGCGCCGAGGGTAAAATCATGTCCGGGTTTGGAGAGACCAAAATGCTCACATGGAACATCGGGACTCTTGATCTGATGCTTTCATGCCCATTGAGCAAGGAAGAGATGATAAAAATAGCGGGGTCAATAAAGTGACCCCGCTTTTATGGAAATTAAAAAGGGCCGGTTTTAAAATTTTTGGAAATCCACCGCACAGCCAGGATTGAAGTTATTAAAAAGACCAATGTGATTATGATGAAAAAGAACTTTATGGATGATTCAGAAACGTCAAACGGATTATCCGGATGCATGATTCTTTCCGCTCGTATCATCAAAAACCACACAGACAGGGCAAGCCCTATTCCAAGAAAAGAAATCATTTTAGGATTATCTGAGGCAGAAGATATAAAATAAATGCCTATCGATATAAAAGAAATAATAATCGTAGCCTGAAGCCGTGGTTCACTCCAGAAGATCCCGCCCCACGCAAGCTGTGATGCTATATTACCTGCAATGGTAGCCGCGATCCAGAAAATCATAGCTGTTATTTCGATAGCAAAGAGCAAAGAAAAGCCTGAACTTTTCCTGAAAAGCGATATTAGACTTACAATACCAACAATAGTAAACAAAAAGAAACCTGCGCCTATCAAAGCCCCATGAAGGTATACTAATTTTAACACCGGGCCTAACTCCTTATCTTCAGGGGATAGTAATACTAATACGATTCCAACGATGAGTGATAGTATTACACTTACTGGCAACTTTTTTGGGTTCATAATAAATTGTGCATCTTGATGAGCTAATAAGGATTATCAATATCCTCTATGTTTCAAAACTTTTATCAATTTCACCACAGAGTAGGCAGCCCTGGTCACCCCCATGCTCCGGTCATCAGCATCTGTCCCGACTATATAAAGATTTTCGATTGGTGTCTGTGTATCTGCAATAAATCCATTTATTGACACAGCAGCTTTTTCCGGTGTAGTTACCTGGTAATGTATCATATCTATATGCTTACCAATACCGGGATACACACGCAAAATGGTGTCATAAGCATCGCCTTTTTCAGATTCCGGATCATTGTTTTCATCTATAGAAAACATAAATCCAACCAGTTTTTTACCGCCGGGCGCAAAGTTCCTGTTGTAATTGCTAATTGGCATTGCCCAGAAAGCCTTTTTCTTGAACCATACCTCACCCCCTACATAGTTGAATTCATCGAATTCATTACTCAGTCCAAGCCAAATTGTTAAAGTCCTTGATTGTTTGACATTATTCAAATCTGAAACATAGCCTGCCGGCAAATCTTTAATGTATTGGGGCATATCCTTAACAAAAGCTGAATAAATAATCGAGTCCGCATAATATGAATCTTCTCCTGTTGTGACTCCCTTTGCGGTATAATCTTCCACGATAATTTCTTTTACAGCAGTATTTGTTTTAATCTCCACAGTTTCTGGCAGGGAATATAATATAGCATTTACAATGGCTTTCAGACCATCCCGCGGATAAAACTGATTATAGCTTACTTTCTTATTATTTAATAATCTGCTGACATAAGATAACTTCTTAGCTTCCTCATACAGATTGTAATATTTATTATTCTCATGGGCCATGTCTTTTTGAATGCTCTCTTCAACAAATCCGCTACCAACAAACATCCTCTGGACAGAGGTCTCTTTCATTGCTCTCCCGGATAAGAAATAACAAAATGTATCTGTAAAGTCAGCCGTGTCGGATGAAAGATTATCCCACGGAAGGCATTCATAAACAGATGTCTTTGAGAGATCTGTACCAAACTGCCACATTATCAACATTTTTGTCAATGCCTGTGCAATTATAAGGCGGTCTTTTTTCGGCAGTATATCCATTGTCAGATAACCGCCAAGGTCAGTAGGCACTTTCTTCAAACCGTTCTCTGTACGAATAAAATACTCTCCATAATCCAAAAAAACCGGAATATAATCGAAATAATTATCCATTAAATAAGTTAACGGCCCACCCTTGCGCAACTGGGTTATAGCATGTGGACCGGTATCTACCTGATAACCATCAACAACATAGCTGTTACAATTGTTACCAAGATTTTTGTTTCTCTCAAGAACAAGTACCTTTTTCCCGGCCTTCGATAATACCAGGGCAGATAATAATCCGCTAATACCCCCGCCTATTACGATCGAATCATACTTTTTCATGCTTGGTAATCTCTCCATTTTACATCATTATAACAATTTATGTATTAAGTTATTTCCACCCCATAATCATGGTTATTCTGGTATTTGCTTTGTTGGCTTTTATTGGAATAAAATTTACAATTTTGGGTGCGTTTCTCGCAGGCGTTTATCTGTCAAACGGTATTGCTCATTTCAGCTATGGGTTTTTCGATTTTGATAAAATTACCCCAAAGCGGCTTTTTGGAGAAGAGAGGATAATTCATTCGATCTGGGGTATAAGCAATTTCATTTTCTCTGCGATATTGGTTTATTTCTCCAATTTTGAAGCAAATTGGTTTGCTTTTATTATCGGTTTTTTAATAGCATTTCTGCTTTTGCTGCAGGTAGCAAAGAAATCTTATATTTAAGATTTGTGCATCAATCCTTTTAATAATCGCTTTCCGATATAGGATGTTTTCAGCTTTACGGCGCCATTCCTGCAAAGTTCATGGCAACAGTAGCACTTGGTGCACTTAGCCTGGTCAATATATGGATGCGGCTCCAGAGTAATCGCGCAGGCAGGGCAGCTGTTGAAACATATTCTGCATTTTTTGCATTCATCTTCTGAAATCTCAACTCTGGAAAGGTTCTCCACGTTCTTAAACATAAACTTCATTAAAAATTCCGGTAATTTATACGGCAGATGTCTGGATTTTTTAAAATCGAGCATTACGTCATTGATTTTTTCTCCGGTAACCTCAATTATATCAAGCTCTCCAACACCAAGCCCCCGCTCATTAGCAAATCGTGTTGCCATAATATCCTTATGTGAAAAACCAATGACCTCTGAAGCTACAGCATCCAGAGCCACGCAGTCCGCACCCGATATAATAACTTTTGAATCAACAGGAGTTCCATTCGTTGCTCCTTCTCCTTCCATGCCAACTATGCCGTCCATCACCGCAAGCTTCGGCTTAAGCGCAGAGTAAATATCAACAACAGCATGGCTCAGGCTCTCCTCGGTCGGTGCAAGCCTGTGTATCGCTGCTTTGCCAGAGCCGGGGATTACGCCGAAAAAATTTTTTACTGCGCCGGTATATTTCGTCAGCATATGAGTTTTCATTTTTGGTAAAGAAACAAGCACATCGCAATCGATTGCAGGTTTTGCAATATTGATAGTTGTTAAGACCCTGCCGTCAACTTTTACAGGATAAGTGCCTGTTGATTCAAAGTTAATGAGTTTACCTCCAGCCTCTTGCGTGGCTTTCTTAATTCCTGACAATTCAAGCGACTGCGTAGTATAACCGTATGCTCCTGAGCTATCCCCCACCCAAGGAATCCCGCCAGCCTCTTTCACGATCTCAACCATCGCACTCACGACAGCAGGATGCGTGGTCGCTGCACGCTCAGGAGGAAAACCAACTATAACGTTCACCTTGAGCAGCACGCTATCTCCGGGTTTTATGAATTTTTCAGTTCCTCCTATCAGTTCAAGACTTTTGAGAATGGCACTTTTGACCATCGGGCGCTCATAGTCTTCACATTTTACAATCGAAACTTTTGTCATTATTTCCTCCTGCATTATTGATATTGTAACTATCCATGTCATCTGAAAAGGTATTTTTCACCGTTTTCTAAAACATGAATTCTTTCTTTTAAACTGCCATTATCAACCAGTTTAATCAATACATCCTTCGGTTCATCTATGCCGTCATATGCTATCCTGAATGAGCCCCAATGGATCGGAATCATTTCTTTTGCTCCAAACATTGTCATCGCTTGAATGGCATCATCCGGGCCCATATGATGGTTTTTCATAAACCAGCGGGGACGATAGGCTCCAATAGGCAGCAGCGCTACATCAATTTGAGAATAGTTCCCGATTTCTTTTAACTCGTCGAACAACCCGGTATCCCCAGCGAAATAAACAGTTTTCTCGCCCTGTATGATATAACTCAAAGCCTTAGGAAAATCAGCAAAGGCGGAATTGCGAGATCCGCTATGCTTTGCCGGAGCAGCGGTGATTTTGATGCCGTTTATAGCTATTTTGTTCCAAATATTCATTTCCCGCACATCTGTAAAGCCCCAGTCGCGCAAGATATCTCCGTTTCCTTCTGAAATCAACACAGGCGTTTCTTTCGGAAGCTGTTCCATTGTCCACCTGTCTAAGTGATCACGGTGGGCATGCGATATTAGAATTGCGCCAATCTTTGGCAGTTTCTCGATCTGTATTCCCGGTTCTCGTGAGCGGTGAACAATAACCGTCCAATTGTTGAAGTTCGGGTCGGTCAGGATGTTTGTACCGTTGAGATGAATTAGTGCGGTGGAGTGACCGATGAATATGATTGAGTTCTCACCTTCCTTGAAAGCCGGAGTTGTGGAAGAGTCGGAGATTGACTGAGTTCTGGGAAAAGCGCCCAGCGTTAAGAGCGCAAGGACTGAAAGCGCGTACAGAAGTTTTATTTTAAAGTTTGTCATAGTAAAACACCAAAATTGTAATAATATACTGCAGGAAGTGGAACAGTGCAGGCGCAGCAACATTATTATATCTCTGCATGAGCCACCCGGAGACGATGCTAACTACAACGCCCATTATGAAACCGCTAAGTCCGACATTTAGATAATGATACACTCCGAACAGCAGGGCACAAATCAAGACCGCCGTCTTCCAGTCCACGAACTGCTTAAGCCTTGTGAACAAAAATCCCCGGTAGAACAATTCATTGGAAATCGCTGCCAGGAAAGTTATGAAAAACATTATCGGGAAAAGCTTTGAAAACGGTCCCGCAATGCTTCCGAAGTATCCCTGCTTCAAGAGTTCCGCCACTGTTAGTGCACTTGCAGCAATGTACTTTGAGCTTGACGGAACATACACTATTAAGAAGTTGCGTATTACAGAATATACAGTTGATACGACCAGCATCCCCCATATTGCATTCCGGATATTCTCTTTCGTTACGCCGATGCCTTTGAAATCCTTATTTATAATAGCGTATGCAAGCGGAAACAATAGCCAGGTCAGTATTATCCCGAAAGCTTTCACCGGGCTTTCGGCAGCCCTAGAGAAAAGCGGAACCGTTGCTGTCCAAACTATCAGTCCCGCTATCAACCACGTCTTGGATTTTTCATTTTTTTCTTCCATAATCAGTCACCAGGTGTCTTTATCCCTTCTAAACGAGTATTTTAATGCATTCTCCGGACAGACATCTGTGCATTTTCCGCAGAGGATGCACTCCCTATCATAAATCCGATCTCCACTTTGAACATAACTTTTTGCTGAAACCCCCATCGGACAGTTTGTTTTGCATGTTCCACACTGCTTGCATTTTGTTATCTCCCCCTCTATCTTCAATAAACCCCATTTTGAGAAATATGCAATTAATGAACCGGGCGGACAGAGATATCTGCAAAAATTCCTATGACCGAACGGAAAAGCAAAAAGAAGCCCTAAAATGATAACTGATATATCTTTCATCAGCGAAACCTGCTGTGTTGGGAAATTTGCATTTCCAGCAAGTAAATTCCTTAAGCCAAAAAATATAAGCAAAGCTGCGACCACATATTTAAGATACAACCATTTATTTCTTCTGAGGTTGGTTTTGCTTTTATAAAGCCCGAATAGATCAAACACGCCAGGGCTCCAGCAAACCCATGAGCAAAAAGCCCTGCCAAAAATCAAAGGAGTTATTATACACCTGAGTAAAGTAAATATGAACGCAGCGCCCACTATACCCATTCCAATTTCTAGTACAGCCACTGTCAGGCTCAGTTCCACTGTCCCCAATACATAGAACAAAGTAAACCAGAATGCTGTGAAAAATAGCATTATTGCTATTCTTTTTTTCTGAAATGCCATTATTTTAACACCATCATCCATCTTTCTTTATTCTATCTATGGTAGTAGCTTTACTGAATGATAGTAGTAAATATATTTAAGCTTTATTGTCCTGAGAAACTTTTATTATTGATAGTAATTATACTTGATAATAATGACTGAGAGCTCAAAAGAAATAAGTCTGAATGCTAACGAGCTATTAGAGGTATTGGGTCCTCTTGAAAAGGAAATAATGCAGATAGTCTGGAAAAGAAACGAGACATCTACCCATAATGTCCTTGAGGAATTGAAAAAGAAAAGAGACATTGCCATGACCACGGTGAGCAGCACGCTTAATAGATTATACGATAAAAAATTATTAAAAAGAAGGACCGACAAAGGTTTAAGGGGTCTATGTTATTATTACTCCCCACTTTTAAAAAAGGAAGAGTTTGACAGCCTGATCACATCCAGAGTCGTGGACAAACTTCTAAAAGATTTTAGAGAGCCTACTACAGCATATTTTATTGAAGAGCTTGCGAAAATTGACCCTGAAAAATTGCAGGAACTGCGGAAAAAGATCGATGAAGCACTGAAAGGCTATGAACCGCAATAAGATAAGTTTTTATTACGACCTGGGAGCTTTTATACTCCTTGCATTACCGGTGAGCATGTATATACTCAAATTATTCGGATATGAGTTGATGCCATTTGGAATGCTATCTCGGGATAGAAAAATTCTGGCACTGGCAGGCGGGATTATTTTAGGGATCCTATATTTTATGATAAAATATACCAGGTTTCATAATATTACCATAACCATTGCCAAACGGCAGAATTTTCCAGAGGTATTTGCGATAATAGAAAAGCTCTCCCATGAAATGGAAATAGGAGTCCCGGAAATTGGTTTTTTGGAGTCGAGCATCCCGAATGCCTTCGTGTATAAGAATCGTAACAAACCGGTACTTGTGCTCACTATTCCGCTTATTGAGATTTTAGATGATAAAGAATTGGAAACTGTGCTGGCGCATGAACTGGCACATATTAAGAATAAAGACATGGAACTACGCAAATACAGTTTATTATTGAGGTTTGCACTATTCCTGAATCCGTTGATTCACCTGATAGAGCCTTTTATTTCAAGGAGCCGGGAGTACCTGGCTGATGAAATTGCAGCAAGATTAACATCTGCCCCGAAGAAACTTGCTTTTGCACTTCTTAAAATCGAAGATTACACAAGTTCTTATAAAGACCGAAGATTTCCGGCGTCAATACCCCCTGAAGTTTTCTTCTTTGAGGGGAGTTTATATACGCCATATATCTTCAGCAGGTCTCCTTCAACTGAAAAAAGGATCAAAAGATTAATTTTTTTAAGTTCCCATCTGACCCAGGTCACTGGTTGTACAACTCAAGGTCAACTTTCTATTTCTCCATCCCTGAAATGAATAATCCTGTTAGCCATGCCGCCAATCTCGGAGCTGTGCGTTACCATCAGGATCGTCTGTCCATTTTCGAGGTTCAATTTCCTGAAAAGTTCAATGATCTCTATTGAAGACTTAGTATCCAGATTGCCAGTAGGCTCATCAGCCAGGAGAATACTGGGGCTGTTGGCAAGCGCCCGGGCAATAGTGACGCGCTGCTGCTGCCCGCCTGAAAGTTCAGATGGATTGATTTTCTTTTCTGGAGATTTTTTATAGAAAGCAAGCACTTTACACCCTCTTTCTTTCGCCTGTTGGATCATGCTGCTTACCTCCACAAGATCACTATCCTCAGGGTTTATCAGGAGACAAAAGATCTCATGGTATGATGAACTGATTATCTCCCTGAGCTTCCTTAATACATTGGCATGTCCCCTGATACTCCATATCTCGGATTTTCCGAGGGCTGTGTCTTCACTATATAATGATTGTAATGTGTCGCTTATCGTTTTTGATGCATCTGTAAGAGACTGTATTTGATTTTTTAAAGCTAGCTCGGAGTCAAAAGAAGGCTCAATTGGCCTGTATTTCTTCGGTCTCCCTTCTTTAACGCTTACCCATCCCTTATCAACCAGAGATATTAGAGTCGTGTATATCTTTGAATATGGTATTTCAGTCAGCTTGCTTCTTTTGCAGATAAATGGCCGTGTTCCACCAGTTTCGTATACGCTCTGCTTTCGTACTCCGTCAGGCCCAGTTTTTCAAGCGCTTCAAGTACCTTCATATTGCACCTTTTTCCGAGTTTGTTTGTTGGAAAATTGAGTTTAGTTTACCCAACGCCAATGCTCCCACTGTAGCTCCAGCGACTTTTACAAATGTTCTTCTGCTCATTTGCATTATTCCGTTTTCTTCCACGTCATTTTTAACAACGTCATCCGTACTCGTGACGTCATTCTCTTTTTTAATACTCTTATTTTTAAACATATTTTACCTCTTAAGATGCATGTTTTGGGCACATAGAAATCCCACACCTTACCTCTTGATAAGTACCTCTGATATAGGGTATGTAATACATCTTGTTTTGATGCTAGTTTGATTGCTATAAATTCTTGGGGTTAAGCCAAAATTTTAATGTTAACCTTACTGTATATCTCTTTTAACACCTCCGGCGAGTAATGGCGCGCCAAAACACTATGAGGGACTCGACCGCAGAATGCATCTATATACCGATCCTGAACTCCTGCCTTGGACATTTCGCGCGCGAAAACTGAGCGCAATAAGTGCGGATATATGTTAATACTTGTTGTTTTTGAAACCTTCTTGAATACATGATTTAACCCATCAACGGTTATTTTTGGATAACCGTTTTTCAGCAAAGCATCTGTGAGATCCTTTAGCCTTAACAGTCTTTCAAGAGTATAGATACTCACCTTAATTCTCTTTGAATAGTTATCTGAAAAATCGATAGCGGGCTGGGAGGGATTTGAACCCACGGCCGTCGGATTAAGAGTCCGACGCTCTGCCTGTCTAAGCTACCAGCCCAAGACTTCCCTCTAATACTGCTAAGTTAATATATACATTTCGCATCAATAAGGTATAACATGAAAATCGCGCGGGAAACTTTGCAATTTATACTGGAAGTATGCAAATCATCAGAACCGGATGAATTTGCAGGTATGCTCTCTGCCCAGGGGGATGTTATTACTGAAGTCATAGTAGTCCCGGGAACAGAGTCAAGCGATGAGAGCGCAGTGATGCAGTTATTCATGCTTCCCAATATACATACTATAGGGTCGGTGCACAGCCATCCTTCCGGGAATATCACCCCTTCGGGTGTTGATCTTGAGCTCTTTGATAAGAAGGGATTTGTTCATATTATTGTGGGCGCGCCATTTGATCTTAAAAGCTGGCGATGCTATGATAAAGATGGGATGCCGATCAAACTTGAAGTAGTGGATTATGAGTTCAAGGAGGAAAATGACATTCTATTTGAGTAATAACCAATATCGTATAGAAATAGATATATACTCTGCAACCTTCAAACATAAAAACCAGGAGACACTATGATGCAGTCACCACAAACCGGATATGATAGTGCAATAACCGTGTTCAGCCCTGATGGGAGGCTGTTCCAGGTAGAATACGCACGTGAAGCTGTGAAAAGAGGAACAACAGCAATAGGAATTAAAGCAAAAGACGGAGCAGTCTTATTAGTAGATAAGAGGGCTACCACAAGACTTGTGGAGATGGAATCCATTGAAAAAATTTTCCAGATAGATGATCATATCGGTCTGGCAACATCGGGATTAGTAGCTGACGCGCGCGTTCTTGTAGACTTTGCCCGCGTAAAGGCACAGGTCAACAAAACAACATACAGTGAGCCCATCGGGATCGAGACACTGTCTAAAGAGATATGCGATTTCAAGCAGTCATACACACAAACAGGCGGAGTAAGACCATTCGGGACATCTCTTCTTATCGCCGGGATCGAGGGAGACAGAACGCGAATTTTTGAAACCGATCCCAGTGGAGCGTTGCTTGAATACAAAGCTACCGGAATTGGCTCAGGAAGATCTGAAATAATGGAGTTCCTGGAGAAAAAATATACTGAAGATATTGATCTTGATAAAGCTATTGTTCTTGGGCTTGAAGCCCTCAAGACAGTAACAGAAGGCGTTCTGAATGAATTGAACATAGAAGTTGGAGTGCTCGAACTTTCAACAAGAAAATTCAGGAAGCTAACAGTTTCCGAAGTGAAAAAATTTGTATCGGGGATCCCCAAAGAAACAAGTGAAAAGGGAAAGAAAAAATAATATGGTGAATTTCGAAGAGATTGAAGAGATTTTTAAGAAACTTGAAGGAAAACTTACGCCTGAAGAATTTAGGTCAAAAGTTGAAACGAAATTCACGGAAATGAATGGTCTTTGCGATTCAAGGACCGCAGCGATGCTTGTTGCAAGCGAACTGGGATTGAATGAGAACATTAAGATCAAGGACATGACTGCGGATAAGGGCAATGTTATTTTTATTGCAAAAGTGACTTCAGTTGGGGATATTAAGGAATTTTCACGAGATAATGATACTATGGGTCGGGTTGTAAATCTGAATCTTGCGGATGAAACAGGTTCTATCAGGGCTGCATTATGGGATGATGCTGCCGACCTTGTGAAAATTGGGAATCTAAAGATGGGGCAGACCATTAAAGTGAAAGGATTCGTCAAACAGGGGCAGCGCGGGCTTGAAGTAAACGTGGGAAGGGGCGGGAATGTTGAACATGTTGAAAAAGAAGTTCCTGTGAATTTAAAACCCCATAAGATCAGCGAGATCAAAGCAGGAATGAATGACCTGAATGTTCTTGGCAAGGTGCTTGATATAGGGAAAGTGCGCACATTTGCACGAAAGGATGGAAAGACAGGTAAAGTCGCAAATATTACCATAGGTGATGAAACAGGGAAAATCCGGGTTACTTTATGGGATTCCAAAGCTGAATCCCCTGGTGTTAATGCAGGGGATATTGTGGAAATAATGAATGCATACGCACGGGAAAATACATTCAGCAACTCGACGGAACTGTCGCTTGGCTCTGGCGGGGGAATTACCAAAAGCAGCGCAGTCGTTACCTATAACGAACCTATCACGCCAATATCCGATATAGGTATTAACTCTGCCTACAGCGTAGCAGGGCATGTCTCGGGAATTGATGATATAAGGGAATTCGATAGGCCTGACGGCACAAAAAGCAAGATGTCAAACATTTATATCTCAGATAATACCGGGCGCATTAAAGTGGCGCTCTGGGCTGAACACGCAGACCTTGTAAATGAACTTGAAATCGGAAGCGAGATACAAATTGTGGATGCTTTTGCAAAATCGGGAAGGAACGAGGAAGTGGAACTTAGCGCTGGTGCAAGGACGAGTATCCAGGTTATTCGAAAGTGAGATGATGGAATTTCCAGTGGAAATGATGGGGTTCATTATCATAGAAAATATCAACTAAAAAATAATGCCACAAAAGGTAGTGTCAATATTACTTTCACACCGCTCTCATAATCTTTATTTATAGGCACACCAAGATAATGACAATTGTGCACCAGATAACAAATAAAACGTGCACTGGAGAAAACAACATGGCAGAAAGAAAAACTTTGGAAGATTTACCGGGTGTAGGTCCCGCAACAGCAGAGAAATTGAAAGAAGCAGGTTTTGGCTCAATTGAAGCCATAGCCGTATCATCGTCATCTGAACTTGCAAGTATAGCGGAGATCGGGGAATCAACCGCACAGAAGATCATTAATGCAGCACGACAGGCCGCAGATGTTGGGGGATTTGAAACAGGCGACCTTGTGCTTGAGCGCAGGAAGCTCGTGGGAAAATTAAGTTTTGGAACCAGGGCCTTTGACGACCTCATGGGCGGTGGGGTCGAGTCCCAGGCAATTACAGAGTTCTATGGCGAATTCGGATCTGGAAAGACGCAGGTTGGCCACCAGATGGCTGTGAACGTGCAGCTTCCAAAGGAAGAAGGAGGACTTGAAGGGTCAGTGATAATAATTGACACTGAGAATACCTTCAGACCTGAGAGGATCACCCAGATGGTAATGGGATTATCCGCAAAAAATGGGAAAGAATACGATCTTGAGGAGTTCCTGAAGAACATCCATGTTGCAAAAGCCTATAATTCAAACCATCAGATACTGCTCGTGGATACGGCAAGTGATCTTGCTTTAAAACTCAGGGATACCGACAGGCCGGTGCGCCTGCTGATCGTTGATTCATTAACAGCTCATTTCAGGGCTGAATATGTGGGACGCGGAACTTTAGCAGACAGGCAGCAGAAGCTGAATAAGCACATGCATGACCTCATGAAGTTCGCAAGTCTTTATAATGCAGCCATTATCGTTACCAACCAGGTAATGTCAAAGCCTGATGCATTCTTTGGCGACCCCACAAAACCCATTGGCGGGCATATCGTGGGACATACCGCAACATTCAGGCTGTACCTGCGGAAATCCAAAGGCGAGAAGAGGATAGCAAGGCTTGTGGATTCTCCGAATCTTCCTGAGGGCGAGGCGATATTCTCGGTCACAACGGAAGGGCTTAAGGATTAGATAGCGTCACCGCAAAGTTCGCAAATAACGCAAAGCATAGCCATAAATCTTTGCAAACTTTGCGTTATTTGCGGTGGGAAATCCACGTTAATCCCAAAAAAATCTGGACATTAATATTAATAAGACATAATTATGGTATTCAAAGCTGTCGTAGTCGATATTGACGGGACAATTACATATCTGAGAATGGCGGGAGTTGATGAAAAAGGGAATGATAAGATAAATATAGAACGAAGTTTTATTGAGTATATACAAAAAATCACATCTTAGATAAAATGAAAAATAGTGATACACTTTTACAACAATTTTTAGAAAGAGCAAAATCACATGATGCTGAAGTTGAACCAATAAAGATATTACGAAGCAATACTTTTAAAATTGGCCGATCCCATATTTTGATAAGAACTGCATCAGATTTGGGGAAAAGATATTTTTTCGGTTTAAACTATATTAATGCGGAAGAGCTATCAAATTTAGACAATTCTTTTGTTGCATTTATTTGCGGAAGTATCGACAAGATCATATTTATCCCCTCAGATATTTTGATTAATAATCTCGGAGAGATTAGCCACGATCGAAATGGTGAATATAAAATCAATTTCACAAGAGAATTAGATTTAGTGTTAAAAGGGAAAGGGAAATCATTAGATTGTAGTAGTTTCATTAATAACTGGGATTCAATCCTTTTCTCCCAAAATTTAAAAACAGATATAATGAGCCCTGATGAAAGTTTTCATAATGTAATTCAAGGAAGGTTACTTCATATTGGAAATATTAGGGGTTATAAAACATATAGTCCTAACAAGAGCAAGACTTTCAATAAGAAAAAACTAGAGGATATTGCCACATTAAATATTTGTCCCCAATTACAATTTTCAGACTATAATTCTATTAGAAATATTGATGTAATCTGGTTTAGAGAAGTAAATAATGGTTTTTATCCAGTATATGCGTTTGAAGTTGAACTTTCTACAGGTGTTTGGTCAGGTTTTGGCAGATTAGCCTCCCTTCAAGAGTATAATACAAGGTTGTATATTATAACAAATGAAGAAAAAAAGTTTGATCAAGTATCAAATAGTTTCTCTGATTTGAAGAAAAAATACATACATATTGTTCCAGATAAAATTGGATTATTATATTCAGCAGAAAGTAATTTGATCAGGATGAGGCAAGATTTTAACCTCTAATTATAAAAAGGTGTTATTATGGAATTAATAGATGAAGATGAATTAATCTTCAAACTTACAAAAGAATGGGTTCAACAAGAATCCAATGATATTATTGGAAGAAACTTGAGTGATGATGAATTAGATACAGTTAAAAAATGTATTGAATGGGGCTTGTTGACAGATATTGATACAGTTTTCAAAACTGCAATTTTTGAAGCAACAAAAGATTCCCAAATATAATTGGTGATATAATTTTTCAAATCTCAAAATGAAGACTTATAAATAGAATTTGAAATCCCTGCAATGATTGATACAAAAATACTCTATAAAGAAAAAGGATAGGAGCAGTTGTGGCATTCAAAGCTGTCGTTGTCGATATTGACGGGACAATAACATATAGCGACAGGAGTATCGATTGTAAAGCCGTTACGGCATTACGAAGCCTGCACGTTCCTGTAATCATAGCAACAGGGAACGTGCTGTGCGTTGTCCGCGCGGTCGCAAAACTCCTGGGAACAAGCGGCATCGTGATAGCCGAGAATGGCGGGGTAGTTGAGTGCGGGAAAGTTGAATCCGATACCTCGCATTTCAAAGAGTGCAAAGAGGCTCTGGAAGTATTGAAGCAGCACTTTTCCCTTGAGCGGCTTGACCTTGAGAACAGGATTACCGAAATAGGACTCCGGCGCAATTTCGATGTGGAAGAGGCAAGAAAAATCCTGGGAGAAGATGCGCCGGTGGATATTGTGGATACGGGATTCGCTATACACATCAAGAGCAAGAAGATCAATAAAGGCACAGGGCTAAGGAGAATCGCGCAAATGATGGGTCTTGACGCGCGGGATTTCGTGGCTTTCGGGGACTCTCCTAATGATATCGAGATGCTTGAGGTGGCTGGTTTTGGTGTGGCTGTGGGGAATGCGCATCCAGATCTTAAAAAGGTTGCAAAGATGGTGACAAAGGGGGAGCATGGGGCGGGGGTGGAGGAGGCGGTGAGGGAGTTGATGGAGAGAGGGGAGATAAGGTGACTAAGAACTTGAAAGTGCAAGATAAGGCTATGAAAAATCCCATCAACCATATCTCACAATATGTCCTACTTCTGTACCCGTTTCAGCAGTTCAAAAGGTCGCCCTTGACATGTTTATGTCTTTTGTAGTTACGATTTCCTCTTTCATGACAGCAGTCGTTTATTACATTTTGGGACAGTTTATGATTGTATTGAACATAAATAAGTGTTTTCACTTGATGAAAAGTATTGACAATACTTTTTTCGGGATAGGTATTACAATCGCAAAGGGTCTGATTCATCCCCCACCTGTCGGAAGGGGTCTTCTCAACCCTTTGAACCATGTAGATAAAACGAAAAAATATTTCCCACTGTAATTAATACAACACCAATCCAGAAGATCAACAGGTGAAAGGAACTCTCTCTTAAGCTAACAAAATTCAATATAATAATAACAAATCCAAGATGGAGGAGCGATGAGCCGATCCTTACAATGTATCCTTCCTTTTCGAACCTGATGGATTTGCTCTTCTTGATCGTCATTATAAGTACAATAGCCTGAACCACGGTCATTACCGCAAGGATGAATCCCAATCCCTTTTCAATATCTGATAAAACTGTAAGGATCACGGTTATTCCCAGGATAACGGCGCTGAATTTTATCAGGATATCCTGTTCAAAGAGCCTTTTAGGAATGCAAAGTCCCAGTGAAATAAGAAGCAATACAAGGAACGGATAAAGGTATGAATCCATTTCATCAATATACTGGCTGTATTGCACGGTCTTTGTCCACTGGGAATCGACAGCAAGGTAATTGTAATAAGCAATCCCATAAAGGCTTACTGCGCCTATTGCAAAAAGGATGAGCGTGGTCAGGATTATTAAATTGTAATCATAATTCTTTAGCTTCATGGCTGCACCACCGAATGGATCCCGGGGACAATATACGTAAGAAGATATGTGAAAATCAAAGATGCAAAACAGATTATCCCAAGATATGCGGTAGTTTGCCACATTTTGCCTTTGCTCACATAAATACGGGAGTGCATGTATGCGCTATAAAGCGCCCACATCATGATTGAACCGCTGATCTTTGGGTCCCACCACCACGCGCTATCCTTCCATGCTTCGATAGCCCAGGGGTATCCAATAAGCATACCTGTAGTGAGAAGGATGTAACCGATTCTTGCATAACGGTAAGCAATTTCATCATATAGCTTATCCTTTCTAAAGAGCATATAAACACATGCTGCAAAAGTGATGATGAGAGATGCATATGCAACAAACAGCATTGGCGGATGCGTCCACATATACGTTGAATTATAATAATAGGCAATGCGGCCATAAAGTGTTCCTGCTGTCTCGAAAATCCTCATATCACTTGAGGGGAGCAATGCATACCACTGCGTGATTTCACCATTCATTATCGGAAGGGGATCTTTGAAAGGGTTTGAGAAAAAATAAATTACAAGAGAAAAAATCGATAATATAATCCCGATAAAAGACATTATATCCTTTCTTTTTTTCACCGTTAAAGCAAATGCCGACGCGCACATGGCCCAGAAGTACATTTTTTCCGACTCAATCCAGAGAGGAGCAGCGATCCGACTGTTTTCAACCGGTATCATCTGCCTCAATGCAGCAGGATATTCGATCAAAACAGTATTGTATATCTGAATGTGGAACCATGCGAGCATGAAGAACCCGATGAAATAAAGCCCTGTTGAAATATAGAGACATTTTATAAGATAATCATAATATTTACTGTTTTTTTTAATTATATAAAAAATTGAAAATAGTCCCTGGAATAACGATACTATAAGAATATATGCAATCACCGGCTGCCCGATCGATCCAAGGAATTCCCTCGCTGCAATATATTCCTGGAAACCCATTAAAGATCGATCTCCATTACAGGTTTGCCATCTATTGTCTTTGGAACAAGCCAGTCGATGACTGAAAAGAGGTCGCTTGAATTTTGCGCCGATATTTCTACATTGATAGAACCCAGGCTTTCCTCTCCTGCCGGAAAATTCAATTTGCCAATATAAGCAACCTGTTTGTTCAATCTGAATCGGGTAGTATCGTCCTTTATCCCATTTAATAAGATCTTTCGCGCCGTATCAAGTATCCTTTCTTCCCTCAAACGCAAATGCAGCGTCCTTAAGCTTTCAAGATCGCCCTCGCCGAACAATGCTGGTATTTCTGATCCTTGAAGATTGAGCTTGACAGGAAAAAAATTCGATATGGCTTTTTCAACTTTCTCCTGTATTTCTGTGGGATTAACAGCAGCATAAACCTTTACTGATACGTTCATATTTTTCCCAGCAATTTTTCGATTTGTTTCTGGAATTTCTCAATAGTTTCGGTATTATCGATAGTTATATCGGCTTTTTCTATGGCCTTATCCAGTCCCCAACCCTTTTCCCTTTCATCCCGCCTTTTTAGTTCTTCGGCGCTATTCATATCATCAGACCGGGCGCGCTTTCTTACCCTTTCGAATCGCATCGCAAAAGGCGTATGGATAGCTATGAGCTTAAAATCATTATCGAATTCTTTTTTAAAATATTCTATTTCATTAATATTTCTAGTCCCATCCACAACGACCACAGGTGTCTTGATCAGGCGTATTTTCGGGACACATCGCTTTGCAATTACATCCATCCCCTCTTCCCGCCGAAGGGAGGTTCCAGTGCCGCCTATATTTTCATCAGTCAGAGGCAGACCCTTTCGAGCTGTTTCTTCCCTTACAACATCCCCCATATTGACAACCGGAATTCCCGCCTTTTTTGCTATAGCCGCAGCTTCTGATTTTCCCGATGCAGGCATTCCGACAAATGCAATGAGCTTCATGGAATCGATTAATTTAGCTGGAAGATAATAAATCTATCCACCTACAATATATAAGCTATAAGCCAACAGTATAGCATATATGAATGATGCGATAGCAAAATCTCCGGTTGCCGGCGGTACAATGAATAAAATTGCAGATAACGAAATAGTGGAATTCCAGGAAACTATTCAAATGCTGAAGAACCAGGTCAAAGATATGCATTCCAGGCTTCTTGAAGCAGCGGTCATGAACAATAAATACGTCCAGACTATCCAGGAATACCAGGCACAGATAGAACAATTGAAAAAGCCGCCTCTTTTTATTTGCAGCGTTGTTGAGATCCTTGGAGATATGGCGCTATTAAGACAGCACGGAAGCAACCAGGAAGTTGTTACAAAGATCCCGGATGATATCCTGCCCGAAATTGAATCCGGGGCTCGTGTTGCAGTTACTGGCAATCTTTCAATCGTCAGGGTAATGTCAAAATCAGTAGATGTAAGAGCGCGGGTCATGGAACTGATTGAAAGCCCGAATATCGATTACGATATGATCGGCGGATTGAAAAAACAGATAGATGAAGTTATAGAGACGCTTGAGCTTCCCCTCACGAACCCTGAACTATTTACTGATGTTGGGGTCGAGCCGCCTCATGGCATTATGCTTTACGGCCCGCCAGGGAACGGCAAGACCCTTGTTGCAAAGGCTGTGGCTCACAGGGCAAAAGCGACTTTTATAAGGATGAGTGGAAGCGAGCTTGTCCAGAAATATATCGGAGAAGGAGCCCGGCTTGTAAGGGATGTTTTTGATATGGCACGGGAGAAAGCTCCAAGTATTGTTTTTATTGATGAGATCGATTCAGTTGGAAGCAGAAGGACTTATGATGGCACAACAGGTTCATCCGAAGTGAACAGGACAATGGTACAGCTACTTGCTGAACTTGATGGGTTTGACGCGCGCGGGGATGTCAAAATAGTAGCCGCTACGAACCGTATCGATCTTCTTGATCCTGCTCTTTTAAGGCCGGGAAGGTTTGACAGGATAATCGAGATACCTTCCCCTGATGCAGAAGGAAGGAAAGAAATATTAAAGATCCACACCAGGAACATGAAACTTGAGGATGTGGACATAGACGAGCTTGTAGGAATGACGGATGGCTTAAGCGGAGCCGAATTAAAGGCGATCGTTACAGAAGCCGGTATGTTCGTGATAAGAAGAAAAGGAAAAGCCGTCACCATGCAAGACTTCAAGGATTCCTTCAATAAGATGATCATCAAAGAGACAAAAGAAGAAGTCGCAGGGATGTTCGCATGAAGCATGAAATTTTGTATAAACCGGCCTATACTTTGCTTGAGGTAAAACTGGAAGCAGGGGAACGTATCGAAGCAGAATCAGGCGCTATGGTATACATGTCGCCAGGAATAGAGATCGCAACTAAAGCAAAAGGAGGCGTGTTAGGCGCGCTTACCAGGGGTTTACTTGGCGGCGAGTCTTTCTTTACAAACACGTTCACTGCAAGATCAAAAGGCATCGTGGGACTCGCGCCGCCTTACCAGGGAGATATCGCCCATCACAGGTTGAACGGGGAGACGCTTTTTGTCCAGAATGGAAGTTACATTGCCTCATCTCCCGAACTGAGCCTTGATACTAAATGGGGCGGAGCTAAATCATTTTTTTCGCGCGAGGGTTTATTTCTCCTGAAGATGGCGGGAACTGGCGATGCTTTCATTTCCAGTTTCGGTGCGATACACGAAGTCAAAATGACTGGTGAGCCTTTTACTATTGATACAGGTCACATGGTAGCTTTCACCGAAGGATTGGATTATACTGTAAAAAAAATTGGCGGCCTTAAATCAACAATATTCAGCGGCGAAGGGCTCGTAGCTGAGTTTCGTGGAACAGGGACTCTCTATCTGCAAACAAGGAGCATGAACTCATTCATTAGCTGGCTGATGCCGTTTTTGCCAAAAAGCGGATAAGAAAAAGGAGCACAAATCCTTTTATATAACAAAACCTACAATTCTATTGATTAATATGGCTGAAGTTACTCTGAAAGAAATTCATAAAGATCTGGTCTCAATTAAAAAAGATATGCATAAAATAAAGATCTATTTTGAAGAAGATTATCTTAAACTTTCAGATGAAATAAAAAAACAAATAGAAATTTCACGAAAAACACCAATTTCTAAAATGATATCTCAAAATGAAGTTGAAATGGAATTTCTATGAGTTTCGAGATCTTTTGGGATCCCAAAGCAGTTTCACAACTTCGAAAACTACCTAAAGGGATTTCTTCCCGAATAGTGAAAAAGGTAAAATTGGCGGGGGAAACGGGGATTGGAAATTTTAAAAGAGCATGAGTATGGGTTCAAGATCCGTATTGGTGACTATCGTGCATTATGCGATATATATTATAATCCTGGTAAAGTCATTATCAGAGTTGTAGAGCACAGAAAAAATGTGTATAAAAATTAGGCAGGGCTTATCAGGGTTTATTATTCCGTTTTCGCCAAAATGAGGGTATAAGGTGAAGAATGAGAATTTTATGTTTGATTCTTTCAAGGCAAAATATCTTTGATTTTATTTATCTCAAAATATCTTTTAATATTGCTATTAATATTTATTAATCTCCGGAGTATGTCCATTCCAAATAATTACCAAGACCTCCTAATCCGGAAATAAAGAAAAAGAATTTATTCCCATTTTATCCAATTCCTTTAAAAATTCATTTCTAAGAGTTTCCGATATTGTCAATTTAAATTTAAACAATTTTTTCTTAACCTGTTTTTCATTTTCCAAGGCGTCACACCATTTAAAATCATCATCAAAATAATGAACTGTAAACCATGCATTTTGCGAAATCATTCTTTTGTCAATAGGATTATGTTTGAACACCGCCATTTTCTTTAACTCTAAAGGTTTCTCAAAATTTATATCAGGCAATTCATTTAAATTAATTAAAAAACCCCAAACAATTCTACTGGAATCATTATTTATTTTTTTCCCGTTACAGGCAAACCATAAAGCAACGAATGAGTCCTCAGTCCAATCCAATAATCTTGTTGGCACATGATAATGTTGCGCTAAAGTAAGCCACTCCAAATCATTATATTTGGGATTGGAATCTGATTCTTGAATAAATTTTTTTAATTCATTTTTTTCTTTTACTTCTGAATAAGCATTAGATCCCTTATCTCTGCCAATTGTTGGTATGAGAGGCCAATCTTCTTTTTGTCCTCTATATAGAATTTTTTGATTATCTTTATTATTTAAATTCCTAAGTTTAGAAGTTTCTTGGATATACTCATTGAATGATACTATTTCTTTTGTATCTACTGGTCCAAAGTCGAGGTCTAAATTAGGTCTGTTAATGCCGAAGTAATTGTCAAAGTCAAACATATGATTTTTTTTGTGCGGATGGCAGTCATAAGTTAATATGATAAATTACTACATAGAAGTATAAGGGTTTCGTATTCTTGGCCATTAATCACTGACTGATGTTATGTGTTGATAATTTCGGTAACTATAGTTCTCCCTTCCTCATCCTTTCCACTTCCTCCTTCCCCGGTATCCTCAGCACAAAACACCCGTGGCAGGGCTTTACATAAGGCATAATAATATTCTCATTATCAACAGCTATCGGTATTGGTGGGACTCCTACAAGATAATTATCAAATATCTTGTAACCCGCAGGCACAAAATATATTTCTTTGAAATTTTTCTTTATATAATCGGCACATTCCTTAAAAGAGCTGTTTGGGAGCAATATCTCATAATTCATCTCGTCAACGCAGCCCATGACTTCACCCCGTCTATCTGCGCCCGAAGCGGCGTGGGATTATGAACAGCTTTTGCGGCAATTATGATAGAATCCCCGCTTGCTTCGATCAGCGGTTCAATTTCTTTTCCAAAAATTACGGCTATCGTCTTTGCTTTTGAAATTGATTTGATCGTTGCCAGATATGAAATGCCACTGTCGCTATGTATAAAAACAAAACAAAGATCAAAATCAATTGTCTTTTCAGCAAGAGCGCCTATGCACCTGTCAAGGTCCATTACTTTTTTTATATAATGCTTTTCAGGATCTGAATTAAGAAGAAGGCTTATAGCAGCTTTATTCCCGGCTGATGTGACTTCAAATCCCTCCTTATTCAATTTATTTGCTATGTACAATGCCGCTGCTGTCTGAACTGGCAGTTCCGGGCATCCCATCATAAAAAGTGCTTTCAAGATACGTTCCTCCCTTTTGATTTTTCATAATAGTCAATACGCTGTTTCAGGACACATTTGCCTCCTCTTATGCCTCCGATGGGGTTTTTCGGGACTCCCATGGAGTTCATGCAACGTGCCATGACTGCAGCGCCGCGGGCAAGACCATCATCCACGAACACGACATGTTCCCGCGGTTCCTTAAATAATCCCAGCTTTTCAATGGTTTTCAATATCAGGTAAGGTTTGCAGCCTGTAATAGCAGCTCTTCCTGTAAGGCCAATAGAGGTCTTTTCTGATACAAGATTATTTTCCATGGCCAGTTTCACGATCCGGCCAACCATCCTTGCCGATACAAGGTCAAGAGTGGCAAACATTGTTTTTAATCCATGTTTTGAGTATAATTCAGAGCCAATATCTGTCAATTCTGGCAAAAGACTTCCGTTCTCCCCGACATCGCATCCTATAAGGATGACACCGATATCTTTTGCTGCAGCAGGGTCAACAGGTACGCTCCCGTATCTATTCACATTTCCAGGTACGATCTCAATTTTTATCCCGGAATGTATCTTATCGGCATATTTTTTGATAACACTGCTTTTTGAAAACCATATCATACGTTCTTTACCGTCTTTGAAAAGATCAAGGGCAGCACCATATCTCTTATCCACAAGACCTGTTCCCTTTATGACAGCATCGGGAATGGCGCCGGCAAAACCGCAAAGATTGGCAATGGTTCTTGCATAAGGGATCTCATCGTTTGTAATGCGTCCTTTTAGCGTTGTCCCAAAATCCATTGAAAAAACAGGGTTCCTGAAATCCACCCCGGACCATTTGGCGCCTTCTTTTATTCCGGCTGTTGCGAGTTCTCCTTCCATTTCGTTTGCAACTATCTCAACGCCAGTAGAACCGACAGGAGGAAGAACACCTCCAACTGCTCCTGTAAATACGATCTTCTCGATCAGTGTCTTGTCTTTGAATTTTATGGGGATATTATCGATAGACATGGCAGGCACCATCTTTTTTGGCGGGATTCCTGCTAGCAGGCATCCATCTGCAAGTGCTTTTATGAATTCCCCGACTTCATGCGGCGATGAAAAACCCGCGACAACACCTGTTGACCTCACAGCAAAATCAAGGTCTGTTGTGATATCAAGATTCACAGCCTCATGAGCCTCAATAAGCGTGTCCCGCACGAGTTCGGAAATTGATTCCCGGGTCAGTGAAACCCCGCTAAGGGTCGAACCAAAAATCCTTTCGTTGGGCTTGGGTTTCCTTACGTCGCGAGTCATTTTAACGGTCTTGTTTAAAATGCGTGTGTGTCCATCTTTCATATTTGTAGCTGTCAGGATACATTTAGTAGTGGTATTCCCGACTTCTATTGATGCAACTATGAAGAAGGGGACAAACTCACCTAATTTTATGTCCCCTTTAAGTTCGGACGGCTTGATGAGCTGGCTTTGTGCAATTCTTGGCTTTTTGCCAAAAAAGCAGCCAAATACTAATTTAATCGGATTTTCCATATTCACCTGTTCTCAATTTCCACTGGATGCGCCGCAGTATCCCGCGAAGGGTCTGTACCTCGCGTGCTGTTAATTGCGCCCGTCCTAATATTCTACTTAGCATAAGCTTTGTCTTGTCTTCTTTATGTTCCTTATATTCAATATCATTCATTACCTCATCAATATGCTCGTATAGAAGTTCGATATCAAAATGATCGGCTAAAAATCTATCTCCCCCTTTTTCATCGCTCAGCTCATAGAGGACGACAGCAACTGCATGAGAAAGGTTCATACTTGAATAAACAGGGCTTGTAGGAATATTGACTATGATATCGCACATTTCCAGTTCCTCATTTCGAAGCCCTGCATCTTCCCTTCCGAAAACAAGCGATATTATTCCGTTATTCCCGGAAAGTTTCTCTTTTAATTGCCTGGGGCTATAAGCAGGTATCCTGAAGTGTTTATTATCCGTCTTTCCTGGAAGCCCTGTCATCCCGATAATGATATTTGAACCTTTCAGGGCATCGTTTATGGAAAATTCTATTCGGGCATTCTCGATAATATCATAAGCATGAACCGACATAACGCGCGCTGGCATATCAAGGTCACATGGATTTAGAAGTACAAGCTCGCTAAATCCAAAATTTTTCATGACGCGCGCAACAGACCCTACATTTCCACTGTAGATAGGTTCGACAAGTATAATTCGAAAGTTAAGCATGTGTAGTCCTGATTTGTGTAGTCCTGATAGAAAAAGATATAATATAGATATTCATTTATATAAGCATGGGTGAAAAGAAGCAGCTTAATGTGAGGATACCCTTAGAACTGCAGGAAGAAATTGAAAAAAGTGGCAGGTCTAAAGTGGATATTGTAATTGAAGCACTTGAATTATATTTTAATAGCAAGAAACCGAAAGAGGCCTTAAAAGAGGAGATCCAGGCTGAAAGTCCTGCCAGCCCTGGCAGTGTCAGCAAATTGCCTCCGGTTGAAAGCGATGAAATGAATAGAATGAAAAAGGAGGTAGATTTCCTGAGAACAAAAATAGATGACCTTCTCAAGCTGCTTCATCAGGAACAGGTGCTTCATATCCAGACACAAAGAATGCTTTCACCTCCACAACCTGAAACAAAAAAATGGTGGCAATTCTGGGCATGAATTAAATCTTACATTTCCTCGATCTTCTTGATACTCATAAGCGGATAATCATTTTCTTCATCATAACACATTTCTGCATAAGCAATCACATTGTTATAAAGCACCTGTAAACTTATGTGAAGCATGCGTCCTTCCAGTTCGCAATATCCGAATCCGGGATTCTGTTTTTCCTTAACCATTTCGTTATCTATAGTAACACTGATACTTCTTACGAAAGGCTGGACTCCTATGCTTTCCTCTATCATCCTTGATAGGCCATCGAGCATTTCCGTATTTATCGGGGTGCCAACGAATTGGTGATACAATGCTCCCAGCTTGATCCCGGCTTCAAAAACAGCCCTGTCACGATTATTTATTTCTATCATATAATTTCATTCCTATGGGACTTAAAACGTAAACCATAATAAGGATAAACATGAGCAATGAACCTTTTTTTACAAGGTCGGTTAATCCCAGGTAAAACGCAAAAATATTGAACATGAGAATTATTACCATGGGTGCAAGGGTAAGGGGATTTTTTATTTTTGGGTAACTTATTGTGCTTATCATCAATAAGGATAAAATAACAAGAAGCGCCACAAAAGTATATTCAAAATACGGAACAATATCCTTTACCAGGAGGAATAACGCTACTATGAATCCTCCTGCGGTTATGGGAATTCCTTCAAACCCGTCCTTTTTCCCTGAAACATTGAACCTGGCAAGACGCAATGTGCCGCAAACCATGAAAAAAGCAGGAAAAACCGGCGCGAGATTCCCAAGCTTTGAAAGAGCAATATATGAAACAACGGCTGGGGCAACCCCGAACGATATTACATCTGATAATGAGTCAAGATTAGCGCCAAGAACCCCGAATCCGTAAAACCTTGCTACTGCCCCATCGGCGCCATCAGCTATCACTGCAAGGAGTATCAACACAAGAGCACTTTCTATCTCTCCTCGCAGGGTCATTATAATTGAGGCAAATCCCAGTAACGCATTCATCAGGGTTATGATATCTGCGGGCTTAATGAGTTTTAGAATATTTTGTCCCATGTCTGTTTCCTCATTTTCAATAGCTTATTGTTGTTGAACTTTATCTTTTTTCCTGGCAATTATAGTCTCGGCAGCTTTTACCTTATCATTCAGCCCGACTGTAAAAACATATCCTTCGGGTACCGTGACATCCACCCTGGAACCAAAACGTATCATTCCTATTCGCTCTCCCCTCAAAACAACAGTCCCTTCGCTTATATATGAGACGATCCTTCGCGTCAGGACACCTGCAATTTGTGTTAATTCAAGAGTCCCTGCTGCCGTATTAATAACAACATGGTTCCTTTCATTTACATCAGAATCCTTGTTAAAGGCAGGGATATAGCCTCCCGGCTTATAATCGATATGAGTAACCGGACCGGCAAGAGGCGCACGATTCACATGGACATTATGGATATTCATAAAAATACAGATTGTCCTGTGCTGAATAGAAATCACTTTTCCATCAGCCGGTGAAACCGCATCGTCTTCATCACCGGATGATGTTCGCTCCGGGTCCCGAAAGAAAATAATGAAAAAAATCGAGAGGATAAACCCAATGACAAATAGCAAAAAAAAAATCGATGAGATCAAAAACGAACCTGACACATTCTTAAAAGCGATCCATGAAGCGATAGTAAAAAGGAATATTCCTGAAATCCATGAAAGCGATCCTCTAGCCATCATTTTTAAAAATCCCTCCGACAAGGTTCAGGATCCCATCGATCATATCTATGATCTCCGGAAGTATTTTAAGGACCACATACGCGACCAGGAATAATGCGATCAGCGAACCAATTTTAGCAATTATAGTATGTGCAATATAAAAACTCTTTTCCGGGTCGCCAAACCACATCATCCCATAAGCGTCAACAACAAAAACGTTTCTTATAAGATTCAAACCATATATTACCGGAACAGAGACAATGAAAGCCGAGGCCAGCCTTTTATACGGCGCATTGACACTTGCGATTAATCCTATAAACAATGCTATACTTTCAATAGCGGTACATGCAAGGATAATCTCCACTTTATAACCATTCACTGCTATCAGGTTCCAGTCAAGCCTTGTTATCATTATTCCAAATAATGATCCCATCCATACGGTCTGGTCAGTGACTGTGGAGATTAACCACAAATTCATTGAAGGTATCTCGGAGAAGAGAAAATAAGAAAGACCACCTATTGCGGCAGCTGTTGTCATCATCAAAATAGATGTCAATGTATCTATTCCATTGATTTTGCCAAACAGTCTCTTGTCTTTCTTTATCATGATGTAACCTATGAATATGCTAAAAACTGATGCAAAAATCGTCAGGAATACATTGACATAATCTTCCAGATCATAATAATGCTTCCACTGGAGCATCCAATGAATTGAAAAAAATAGCCAGCTTATTCCTGCAAGAGAAAGTTTGATCTTATTACGAAGCGGGAGAAGCGAGGCTATAACAAGCAATCCAAGCGCCAGCCAGATGACTTTTTCTATCATGTTTTACCTTCAGAATATCCTCTCAAACCTTATTAAATCTCTCATTATGACATTATGACAAAAGGATTTTAATATTAGAGTTACAATTGTTAACCAGTGGGATGATGCCGCAGAAAATCCGGAAAAGAGATGGAAGAATTGTAGATTTTGATAAAGCAAAGATAGCTAAAGCCATTTTCAAGGCATTTATTGCAACAAAAAGCCAGGATGGTAAAAGCGCAGAAGAAATTTCAGGCCAGGTGGTGGAACTCCTTGATAAAAGAATAACCGGAATACCCGGTGTAGAAGATGTTCAGGATGCTGTCGAGGAAGTCTTAATTAATAGGGGTTATGCCTGTGTCGCAAAAGCATACATATTATACAGGGAAAAGAGGGCTCAGATCAGGAAAGCCAAAGAATTCTTTGGTGTGAAGGACGAACTGAAATTGAGTGTTAATGCCGTGAGTGTACTGCAACGGCGCTACCTGTTAAAAGATGAGTCAGGGGACGTGATAGAAACACCTTTGCAGCTATTTGGGCGAATTGCAAAAGCCGTGGCTCTTGATCCTGAATCGGAGGAAGATTTCCTCAACATGCTTGTGAACCTTGAATTTCTCCCCAACACACCCACACTTATGAACGCGGGTACCGATATCGGACAACTCTCTGCTTGTTTTGTAATTCCGGTAGAAGATTCACTGACGAGTATTTTTGATGCTGTGAAAAGCATGGCGCTTATCCAGCAATCAGGTGGAGGGACGGGTTTTTCGTTTTCGCGCTTAAGACCGGGAGGAGATATTGTAAAATCCACAAAAGGAGTGGCCTCAGGCCCTGTTTCATTCATGCGTGTATTCGATACCACAACGGACATAATCAAACAGGGGGGGAAAAGGCGCGGCGCAAATATGGGAATACTCAGGGTTGATCATCCGGATATTATTGAATTTATCACTGCAAAAACAAAGGAAGGTTTCCTTACAAATTTTAATATATCAGTGGCTGTTGATGACAGATTCATGAATGCGGTCAGGGAGGATAGCGACTATGAGTTGATCAATCCGCGAAACAGGGAAGTCGTAAAGAAGGTGAAGGCGCAGGATATCTGGAACCTCATAATAACGATGGCATGGAGAACAGGGGATCCGGGAATTATATTCATTGATGAGATAAACAGGCACAATCCCACGCCTAAGATAGGGGAGATTGAAAGCACGAACCCGTGCGGGGAATTACCTTTGTTGCCTTATGAATCCTGCAACCTGGGTTCGATAAACCTTGCAAAAATGTTAATAGACGGTTCTATAGATTGGGAAAAGCTAGAAAAAACTGTAAATATTGCAGTCAAGTTCCTTGATAATGTAATTGATATCAATAAATATCCCCTTTGGCAGATTGAGAAAATCACAAAGGCGAACAGGAAAATCGGCCTTGGGGTAATGGGTTTTGCGGATATGCTGGTTCAACTTGGGATTTCTTATGATTCCGATGAAGCATTGAAAACCGCAGAAGAAATAATGAGTTTCATCCAGGAAAAATCACATGCAGCATCTGAAAAAATGGCAAAGGATCAAGGCGCGTTCCCAAATTTTCCGGAAAGTATATACGAAAAACCTATACGTAACTCTACCGTTACATCAATCGCACCCACCGGTTCAATAAGCATTATAGGTGGATGCTCAAGCGGTATTGAGCCTTTGTTTGCTGTTTCTTTTGTCAGGAATGTACTTGAGGGGACAAAACTCATTGAAGTAAATCCTTATTTTGAAGCCGTGGCAAAAGAAAGAGGATTTTATAGCGAAGAATTAATGATGAAAATCGCAAAGACTGGCACACTTGCAGGATTAAAAGAGATACCGGATGATCTGAAGCGTGTTTTTGTGACAGCTTTTGACATAACCCCACAGTGGCACGTGAAGATGCAGGCTGCTTTTCAGAAATATTGCGATAATGCGGTCTCAAAGACTATTAATTTCCCGAATGATGTTGATTTCAAGGAAGTTGAGAAGGCGTTCATGCTCGCTTATAAATTAAAGTGCAAGGGGATAACGGTCTACAGGTATGGAAGTAAATCCCTGCAGGTTTTGTACCTGGGGGATGCCACCGATAAATATGTGTCGGCTGACCCTGAATATTCGGGCGGGTGTGCGGCGCGGGTATGCCCGGTGTGATGGTTCATTGATACAGCCTCCTATTATCAATCCGGATCTTTGCCATCTCTACAGCATGTTTTGTGTAATCTGCCCGGCTTATTTTCCCATGTGTCAGCCACCCGATAATACCTTCTTCGTACCCGATATCCGGTTTGCCTGTTAGAGGAATAAATGCCTCTGAGATCGTTATTCCTTCATCCACGACACGTTTTGTGCATTCCGGAGGATATTCAAAAGCAGGCCCAAGACCAAGGTATGTCCGTGTGCCATCAAAGATGGCGCAGCAGCAGAAGTTCATATAACCGCTTATGGTTTCAGGAACAGGGGATATACCGTCCTCGATCCCCACCGAATATTCACAGTCCCTGAAAACCGATCTTGCCCTTAAAATCGCGCCTTTGATTATCTCACCAATGCTCATGGGCTGCTCGCCGACCCCGGACATGCAGGCTACGCCTGTTACTTGATACGAATAGAAGACCTCATGGACTGCTTTTATTTTGTTCCTGTTCAAAGATGCAACAATAATTACTTTTCCAGGCATGATCTCCTTTTTTCTTATTTTCTCTTAATTCCTTCTGCTCTTAAAGAATTTCTTAAAATATTTCCATCCGGTCTTACAAAGATGCGCTCTTCCGATCGGGTCTTCTCTTACCCAATCCATAAGATAGAAGAACTGGGCTTTATATTCGTCCACTGTTTCCTCGACAATCAGGGGTGGATCCGGGACACCAAGCCTGCGAAGATATTCAGTGAACATCTCCTCCCCTTTCTGTTGGGCGATACCATCGATTTTCCGGATCGTGAATTTATAGCCTTCATTCTTTAGCCATTGTGCACTCTTATCATGGATGCATCCTGAGCATATCTCAATTTCCTCATCCTTGCTGATATGCAATTTTTTGATCCCTTCTTCAACAATATTTTTTGCTCCAGTAAGATATGCCTTCTTCTTGAACATTTCGAGGTTGAAATATTCTATCGGGATAATATCGTAGTATATCTCAAATGTCTCTTTCCTGACGACGATGATCCCCACACCGCCGATGGGTGTTCCCCATCCCTGGTCATCAACCTGGATAGTCATAAGTCTATTCATGTGATTTTTATTATATGATGGTATCTGTAGAGTTCATATCACCCTGGGAGTATTTGGCAGCAGGTAAGAATCAAAAAGGAAGATAAAAGAAAATCCTCTTGCTTATGTGGCAGGAGCATTCGTCGGCGGGGTGATAATAGGTTATATGATGATGGGCAGGGGAAAAAAATAATGCAACAAAGTATAACAGATTTTCTTAGCGGCCTTTCAAAAGGCTTCGGCAATTACATAAAATAAGGTATGGAGAAATTCAGAAAAAATTATTTTTTGCCAGTGTGACGATCTTACTCACTGGAATCGGATTTTTCTTGACCCTATGGGGAATTGCATCCCCATTGATGTGATGTTCACTATGCGAGGCCTAGGATATGTGCTGATAGGTTTAATTTCGGTATTGATCCGGGCGCTTGTATTTAAAAAATAGGCTACATACAGGTAACTCATCCGAATAACCGCTCATTTCACGTTTATGGGAGTTTTTATACGATGTATGAGCGAAAGTGCAGGATATTGCCGCTGCTTATGAAAATTAATTACATATTTAAAAATATATAAATAATTTATACATTATATTTATACTGTTGGTTTTTATACGAATTAAGAATTTAAGAAGTTGTGCAGACAGTCTAACTTGTAAACTCTTTTATGAAAAATTAAGAAGCGATTTTTTGACACATGATGCAAAGAACAGAATCTATTTTAAAAAGTAGCAAAAAATGGTAATTTACACAGAAGCTTTATTGACGCCATAGTTGTACCTTCATTAACTTTCATAGCGGACTTAATCTCCTAATTGGATAGTGGGCGTCATTTATCATTTTAAATATAATAAATACTACAATTTTATCACAAAATTGTACTTTTTTTTAAGTACTCAAGTTCTATAACAAGAAAGGATCCAGAAAGAATAAGTATTATATATCAATTAAAACAATTGTTTTAATTATGTCAACAACCATTACAATAAACGAAAGAACAAAAGAAAGGTTATCGGATTATAAATTCGGTGATTGGACATTCGATGATGTTATAAATATGCTTATGAACAAGGTGTCCATTGAGGACATAAGCGCGGAACATATCAAAGAACATTATCGCCGCCTTGCCAATTTTAAAGGGATTTCAAAAGAAAAATTTAAATCTCGAATAAAGAAAATAACCTAAATGGAAGTTGAAATAATTGAGCAGAGACCCAACTCTATACGAAGTTCTAATCGATGAAAGAGTTGAAAAAGATTTAGAAGACGTCCCAAAATATGTTGTTGAGAAATTTCTAAAGCTACTTGATGAGTTTGAGAAAAATCCTATTCGACCAAGATCTGGTTTTGATGTGAAGCCCCTGGAAGGATATCCAAGTAATACATATCGATTAAGGATTGGTAAGTATAGGGTTCTTTATGCAGTGGACAATGAGAACAAGAAAGTTCGGATAACTTCGGTCCAGCATAGAGGTGATGCATATAAGTGAGGGATGTGCATCTCATCGTAGGTATTTTTGGGCAAACCGCCGAAAAGGTAAAGCAGGATTTTATACCAGCACTTGTCCACTTGAGGGCACAGTCCAGAGAGAAAATTATCGAAAAGCGGCAGAATATACGCAATATGTGAAAGATATTTATCAAAATTATTTAAATAAGGACGACTAATGGAAAATACACATTAATACTATTGGATGAAATTTCGCAAGCTATAATATGAAACCATTTCCCTTTTTACCAGTATCAGATAAAAAGCTCACAAAAACCGAACGGAAAGAAGCACGCGCTCGTATTGATCAGTATTACCAAAAGAAATTAGCTGAATTACAAAAATATATTTATGAATCATTTAGAGAGTTTTACGCGGCGGGTAAGATGAATGTATTTGAGCTTGATCGCATAATCCATATTTATCATAAACAGTCACAAGAGTTGTTTTTCTTTTATTATATTGACCAAAACAAGCAGATGACAGGCCTTAAATACTACAATCATATTAAAATTGTAGTATGGTGGTTTTTCCCAAAAACACCCATTTACCGGATGAAAAAAGTTATGTTCATTTATAAGCTTTCTGTGAAGGATAGAAAAAACTTTGAGCGTATGAATTTCAAGTTCGATTAAGATTCTGTAATCCCAACCCTGATCCGATAAATATTTCTTGTTCCAGCCAGTTTTTTTAGAGATTCTTTTATTCTCTGAATGTCGTGATTTGGAAATTTCTTAATTTCTCTAATCGCATTTCTTTCGATAAGAACATCATAGCTCATTATCGATTTCCTCAAATGGAATAAACTCAGTTTCCTCACGCCCTGCTCTTGAAAGATAACTCTTTATGGCTTTTATTTCTTCGGTATCAGGAAACACTTCACCCATAAGAAGCAACGTCTCTACGTGGTCTAGTTTTCTTATGACGTCGTCCAATTTTGCACTAATATTTTCTGTTTCAGCTTCCAAGTCTATGAATCTAAATTGATAATAGATAAATTCTTTGAGGCCTTGTCGTATTATTAAACAGGGTTGTAGCCGGGCTGCTGCATCCTGGGGGCCATTTGATGATTTATATTGTTTCTTCAATATTTATTCGTTTATTCATATCTAATTGGAACTCGCCGTATAGTGTGAGGTGTCTGCTCGCAACACAGCGTTTGATCTCAAAAATGAATATAAGGCTAAATTATACGATATTTTCATGCTTATTTTATCCTACTTGTACTATTCCATATCAATCCTTGTTCTTTATAGGCGCATCTCCCCGGGAGATTTGCCATTTTCTTGGAAAGTTTTTAGCATTAATTCATTTAATATATCACTCCTTCATGTCTTTTCTTCCTCGGTTTTATTTGTTCATATACGCGCCTGTGGAACAAGAATATGATTTCATCCACATCTTGGATAGGATGGTAAATGTATCTGCGTATAATCTGGTAGCATTCTTTACAGGCTCCAGAAACTCTTCAAACGGTCTGGCTATGGGTCTATTCACAAAGAAATTATCAAATGCCTTTACATACGTTTTTGCCCATAGATCACAAAATTCTTTATTTGCATCTGGATCGGCTGTTTGTTTTGAGAGTTCCATAGCCTTCTGTGACACTTTTTCAAAGGTAGATATCCAGGATTTGTAGAGGTTCAGATTTCTGTTTGCACTCTGCAAGAAATACTCCAATACTTTTTTTGATGGTGGCATTGACTGAACAAACAGGTTGCCATATGTCTCGTGATATGCATCCATCCATAAGGTATAAAATTCCTTATATTGTTCTGGTGTAGCATCTTTTGAAAGAAGATACGCTTTCTCAAACAGCGTATTTGTGGATTCAAACCAGGTCTTGTATAGTTTTAAACAGGAATCCTGCCACATTCTTGAAACGGCTGTGTAGCTACCGAACATTATCTGAGAGAGATCTTTCTTTTCTTCGCCCTCCACTCTTATCTGTTTCTCCGGTTTGTATCTCTCTTCATGACCTTGTCTTACCGTTTCTTGCATCCCCCTCTGTCTTTCTTGTTCGTACTTTTCCTGCTTTTCCCTATAACCCCTCTCCTGATCTTCCGGATTTGGTTGACCTATCCCTTTTCTTTCTTCCCACCATGAAGATGGGGTTGTTGATACGGTTTTTCGAGCTTTTGTTTGAGAAATACCTTTCTTTTCTTCACCCTCCGCTCTCATCTGTTTCTCCGGTTTGTATCTCTCTTCATGACCTTGTCTTACCGTTTCTTGCATCCTTTCTTGTTCATACTTTTCCTGCTTTTCCCTGTAAACCCTCTCCTGATCTTCCGGATTTGGTTGACCTATCCCTTTTCTTTCTTCCCACCATGAAGATGGGGTTGTTGAGACAGTTATACGAGCACCTGTCTGAGAAATACCTTTCCTTTGTTTATTCACATCTTTTCTCTCTTCAGTTTTTTTTCCCATATTTTTTCCCATATTATTCTCTCCTTTTAATTTATTTTATTCTGAATCCTGCAGTCCAGAGCGTTTGAATTTCTGTTTTGATGTCCTACCAACGCTCTTTCCATGTCCATCTCCTCAACCCTCTTCCATGAAGACCCGTTATCGATGAGTTCATCCAAAGTATCTTCGTTTAACACATAGTAGTTGGCATTGGGATTGAGATAATCTCCATTTTCCATCAACTATGATGTCAACAAAAGACTCTTCACTAATTTGCTAAGACGAAACCCCATAACTTAATTTCTCTAGATATGTATCAATGAATGTTCTTATATTTACGAATATCGGTTAAAATGAACGATTGGATAATTTTAAATATGAATGAAACATTCAATATATTGTTTTCCAGCGACTACGGGGAGGGAGAATTTGCCATTCCCACCTTAATTGATCAGTTACATTGTGGAGGTTAATTTATGCAAGAAACAGAACCAATAGAACAAGAAGAAATAAAAGAGATAAAGAATGTACTCAGTGACCTGACCGCCAAATTTGAAAACAAATTTGATGAACTATCTAAATCAATAGCGAAAAAAGTCGGGGAGCAAAAAGAACATGCTGAGGGGAAGATAAGCGAAAATCCTCTTGCTTATATGGCAGGAGCATTCGTAGGCGGGGTGATCGTGGGTTACGTGATCGGGAGGGGAAAAGGTTAGTGCGGCAAAATATAATAGATTTTCTCTCCGGCCTTTCAAAATCGATAATACAGGGATTTATCGAGCATGGTGGAATTGGCAATTCCATAGAAGAAGGTATAGAGAAATTTAAAAAAAACCTTTTTATCATCGGGGTTGCGATCTCACTCGCAGCCACGGGGTTTTTCTTGACCCTCTGGGGAATTGCATCAGTCATTGATGCGATGTTCACTATGCAAGGTTTTGGATTTGTATTGATAGGTTTAATTGGGATGTTGACCGGGGCGCTTGTATATAAGAAATAGAACAGGGTATATGGTATCCTTTAATAGTAAGTATACATAATAGATAATATCTAGTGGCGGGCATAACAGCAGGTAATACCGATAATTCTCTGAATTCTTTGGATTTTACCATAGCTGTGATTTCGCTGCAAGATTAATATAAGATTTTGTATAAACGGAGGAAGACTATGAAAAGCAGTACACAGGACAAGGCAGAAGGCAAAATCCATAAAGTGAAGGGTGAGGTCAAGGAAATCGCCGGGAAAATCAGCAAGAATCCCGACCTGGAAACAAAAGGCAAAGAAGAAAAGATAGCCGGCAAAGTCCAGGAAAAGGTCGGCCAGATCAAGAAGGTCTTTGGGAAATAGAACCGCGAATTATTTAACCGCACATCTTGAGAATGTGCGCCTTAAATTTCTATTTTCTCCTTTTTTCTATTTGATGCATTCAATCGTTTAAAATTAAATGAATGATCAGAAAGTTTAAATACTAATGAAACCTTCAGTATATTGTTTGCCAGCGAGTGAACTAGAGGAGTGGGAATTTATAGTGCTCTACTCCTGCATCAGTTTCCCATTGGATCAAGATCCTGATGTGTGAGAAGGGCACATTCCATTAATCCCTACTGGAAAACAATCGGTTAAAGAAATATAGGAAATATCAGGAATTTCATAATGTGAGGGAGGTTAACATGAAAAAAACATTGATTATTGGATTGTTAGTGATATTTGTATTAATAAGCGGATGCACCACTACGACTACGACCACACCTGCCGGGGAACCAACACCAGGAGAAACAACACCAGCACAGATATCCACAGAACAACAGGTAAATATTAAAGACTATAATTTCGTTCCCGATATTGCAGAAGTCCCAATGGGAACAACCGTGACCTGGGTTAATGATGATAATGTCCCGCACACAATAACCTCAGTATCAGGTTCATTTGACTCAGGAAGTATCGGTCCAGGTAAAACATACAGCTACAAATTCAATCAAGCCGGAACATTTGAATATAGCTGTACAAACCATCCAACCATGCCGCACGGGAAAGTAGTCGTGAGAGGTTAAATCATGGACACGCTAGAAACAATAGTTGTGATTCTGTTGATCCTATGGCTATTGGGATCGCTTGGGTCAGTTGGCGCCTTGATCAACATATTGCTGGTCATTGCTATCATTCTGATATTGCTCAGAATCATCGAAGGACGAAGACCTTTATAGAGGATAGAAAAGGTAACAAAGTTCGTGGAGGATAATATGGCAAATTTTGACGATACAGTTGTCGGAGCTGTAGAAAAGGTAATACCAAGCGTAGTGAACATTAGTGAAGTAAAGCTAATGAAAGATGCATACCTGAAAGTCCATCCAATTCCTGGAGTAGGTTCGGGCTTTATAATAACAGAGGACGGGTATATTCTTACAAATGCTCATGTTGTGCTTGGGTCCACTGAGATAAAAGTGGCAATGGAAGATGGGAAGATATTCCAGGGGGAGGTACGGGGCCTTGATTCCATTCTGGATATTGCAGTGCTCAAGATCAAAGCCAGCAATTTGCCTTTGCCTGAGATCGCCAAAAACAATAATCTAAAAATAGGGCAAATGGCTATAGCTATAGGCAGTCCCCTGGGACTTGTGGGCGGCCCAACAGTAACATCAGGCGTTATAAGCGCATTGAACCGCTCTATCCAGACTGAAGTGACATTCATGGAAGGATTGATACAGACAGATGCAGCCATCAATCCAGGTAACAGCGGAGGTCCCTTGATAAATAGCAGTGGTGTAGTGATAGGGATTAACAGCGCCATCATACCTTTTGCGCAGGGAATTGGTTTTGCTATCCCGATACAGGCAGCCATGTGGGCAGCCGAGCAGCTGATAGAACACGGTGAAATCGTAAGGCCATGGATCAGCTTCAATGCTGTTGATGTAAACCCAAAGCTTGTGGCATACTATGATCTTCCTACGGAAAAAGGGGTTGTTGTTACCAATGTGATACCCAAAAGTGAAGCAGACAGATCAGGCATCGAAGTTGCGGACATCCTTATCCGCATGGATGATATTGATATCAATAATGTCAGGGATCTGATTAAAGTCCTGACCAAACACAAAGTGGGTGACACAGTTACTATGGAGTTTTTCAGGGGGCAGAAAAAAGTAAAGATCAATACTGTGCTTGAGGCGGCTCCAACTACCCGGCGGCCACCTGTGGCAAGGTGAAAAATTACGTATTTTATTTTGGAGGTTAACTTATGCAAGAAGAAGAACAAGTTGTAAGACAAGAAATAAAAGATATAAAACATACACTCAGTGAACTGACAGCTAAATATGAAGACAAATTTGATGAACTATCTAAATCAATAGGGAAAACAGTCATGGAGCAAAAAGAATCTGCTGAAGCTAAAGTGAATGAAAACCCTCTTGCTTATATGGCAGGAGCATTCGTTGGCGGAGTTTTCGTGGGTTACTTGCTCGGTAGGGGAAAAGGCTAGTGCAGCAAAGTATAATAGATTTTCTTTCCGGCCTTTCAAAATCTATAATTCAGGGCTTTATCGAGCATGGTGGAATTGGAAATTCCATAGAAGAAGGTATAGAGAAATCCAGGAGAAAGTTATTTATTACCGGGGTTGCGATCTCACTCGCAGCCACGGGATTTTTCTTGACCCTGTGGGGAATTGCATCAGTTATTGATGTCATGTTCACTATGCGAGGCATTGGATTTGTATTGATAGGTTTAATTGGGATGTTGACCGGAGCGCTACTTATTTATAAAAAGTAGATAGCCTTTAGCTTTCACAACACGTTTTTCCAATTATTGTTCTCAAAGTAATGCTATACCAAAATTTTAATATTCGCTTTCCTGTGAATTTCTTTTAATCATATCCACAACAAGTTTTTGTCAATGAACCAAGAATCTCCCGGCTTTAGCCGTGGAGAGTGTCAACTTTTGTGCTCCAGCATATCTCCTATGTACGTACCTATGATGAATAGAACTGCAAGGATTATAACTTCTATAAATACGGCAGCTCCGACTAAACTGCCCAGCAGCAGAATTTCTCTACCTCCAAATAATCCCAGTATAACCATTATAGCACCCAGAATTATTCCAATCACAATTCCTTTTTTAAGTAGCGCTGAGCGGTCTTCTTTTCCTGGTTTTATATAGCCATAAATAATTCCTATTATAACTATTAATATTTCAAATGTATATGCCATACTATCCTCCTTTTATTAAATTTAACAGTTCTATTTCTTCTTGTTCTTCTCGCATAAATTAACCTCCACATTGCAACGGGCAAACAATATACTAAAGGTTTAAATCGTATTTAAAACCCTCTGATCTTTCATTTAATTTTAAAGGCTATTTCTCCAAATATAATAAGCGATCATAATTAAACTATATAACCAATAGGAAGAAAAAAGAAAAGAGGAGAAAATAGAAATTTGAGGCGCACGTCATCGTGCATACGCTGTTCTATTTCCCAAAGACCTTCTTGATCTGACCCTTCTTTTCTTGAACTTTGCCGACAACTTTTTCTGCTGTGCCTTCGGCTTCGAGTTTGGGATTATCGAGGAGCTGCCCGGCAGTTTCCTTGATTTCACCTTTTATTTTGTGAACTTTGCTTTCAACCTCATCTTTTGTGCTGCTTTTCATAGTATTCCTCCATTTCTTATTTATCTGACTGTTCTTACCTATTTGTTTTCTAACGTATCTCCTATGGTTACGGATTCAGTGAGATGGCCGGCCGCGTTCCAGAGCAGTGACGCGAGATTCCAGGGTCGCAAGTTGCGGCTCCAGGGCGCCGACGCGTGGGCCCAGCGAAGGGGCTGTGCCCGATAGTGTGCCCTCAAGAGAGGCGATACGTCTTTCCTGCGCCGCATCTCGGGTGGATTGCAGTTCCTCCTCGTGGATCTTGAGGACACTGATAGTGTTTCGCAGTGTGAAGAGCAGGTAAATCGATGCTGCCGTCAGGATAATTATTGAGGCGCCGATCACGAAGAACGCCTCTCGCGGTGAGAATATTCCGGCGCTCTGGACGCCTGAGTATCCCAGAAAGACCACGATAAGCAGGCCCGCGATCACAAGTCCGCCAAGGACAGCATAGGGATATCCGCTTTCCAGTTTTACTTCTTTCCTGGTGACTTGCCTGGTATCTTTGTATATGTTCACGTTACCATTTTCGATCTTCACACTGAAATCATCAGTTCTAACATTGTTGATTTTTAAAATTACATTGGTTTTTTGATTGTTAAGAATTAATGACAGAAAATTTTTTTCAGTAAAAATTTTAATCTCGTCGTTACCGATTTTTTCAATTTTTGCTGCCCTTACCCAATCGACACCATATTTCTGTTCCAGATACTCTATGAGTTTTCCGTCATCTTTTCCTGGAACGTTTTCCCAGCTAAATATATACATATATTTACTCCTCCATTTGCGATTCAGTTTCTTTTGATTTTTCCATGTTTTTTGCCTATTGTTTTTCAGTTAGGGATTTACGTTAAAAGGAATATTCCTTTCTCAAGCACCAGATCTTATAGGATCAGATAACTGATGCATAAGTTGGATGGTAAACCCCACCCCGTAGTAAAATGAATGGCTTCATTAGTATATAAAATTATCTAATCGTTCATTTAATTTTAGACGATGTTCATATTAGCTAAATAAAGTGAGGAAGGCACATTCCCTATATTGATAAATTGGCAGGAAATGAAATCATAATAACTAATCCTAATCCATATCGGCAATATGTTTCAACCTCATTTTTATTCTTGCCTCTAATTCCCTCGGGTCAAAAGGTTTTATCATATAATCATCTATACCTAAACCTATTCCTTTGAGCTTATCATCCACACTGGCCTTGGCAGACAAAATTATTATTGGTAAATTCTTTGTGGAATCATGTTCTTTTAATTCTTTGCAGACCATGTAGCCATCCATTTCAGGCATCATGATATCCAGAACCAGGATGTCAGGAGATCTGGCAAAGACCATCCCCAGAGCTTCTTTTCCATTTGCAGCTTCTAAAATCTCGTATTGATCATCCATAAAATATCGAATAATGTTTACAACATTTTTATCATCATCCGCAATGAGTATTTTGATTTTCTTTTCAACTATTTCTTCTTCATTTTTTAAGAACCAGATTTTTGCAGTCCCTATCTCTTCGCCATTAACCAGGTTTTTTTCTTTCATTCCATCCAGATACTTCAGGGCTGTTGCCTTGCTCATATTTACCCTGGCAACTATCTCGGTGGTTGTCATTTTTCCAGTTTTCAGTACTTTTTGCAATTCTTTTTCTCGCCAGTGCATATTTTGCCCTTTAGGTTTGAGTTCAATGAGATACGGCTACAGCGGTTTTCGTCCCTGGATGATTCTGAGCAGTATCAAGATAATAGCAATGACCAGCAATATGTGGATCACACTCCCGAGTAAACCGAGCAAAAATCCCAATAGCCAGAGTATAATCAGAATCACAATTATTGTCTCGATCATGATTTAATCTCTCACGTCCTGATATTTTCCCATTTTTCTTTAACCGTTTTCCTGTAGGGGATTTAAATTAATGGAATGTGCCCTTCTCACACACCAGGATCTTGATCCAATGGGAAACTGGTGCAGGAGTAGAGCACTATAAATTCCCACTCCCATATGTCAAACAATATATTGTATAATTCATTACTATTTAAAACTTTCTGATCAATTATTTATTTTTAAACGATAATAAAAAATAATTGCAGAACCAATCATGAAAGTTGGTGTAATGATTTAGTAGTATCAAAACTTCATTTCAAGGGGGAGCGTTAAGACTTTATTAGAGATTTCCCTGTCATCTCTTTTGGTTTTTCAATTCCCAGGATTTCAAGAAGCGTCGGGGCTATATCTGCAAGTATCCCATCCCTTAGCTTTATCCCGGCCTCACAACAAAGGAAAGGCACAGGGTCGCATGTGTGTGCTGTATGTATCCCGCCTGTTTCATCAACCATCTGCTCGGCATTGCCATGGTCTGCCGTCAATATCAATAGTCCGCCTCCTGAGATTACTGCTTCGAATACCTTTCCAATACATTTATCGACAGACTCAGCTGCTTTCACTGCGGCTTCAAATATTCCAGTGTGCCCGACCATGTCAAGGTTCGCATAATTCAGGATAATAATATCAAACTTGCCTGATGACACTGCTTTTACAACTTCATCGGTTACAGGATAAGCGCTCATTTCCGGTTGATGGTCATAGGTAGCTACTTTTGGGGAAGGTACCAATATCCTTTCCTCACCTTTAACAGGTGTCTCCCTCCCGCTGTTGAAGAAAAACGTGACATGGGCATATTTCTCGGTTTCTGCTATTCGAAGCTGTTTTAAATTGTGACGGGAAAGGACATCTGCAAGAATATTTTTAAGAGACTCGGCAGGAAATGCAACTGGAACTTTGAAAGTTTCATCATACTGCGTCAGGCACACAAAATGTGTATGCGGGAAAATTTTTCGTTTAAAATCATTGAAATCATGATCAATAAAAGCCCTGGTTATTTCACGTGCGCGGTCTGAACGGAAATTAAAGAAAATTACCGAATCGTTATTCGAAATTACAGAAACGGGGTCATTGTTTTTCAAAATTATAGTAGGGGTGACAAACTCATCATTCTCATCGCGCCCATAGGCGTTCTCAACAGCCTGGCGGGCTGATCGCCCAGTTTCGCCTATTCCTGATGTCATGGCATCGTAGGCTTTTTCGACCCTGTCCCATCTTTTGTCCCTGTCCATAGCAAAATACCTGCCCGATATTGTTGCAAATTCTCCTTCCAGTTCTTTCATTCTCTTTTCCGCATCTGCAATATAAGTAAAAGCGCTCTTTGGAGGTACATCCCTGCCATCCAGGAATGCATGTACAAAAACATTCCTTATGCCATGTTTTTGTGCAAGTTTTAGAAGAGCATAAAGATGAGTGTTGTGACTGTGTACCCCGCCATCTGAAAGCAATCCCATAAGATGCAGCGACGAACCTTTTGTTTTGACATTCTCTATTGCATCAATAAGAATTGGATTGTTAAAAAAATCTCCATCCTTTATCGATTTTGTTATCCTTGTTAAATCCTGGTAAACGATCCTTCCCGCCCCGATATTGAGATGTCCCACCTCGGAATTTCCCATCTGGCCTTCGGGAAGGCCGACTGACATGCCTGATGCTTCAAGGATTGAATGTGGATACGTCGAAAAAAGCCGGTCAATGTTAGGCGTTTTTGCGGCTGTTATGGCATTTCCTTCTTTTTTTCCCCTCAGGCCAAAGCCATCGAGAATCATCAGGAGGATGGGTCTTCTTTTAATTTTCATCAATAGCTCCTTGGATTTTCAAGAACTTTGCAGCCTGAATATCCCTGAAATTGTTTGAGAATGACTCAAATCCCTGCATTTTGATTTCTTTAATAAGCCTTAGATTCTCTTCGATGAGATCTATCATGGCATTTATGACCTCATTACTGATCATAGACCAACCCTCGCTCGCCTGGCAGCATCGTACTTTTCAAGGTGGGGTTTGAAATCATAATATAGGTCTAAAGAAGAGGTTTCAAATTCAATTCTTTTTTTCTCATCTTTTGAGAACAAAAGTTTTCCGAATCTTAAGACCTGACTTCGAAACCTGAGGGTTGAACCATTGAGGATCCTTACATCAACTGTTTTTTTCCCAGGCAGCGCTCTCTCAATTTTTATTGCAAGCCTTGAAGTATATAATGGATCTTTTTCGAGTACTTTTATGATTTTTTCCACGTAATATAAATGTGCAGAGGGTTTTATAAACTCTTTGAATAGAGGAAACAATTATTATTATACCCGCTTTTACAGGGGGGAGGAATCTTATTGAATGCAGCAGTATTTGCCGTAGAAAATATTCCGCTCATCGAAAAGGGCGATGATATAGCACGTATTTTGACACAAAGAACCCAACTCAGTGAACATGATATCATTGCCATTTCTTCTACTGTTGTTTCCAAATCTGAAGGAAGAGTAATTTTCCTGAAAAACGTGAACCCAACAGGAAGGGCAAAGCTTATAGCTATGAATAATAAAATCGATCCGAGGTTTGTCCAGGCTGTGCTTGATGAAAGCGTTGAAATATTGCTTGAGTCCCCATTTCTTCTTGCCCTTATGAAGAGCGGCAGTATCTGCATTAATGCAGGGATTGACCATTCCAATGTAGAAGGCAGCGATAATATACTTTTACTGCCTGAAGATCCTGATAAAAGCGCGTTGGAGCTAAAAAAATCAATATTTAATTACGCCGAAAAGAACGTCAGTGTTATCATCACAGATACAAACGGCAGGGCTTTCCGTATGGGACAGACTGGCGCAGCCATTGGATGCGCTGGTATTAAACCAACCCGGGACTGGCGCGGTACAAAAGACCTGTTCGGCAGGGTCCTTGAAGTAAAAAATGAAGGCATTGTGGATGAAATAGCATGTTTTGCCAACATACTGATGGGGGAAGGAGATGGCGGTATGCCCATCGTCGTGATCCGGGGTCTTGAACTGTATGATGAATCTAATGGAATAAAAGAATTATACAGGCCTGAAAATGAAGATGTAATACGCAAGGCGATCCTTAAATCCCGGTCAGTTTGAACTGCTTTAGTTCTTTTTTGACTTCAAAGAAATCCCTTGCAATATTTCCAACTTTTTCCCTGTATTCAGGAGGTGTGAAAACACCAAGGCGCCAGTTGTCAAGCTGCGCTTTTTCAAGTGATGCCACAAGATTTGAGGCTTTATCAATGGATATCATTTTGCCGTTAATAATGACCTGGGCTTTCATTTCTGCGATCTGGGGTTTTTCAGGAATATCCACCAGCACATAGCCAGGATCAATGCCTGCAATTTGTGCTATTTCATTTTCGATCCTCTTTGCGCTTTTTTGAACTTTTTCAACATCAATGTTCACAGAATGAAAATCAGTATATAGCGCCCGCTTGAAAAGACGCCGTTCATCAAGCCTTTTTACTATCTCGGAGGCATATCCTCCTGCTTTTTTCATTTCCATCATGAAAGTGCAATCATCCATCCTCCTGAATAACTTCGGGTCAAGTCCATTCTCTACCATGTATTGCGCCCCATGATGGCACATGGATTCTGCGATCCTGCTGACATGATGGAAATATACTGTAGGATGCATCAGGAATCTTGATACAAGCAGGGATTCTGCGGCCTGCAACCCTCCAATATTCAGCACCAGTTTATTTTCATTGAATTTTAGTTCATGGATCAACCTGACATGGTCAATAAGGCCAAAAGCCACACCTGTATAATGGGCATCCCGCACAAGATAATCCATCCTGTCCACATCAATTTCACTGTGAATTATCTGTCCCGGATTTGTTTCTCCTCTGATATGCCGGGCAATTGCCCGGGGGGATAAGGAATACTCTTTGAGTATATCTGAAATTTCTCCTTTTCTTAATAATTCTTCTATATCCTCATGGCTTTTTCTTGTATATCGCAAGATCACTTCTTCTGAAGCATGTGAAAAAGGCCCATGGCCGATGTCGTGTAGCAGTGCTGCTGCCAGAAGTTCGTTACGTTGTTTCTCATCCACCTGTTTAACAAGATGTTTTGCCAGGTGATAGACACCGAGTGAATGCTCAAAACGTGTATGATTTGCACCGGGATAAACTAAATTAGAGAAACCCAGCTGCCTTATCCTTCGAAGCCTCTGTACCTGCGGAGTTTCGATCAAAGAAAGCGCAAGTTCGTCAAGTTCAATATAATCATGTATCGGATCGCGTATAACTTTCATAGGTTTTTTTCAATACCTCGAACAATATTGAATTCATCATAATAATTGCCGAATGCTGATGGCTGCAATACTTCAAGCCTGCTTTTTACTGTAAGTCCTGGCGCAACGATAAAAAAGTATTTTGAAATTTGTGTCAGGTGTGGGTCATAGGCACAAATCTTTTTTGCGCCTTCCCTATCTGTTTCTGGAGTTACTAGACCTACAGGAGGGTTGTTGCAGCGTTCTTTGCCTTTGTTGTCGTATTGCTCGATGGGTTTCTTCTCGGTTCTGGTGGTTCTGGACATTCTGAATATATCTATAATTGTAGATGTGTGTTAAATATATTCTCTTTTATGGATGAAGGAAAGTATCTTGGAAATATTAGACCGCTATTGACAAAAGAACCATAGAACTTATTCTGGCGATATCTTGAAGGCCCCACATATTATATTCAAAATCACTCATTCTCTCTCGTTATCCAGTAGACTGCCTTGTATTTCTCCGCAAAACCGAAGATATTTTTAGCCATCACTGATCGCCCATATTCCTTGAGGTCTCCGCCCTGGTCGTATATGAAAGTATTTTCACCAAGTTTTGTCACTTTAAATATCTCCCCCTTCTCCTCTGTCCCCACATGCAGGACATCCCCTATTTTTAAATCCTGGATCTTTGGCCGAACTGTTGTTTTTTCTACCATTTTGAATCACCTTCTTTATCTGTTGCGCGCAGTCATCAATAATAAATCTTACCTGATGGTACAGCCTATACCCTTTAGAAGTCTTTCAACACTCCCTTGCACAATATTCGCATCTCGATCCCCAAATATTGTGAGCCTGTATGTAACACTTTGTGTATTTTGTTTGTCATAAACATCGATGATTTGCGCAGATACAATCCCTTCCCTGTCTGCAATTACGCTTTTTATGATCTCTGGGTCAGAAGCAGCCGGAATATATACCGAGACATCGCGAGTCATATTTTTCAAATTTACTGATTTCCATGAATATAATTCCTTTTCATTTAATAGTCTCACATTCTCAATAAGGAATTCGATCCTTTTCCCGCCCCGTTCCAGGATAACGGTTCTGGGAGTGACTTTTTTAACAATCCCGATATGAATAACACCTGAATAGATATGCTTGATTGCGCACTCGCTGCCTATTGAGCGCATGAGTTCTTCATGCTCGGCAATTTTTGTGCCAATGAGTTTATCCGAGCGCCTGAGAGCTGATTCCGTATCACCAAAATGCGCGGCGGCTTTTTTCATAAGACTCACAAAGCCCTCAATGTCCTTCCTTTTGACTGTCTCTGCCATCATGTTGCACTGGTCGATGTAAGCCTTGTGCACTTTTGCCACTTCGGGATTCATCTGTATCATGGCATACAGGTAAGGGTTTTGGGCAAGAATCCGCCCCACAAGGTCAAGCATGATATCATACATGGGGCTCATGAACCTGCGTGATCTTGCAACATCGAATTCAAGCTCCCTGAAAACCATTCCTATGGCAATACAGGCAAAATGCGTAAGACCCTGGACAACCGCCATCATCCTGTCATGCTCTTTGGCATCTAATATCTCTATATGTGCGCCATTATCCTCATACAGGCTCTTTATTACAGGGAACCATTTTGAACTTCTTCCATTGACCGGTGTAAAGATCACTATCTGTCCCCTTATATCAGGAATTGAAGGACCGAACATCGGATGAGACCCAAGTATCTCGACATTGTGTGGTGCATACTTTATCATCGCTTCCATCGGGCCTGTTTTTATTGAAGTGATATCCATAAGAAGACTCCCTGGAGACATTTTGGGAGCAATATTAGAAATCATTTTTCCAGTGATATTTATCGGAACAGATATCATGACAATATCACTTGATTTTATTTCCCCGTCAAGGTCATCCGCAAAAACTACACACAGATCTTCTGCAACATCTTTTTTCTTATTAATACCCCATATAACAACATCAAATCCATGTTCTTTATAAAACTTCGCAAACCACCTGCCTGTTTCTCCGCTCCCCCCGATTATCAATATTTTCATAAAAGTTTCTCCCTGACAGCCTTTTCCATTATATCAACAGGCGGTATCTTTCCAGTCCATATCTTAAACGCCTCTGCTCCCTGGTACACAAGCATCTTCACCCCATCTATTGTTTTTGCTCCAGCTATTTTTGCTTCCTGAAGCAATCGCGTATTGAGGGGGTTATAGACAATATCAAATACAACAAGGTCACTGTGCATCATGTCCGAGGTCACGAGAGTTTCGAAAACTTTGGGAGACATTCCGATAGCGGTTGAATTTATAAGAATATCGCTATTTTTTATTAGATCTTTAAGATTTTCAAGTCCTGATGCATTTATTTTTCCAGCACTTCCTGCCTCTTTCGCAAGAGATATTGCTCTTTCTGGCGTCCTGTTGGCGATCGTCACATTGGCGCCTTCTGTTGCAAGTGTGAATGCGATCGCTCTTGCAGCGCCCCCGGCGCCCAGAAGCAGGACATTTTTTCCTTTGATCCTGACACCACTTTCGGTGAGCGCCATTGTGGCCCCAAGCCCGTCAGTGTTATGACCAATAATTCCTTTTTTAAAATCAACAGTATTTACCGCGCCAATATGTTTTGCCAGGTCTGTTGGCTTAACTATTTCAAGAGCTTTCTCCTTCAGCGGGATTGTAAGATTTAAGCCCCCAAAACCGAGTGCACAGGCTCCATGGATAGCATCGTGAAGGGAATCCTTGCTTACCCTGAACGCATGATATTCGCAGTCCATACCAAGCGCTTTAAATGCCGCATTATGCATTGCGGGTGAAAGACTGTGGAATACCGGATCGCCAAGAACGCCGAATAGCTTCATGCTATCCTGATTGAAAGTGATGGTTAAAAAATATTATGATTGAGAATCCGTATTATGGCCAGATACCATAGTTTGCATTTAATATAAGAACTGCAAGTCCAGTCACTATTGCTACAATAACAACGGTTTTTGGCTCGATCAATACAGCTGTCTCTTCAGAATCGTAGTATCTCATTAAACCGGCTGAAGACATCAAGCCGCTACCTTCTTTCTTTTTTGCCATGAAAGGTACTAATGTTTTTTAAAGGATTTTAAGGTATCGTAAGAAAAAGATGCAGGACGAAACGTTGCTTTACTCGCTTTTAATTTGTTTCAATGCTCTTTTATATAGCACAGAATTGCTAACGAAGAAAGATATCCCAAAAGAGCGGGATGGGCTGCTTTGGCAATTCAGCATCATCGATACCACACCCAAGGCTCCGGTCACGGTTCCCAAAGCAGAGCCGCCAAAGGAAGCTGCAAAACCTGCCGATGAGCCAAAAGATGCCGCAAAGCAGGCCGACGAACAGCCAAAAGAACCTCCGAAGCCAGCAAGCGAAGGGCAAAAAGAATCGAAAAAGCCAGAAGGCGACGACTGGAAAGATGTTTTCAATGTAGTCCACCAATCTGGATCAAAGCCCGCGGCTGTCAACCAAACGTGCACCGAGAACCTAAAGAAACCTAAAGAGGAATGGGAAAGCAAGTTCGAAAATATCAAGAGCGCAACTGCGACCCCCAAAGGGAAAGGCGGTTAAAATGAAATTCAAAGATCTATTGACGAAATATAAAGATGATAAAAAAAGAGTTTTGATCAATGGTCTAGGTTCCGGAGAAACCAGGGGCCTGATAATAGAGATTCAGGAGGACTATATCGTTTATGAACTCCTTCAAATCAAGAAAGAGAAGAACTCCCGCAAAGAAAAGCAAAATAGAGAGCTCAAATATATACCTATTTCGAATATCTTCGACCTTAGCGAAGGCGAAAAAGAGACTGAAAAAACTCTTGATTTGACTGCCTTCAATAAATGAAAGAAATTGACAAGAAGTTCTACAAAGTCGTCGCGTGGATCAAGAAAAACAATACCTATAATATGGCAAAGGCAGGCTGGGGTATTTCAAAAAGAATATATAGTGAGCAGATTTATAATGACTTGTTCAAAAATTTATTCTGGTAAGTAATAGATACTAACAGGATGGAAAAATTATGGAAAACGTGGGCTGGAGCTGGTATATAACACGGCAGGAAGATGCACTTAAGATATGTTATTAGGAAAAATCTGCTTGCACTGTTTCAGGTTAATAGCTGGAGTTTCGATGCTGTCAATGATATTTACCACTGGTAGCGCAAGTGTAATTGCTGTAGAGCAATGGAATAGAACGTTCGATTCAGGTGGACAGGCTCTCTCGGTTCAGCAGACAGAAGATAATGGTTACATTTTTACAGGATATACAACCCGCTATAACCCAGGCAGTGGGGGCACGTGGCTTATAAAAACCGATATTGATGGGAATATGCTGTGGAAAAAAACATATGGAGGATGGAATCCTACAGATGAAGCTCATTCTGTCCAGCAGACGATGGATGGAGGCTACATTTTCACAGGTATTACCTACTCCCACGGAGCAGGGGATATTTGGTTGGTCAAGACCGATGCTGCCGGAAATGAAATATGGAACAGGAATTTCGATTTCGGTGGAGTAGATACGGCTAACTCTGTCAAGCAGACTGGAGAAGGCGGTTATATTATTGTGGGATCTAATCATGGTTCAGGCAGTGAAGGTGCTTTACTTATCAAAACAGATGCAAATGGTAACCAACAGTGGAACAAGAGCTTCGAAGGCTTTGCTAATTATGTACAGCAAACTTCAGATGATGGCTATATCATAGTAGGCGGGACGATGAGAGAAGGAATTGGCTTGGATGTCTGGCTAGTCAAAACAAACACAAGCGGAAATAAGCAGTGGGAGAAGGCGTTCAAAGGAAATGATGTCATTGCAAGGTCTGTTGTGCAGACAAAGGATGGAGGCTACATGATAGCAGGATGGATTTCATCTTTTACATCATCTTATGACGCATGGCTCATCAAGACAGATGTTAATGGCAACAAAGAGTGGGAAAAAACATTTGGGGGGACTGGCAGGGACTTCGCCCAGTCTGTTCAGCAGACAGAAGATGGTGGTTATATAATAGCAGGTTTGACAGGAGAGGAATTTAAAGGCGGAGATACTGTGGAGGCGAAGGCATGGCTCATCAAGACCGATATTGAAGGGAATAAAAAATGGGAAAAAACATTCGGTGGAGATGGCGATGATAGATTTTCCTCAGTTCAGCAGACTTCGAATGGTAGTTATATTATGGCTGGCCAAACAACCTCGTATAGTGCTGGCGCGAATGTTTCGTTTTTTAAGGGTGGGAATGCTTGGCTGGTAAAAGTAAGTGAAGAGCCAGAAGTCGTAAAAACTAAAAAGATACCAGCATTTGAATCACTGGAAGCTCTATTACTATTTATAATATTGTTAAAAATTAAAAGAATGCGAAAGGTAGCATAAAATGAAGAAAAGTGTTTCCGTTGGGATAATAACTCTGGCAGTTCTATTTCTATTCCACAAAGACTTAAACAGAAACAAAACCATAAGAAAACTGGTTTCTAAAGAGGAACAATTATGAGCGATATGGGATGGAGCAGGTACATAGCATGGCAGGAAGATGCAGCTTACACGGTTGAAAGAACTTAAGGAAATGACAGGGGTGAAGGATTAATATGGTCACAGAAGGAACAGAGCAAAAAGCCGATTGGAAACCGTGCTTTTTCTGTCAAGCGAAGACGTCTGAGCGGATCGGTAAAATTCCGGTATGCGGAAACTGTCTTGGCAGAAATTTATGAGAAGGGGAAAAAGGTGAGCAAGCATTGAGTTAAATGGGTGAATTCATGAAGCTGACTTTAAATTATCGGGTTCTTATAGGGATCAATAAAAGGAGGAGTTAAAGCCAGATACAGAAGAACCCGTAGAATTCGGGACTACACAAGTTTGTTATTCGCGGGAGTGTAACGAATTTTGATGGAACAGGGACATAGAATCTCATATGAGGAAAATATATGGCCTTGAAGTATCGGCTGAAATGGTTACCAGGATAACTGATAAGATCCTACCGATTGCGAAAGAATGGCAAAATAGGCCGTTGAACGAACTGTATCCTATCATTTATCTGGATGGTATTGTTTTCAACGTGAATAAAGATGGGCAGATAGTCAAGAAGACTGCATATGTTGTATTTGCAGTAACAATTGAAGGAAAAAAGGATATTCTTGGAATCTGGATTGGGGAAGCAGAATCATCCAAATTCTGGATGGGTGTTCTTGCTGATCTAAGAAATCGGGGCGTAAAGGATCTACTTATCTGTTCTGTTGATGGTTTGAAGGGATTTGAGGAAGCTATTAAAGCCTCTTTTCCGAAGGCGAAGATTCAGAAATGTGTAGTTCATCAGATCAGAAATAGCACCAAATTTGTCAGCTATAAAGACAGAAAGGCATTCTGTGCAGATATGAGAGAGATCTACACCGCTGCCAATGAGGAAGCAGGATTAGCTGCCCTTGATAGATTTGAGAACAAATCGGGCACTAAATGCTATCAAGAGCTGGAGGGACAATTGGCAATATTTATCAACATTCTTCAAATATCCTCCTGAGATAAGACGAATAATATATACGACTAATGCGATAGAAAATTTCAATCGGCAGATACGGAAAATCACTAAAACTAAAAGTTCATTCCCAGCAGATGATTCACTATTCAAAATATTGTATCTGATAGTGTTTGACGCATCTGAGAAATGGACGATGCCTATGCGTGATATGATATGGTCAGTTACAGATTACGCATTATAGATCTACCAGCAGAGGATAGACCGAGCAACCGGCCGATGTCGAATGGCTCAGCATCCCTCAGCAATGCCGAGCTCCTGTCGATAATTCTCAAATCAAGTTCCGTCGCCGAGAACGCAATTAACCTGTCACAGAGAGTATTATCGCAGTTCGACTTAAAACAGCTCTCAGCAATAGATACGACCCAGCTCATGAAAATTCACGGCATCAAGTCAGGAAAGGCAGCTCAGATTGTGGCTTGTTTTGAGCTGGCCAGGAGATTGGAAATGTTTGACAGTTCATCAAAGTTCAAGATCAATTCACCGGAAGATGTCTATAGGCGACTTTATCCGACGATGCGGGAATCAAAGAAGGAACATTTTGTGGAGCTGTGCCTGGATACCAAGAACCAGATTATCAGGGAAGATACCATATCC
>CAJPFJ010000004.1 GCA_905339155.1 Methanosarcinales archaeon
TGAAATCATCAAAGAACTCAAAAGTACTTTTTCCATTACTCAAGGAGGATGCAGACGGATTGCCATAATATATGTTCACAACGCCGTTATCAGGAACCCTCACCCATACTTTGCCGGTTGCAGCGTTTTCTATCCAGTAAGGAAGTTCGATTGCATTGTTAAGGGTAAACCTGATATCTGAGAAATCGGACTTTGCATGACCGTTTAAGAAAATATGAGTTGCAGTGTTTGTACCTGCTGAATTACTCATGGTAAGTGAAAGCTGGTACGGTCGTACGCCGTCAGGAAGCGGATTATCGATTCGATACTGCCAGGCGCTGTTCCACCAGCCTGTTGCCTGGATCCCGGCGGACATTCCCATTATTCCTGCCTTTTGAACAGGACTAACTTCGCGGTATCTTGTTTCCGGATGGGTTCCTGTTTGCTCTGTTACAGTCCTGTAGAATGTTATGACCTGAGGATAGGTGGAAATTGTCTCGTAGCGTTCAAAACCGATTGTTACCTCCCCTTTTGCCGTAGTTACGTTCCATTTATATGGCGCACGGTTCTTTCCCCAGTCAAGATCCCATGGGGCAGCATCATAAGCATTCGTAACATCGCTGTAAGACAGTATATTTGAGATAGTCAGGTTCTTTTCAATATCTATGTAATCCGGCACAGTGATATCATATCCTTCTTCTTGTGCAGCCAGAGCCGCATGTGTCAACGCTACTCCAAAATACAATAACAGGACAACTATTTTTATGAATTTCATATTCCTCCTATCGTTCATAAAGCATAATTAATATCTATAAAGTATATATATGTTGTTTATATTAAAAAATTAATATAAGTATTATAATCATCATAAGATTAAACATATGCTTAAATAGTATAAAGCAAGAAGTAATATCCCTGATTTCCCGATTTGTGAATAAAATGAACCATTCTGAAGTAAAAGCCCTGAGAAAAGCCTTCAATTCAGTTAAGGAAAGACAGGCTCAACAACTGCCCTGTGATTTTGAAGAGCGGAAAAAGAGACTTGCTTCTTCAAGGGAACTGTGTGTGGGAAATGAGGAACTTCTTGCCAGGTCTATAACCAGCCTTGAGAAAAACGGGATGAAAGTCCACCTTGTAAAAGACAAAGAAGAAGCAGTTAATATTATCCTGGATGAACTGGATGGGGAAAAGTTCATAGTAAAATCCAAGTCCAATGTCACAAAAGAGATAGAACTTACAAAAGCGCTTGAAAAAAAAGGTTTCACCGTTGTCGAGACGGACATCGGTGACCGCATTTTGCAGATAATGAAGGCAAGCCCGTCCCATCCAACAGGTCCTGTTGCTCATCTCTCGGCAAAAGAGATAGCAAAAGGACTGTCAGGATATTATAATAGGCCTATAAAAGATGACCCGGATGAGATCGTAAAAATCGTCAGAGAAGATGTGGTTTCAAGCATCAGTCATGCCAAAATAGGCATTACGGGGGCAAATGCCATAACCGCAGAAGAAGGCTCTATAATGATGACCCATAATGAAGGCAACATCTATGAGGTCATGAGAAAGGAAAGACACATTGTTGTAACCTCAATAGACAAAATATACCCTGATATTGAGTCAGCCATTAACATGCTGAAAATCCTGAGCTACAACGCCACAGGTTCGATAATTCCTTCTTTTGTTGAAATTATTAGCGGGGTGAGCAAGACGGCGGACGTGGAGAAGAAATTCATAAAAGGTGTCCATAGCCCTTCCAGGATCACAGTTATACTGGTGGATAACAGGAGGAGTGAGCTTGCAAAGAATGAGGGAGTCAGGGAATTATTGTATTGCATTGGGTGCGGGAATTGCCTTCTCTATTGCCCCATGTACAATACAATAGGCAACGAATTCGCAAGGGACAACTATCTCGGAGGAAAAGGCATCGCTTATCATTCGCTTTACACTAATGAGAGAGATGATAAGCTTGAGTTCTGTCTCTCGTGCGGGAAATGCAGGGAAAACTGTCCACTTGAACTTGATATACCTGCAATTATCAAGAAACTAAGGAGTACTGGTATCTCCTCAGAAATCTATTATTTCCTGAAATCACATTCACTCTGGTTGTATTACCAGGCTCTTCTGAGAATTAATAGATAAAAGTGAATAAATGGTTCGATCGGGATATTACCAATGTTTATTAAAAATCAATTTATTATCTTCGTTATATATATATGCAATCTAATTATTTATAATTTCCCTAATCTTTTCACAGGCAAATCCATTCCCAAATATGTCCTTCTTTCTATCACGTGGCTTAAATTCATTCAATGCTTTAACAATCTTCTTACTGTCTGCCCCAACCAACACATTCCATCCATCCCCAAGAGTTTCCACCCATTCTGTATTCATCCGAAGTGTGATACACGGCACTTCAAGCATATATGCTTCTTTTTGAATCCCGCCCGAATCGGTCAGTATCTTCTCAGCGTCACCCATGAGCCTGAGCATATCCAGATATCCAACAGGCTGGATCAATTTCACATTCGAAGGTATATTATCCCAGATCCCGTATTCTCTCATGTACTTCATTGTCCTTGGATGGACCGGGAACACTGTAATTTTACCCGACTGGCCAAGAGCTTCGATAATATTGCTCATGCTATCCTTACTATCCGTATTGCCTGGCCGATGCACTGTAATTACTACATACTTTCCCTTCTCAAGTTCCAGTTCTTCTAATATCCGAGATTTTTCCCTGGCCACTTTCCAATTATACTCAAGCGCATCCATCATAACATCTCCCACCAGATGGACGCCTTCGGTGATACCCTCCTTGCCCAGGTTGTCTATTGCCGTCTGTGTCGGGCATAACAATAAATCAGAAACTTGGTCACTGAGTATTCTATTAATCTCCTCAGGCATCCTCCTATCAAAACTACGCAGTCCTGCTTCAACATGTGCCAGTTTGATATGAAGCTTTGAGGCAGCCAGCCCTCCTGCAAGAGTGGAGTTAGTGTCACCGTACACCAGCACCATTTCAGGCTTCTCTTTCAGGAACACTTTTTCAATCTCGATGAGCATCTTTCCTGTCTGCTCGCCCTGATTGCCAGAGCCGATTCCGAGATTGTAATCCGGCTTCGGAATATTTAGCTCCTCAAAGAATATATCTGACATCTCATGGTCATAGTGCTGCCCCGTATGTATCAAAATTTCTTCATGTTCTGTCCTCAATTCTCTGGAAAGCGGCGCACACTTGATGAACTGTGGGCGAGCACCCACGATTGATGCGATTTTCATTATTCGATCACCAGACTAAAGCTGTCAAATACTATTTCAACGTTTTTTCCGCATTCACATTCATATATAACCTTCTCCCCTTCACTTTCTTTGACCTGGTTCAATCTCTTTCCGCAGTAGCAGATATAACCTTTCAACCGTGCAGGATTTCCAAATACAAGACCAAAAGGCGGAACATCTTTTGTGACTACACTCCCTGCTCCTACCATTGCATAATCACCGATTGTTACACCGCAAATAATTGTAGAATTAGCACCAATGCTCGATCCTTTCTTAACAATAGTCGTAACTATTTTTTCATCGCCCCAGATAAATGCCCTCGGGTAGAGATCATTTGTAAAAACCACAGAAGGCCCCACAAAAACATCATCCTGTATTTGGACTCCTTTATATATCGAAACGAAATTCTGGATTTTTACATTATCCCCTACTTCAACCCCTGTATCAATATAAACGCTTTTACCTATATTACAATTCTTCCCGATACTTGCACCTTCCCTTATATGGACAAAATGCCATATTTTCGACCCATCTCCAATATCATTACTTTCCACAATAGCAGTCTGATGCTTAAAAAAGGTCATTTTATTTATATTCATCATATCACTTATGTAATCACTATATAATGTCTAATAATAAAGTCTTTTTCTTCCTCAAAATATACATTATGATCATTAACATGTTATGAGCATAATGATTATATATATATTAATTTGAAGATAATATATAAATAGAATAAAGAAGTTGTTATAAATTATGAAATGGAAATTTATTGGAATTTTATTGATTTCGATTTTCTTGCTGGGTTTGGCAGGTATCGCTATCACGAAAGGGTTTGCAACGGATGAGAGAATTAATGTCCTTAATACTGATGAACAAAGGTTAGAAATTTCCCCAACAGTTAATGTGGACAATTCAGGAATTCAGACCACAGGATTACAAACAATGGTAGAATCCCCGGCAACTGGATTGAAATTCTCCGGAGAAGTAGTGAGCTGTACTATTAATACCGATGTTGGGCAAAAAATCGACCTGAGATTGAGTAATCTGGATGTAGAGAACCAGTCGATTAGCGTTTATCCATTAAATACAACAATAGAGTTGTTGAAAAATACTATATTAAGGATAGACCTTGCTCTTCCCTATGGGGTTTCTTCGTTAATACTGGAATCCAGTAATGGAGAGGCGTTGACAGTAGGGGTGCCTCCTTGTATTAGTGGCGGTTGGAGCGGCAGCAGTTCTCAAAGTAGCTTTTCCAGCTCAACTGAAGTCAACAATCCACCTCCACCAGTTCCGGAATTATCCACAATAGCGCTAACAGGACTGGGAATCTTTGGCTTAATATTAATTATTAGCAGAAGTAAGCAATGAACTTCTGCATAATTTTTTTCAGATTCTTCATCTCCTTAAATTCGTTGTATGGTGTTCATTAACATAACTTAAATATATATATGTTGGATACAATAAAGATAAATCAAAAATAATTAACAGGTGAAATCTTTTGAAGAAATCTTTAAGACTTCAGTCAGATCTTATATTGATATTTATATGGACCATTCTTGCAATTGCGTTTATGGTCATTCCTTCATTGAATGAGGTCTTCATAAGAAATATTCTAATTCTACCTATTATCCTTTTTATCCCTGGTTATGTCTTGATAGCTGCCATCTTCCCAAAAAAGGAAGGATTGGACAATATCGAGCGACTGGCTTTGAGCTTTGGTCTTAGCGTCGCAATGGTCTCACTTCTTGGTCTGTCGCTTAAATTTATCTTCGGGAAAGGATTACTTCATTTGCTGCTATCCCTCTGTCTGTTAACTATTATCCTAATCGTATTTGCCGCTTATCGAAGGATGAAATTGCCTCATGAAGAAAGGTTTTACATTCCTTTCCATCGGGTGCAAGAACTTCTTAAAGAGGAGCTGAATATTCCAAAGAGCAAAACCGATAGGATCATTACCGCGATTTTGATTTTCTCAATTGTGCTTGCGATAGGCATGCTGTATTTTGTCATCACCGTACCCAAGATAGGAGAGAAGTTCACCGAGTTTTACATCCTTGGACTTGACGGCAAAGCTGATAAATATCCTTCTGTACTTCAATACAATTCTCCCACCAATATTCTTGTAGGAGTAGTGAACCACGAGTACGTTTCGACCAATTATACGGTCCGGATTGCCCTCGATAATGATACCCTGACTGATAGATTGTTATTTCTGGATCACAATATGACATGGGAAAATAATGTTTCCTTTGTACCAGATAAGTACGGTACTGATATGAAACTTAAGTTATGGTTGTTCAAAGAAGATAATTTCACTGCTCCTTATCGTGAACTGTATATGTGGGTAACTGTGAAATAATAACAATCATTGAGGTCAAATGTCCATCAGGAATAATCTCTCAAAAAGCTTAACAAATGTAAATGTGGGAATATATCTTTCTGTTCTGGGTGTAATCGCAGGAGAGGTGCTGTTGTTCCTGGGCTATGTGTATCCAGGCCTGGCAGTCCATATTATCAACATTCAGGCGATAACTATCGCAATTATTCTGGGCAATTTTTCACCCGGAACAAAAAATGTTCTACAGAGTTTGCTATTGCCATTGCAAATGAGGATAATAAATCTTGCTATGCCACTGTTCTTCACAATAACATTACTCTGGTATACTCTCGTTTATGGTGTTATGTATATATCCATCTACTATGTTACAAAAAATCAAAATATTACATCAAAAGAAATTGGTATTAATTTTAAGCATTGGTATATTTACTTTCCAGCAGCCCTCCTGATCGGTATTGCAATGGCAATGCTGGAGTTTCAAATATTGCATCCAACTCCACTTATATCGGATATGAAATTACAGAACCTTTTTTTCATATCCATGGTCATGTTCGTTTTTGTAGGGGCTGTTGAAGAATTGATATTCAGATCAATACTGCTAACCAGACTTGAGAAAATGTTTGGAATGTTCAAAAGTTTATTTCTCAGTTCTCTTTTGTTCGGGATTATGCATTCAGGTTACGGGCTTGTTTCCGAAGTCGTTTTTGCTACATTCTTCGGATTTGTTCTGGGTTTCATATTTCAGAAGACGAGAAGTTTCCCCTTTATCCTGTTGATCCACGGTACAGCTAACGTGCTTCTGTATGGAATCTTACCTATACTAACATTATGATCTTTAAGAGCACAATAGCTGCAAATGTTATAAGAAGCGAGCTTGTGCAGATATTTAGTGTGCTTGATGCCCATTTGTTCCAGTATTTTGAATCCGAAACCAGAAGGGCTATGGAAAGAGAAACAACAAGAGATACTGCTGCTATTGTCCCTCCCTGTGTGATGACATCCACTGTAAAGGGGATCTGTACATTTGATATCGCTGCAACCATGCTCATAATTTTATATAACCTCTTTTGAATATTTAGTTATTTCTCCTCATGCCTGCGAACACAAGACCGACAGGTACTAATATTGCAAGGACCATTGCTGCTATGCCGATATTTCCATATTTATTATTTATGTCCTCTGCTACTGTTATTGTTTCCGGGTCAGCCTGTTTATACATAGTGTAGAATAATTCTTTTTCTACGAAATCTTTGATGGAATTGAATGCAGCTGTTTCGTTAGATATTACTGGCGCTGTAATTCGTATCATTGAGACTGAATCGTTTTCCCCGAATTTCTTGAACATGAACCAGTAAACCATAATCTGTCTTTGGTTGGGTTTGCTATAATCCAGCCTTAATGCATATAATTTTGTAAAGGGGTTATCACCATCAGCTATCTTGAACTGGGTAATGCTTTCGTTATCGATATTCCAGGCCCCCAGACATATTTTTTGATCATGAAAGCTCGCCCCGACCTTGCTATTTATTATATCCATCCAGAGATAACTTCCATTGTTTTTAATGTATTTCCTGCTAAGAATTATGTCGGCCTTTAACAATTTATAAACATCTTCGCCATATCTGAAATCATAACCTTTCCAATCTCCAAGTACTTTCGGAAAAGCCTGCAAATCCTCTTTGTTGTTATATTCATATGCAGTCTTCACAAACAGGCGATTTTCTGTTTCACCCCAATAGACCGTATCTGCTATCGTAAAATCTGCAATATCCTTCGGAGAGAGAAGGAAAACAACGATATATGAAAACAGGATTATACCTATCATTATTAGAATATTTTTTTGAATCGCAGCCGTCCGAAACACCTCCCAACAAGGAATAGCCCTAGCAGGGCAACACCGAATAGAAGAAGGCTTGAAAAGTCGTGGAAATAGTTGATAGCTGCCTCCTGACCATATATATTTGCAACTATAAGGATCGAAGTGATCCTTAGAATATTTCCTGCGAAAGCTAATGGTATTGTGGATATGAGTACTGTGGCTTTCATTAAATTACTTCCCTCTAAAATATAGGCAAATATTATTCCAATTGTGAATAGGGAGATCATAGAATTAATTCCACTACACTCGGCTCCAACTTCAAATGCCCCTGATGACATTTTAAGTGTAAGTCCCTCCCTTATAGTTGGTATCCCGATGAAATTTGCCACATTGGCGACTGAGAATACTGAAATTGTCTGGGCGGGAGACACTATCATATAAACAAAAGGCAATGGTATCATCAATACCAGGAAAAGGAATGGAAACCTTATCTTTTTCATAAATTCCCAACCATAAAGATAGATAATCGCCCCTGCGATCGTTATTAAAAGAGATATCCCTGACAAAAAGCGTATTGTCCATAAAACACTTATCCCCTGAATTATGATACCTGCTGCAAATATTATAAGACCATTCTCAGATGGCTTCTTTTCCATAGTTGAAAGCTCTTTTCTAATATTCCAGACAAGATATCCTGATATTAGCGGAACAAGTAGCCCGTGTGAATAGTATTCATTATGAATCCATGATTCTAAAAGCCAGCTAATCGTATTATAATAGAAAATCAATACTATTGGAATAAAAATTAACAAGGCGTAATTCATTTTTCACACTTTTATTTTTATCTTACCTTTTATCAAAGAGAGGTCTTTTCTGGTTGATATACTCAATGGCCGGGTATTTTTCATTATGATGGAATCCTGGGTAATGTTTACTATTTTGAATTCTTCATAATTATCACCAATCAAAACTCTTTTCTTGCTACCATATTGGGTAATATCAAACATTATATCGGTTTCGGATATCGAGGTAGGAATGATCCTCAAAATTCTATCTTTTTTTGAATCATCAATTTGATACCAGTATTCTATAGGAGAATTTCCATGACTGATAATCTCCCTTACAATCATGTTATTCTTTGATATGTCGATTTTTAGAATCTCACTATTGATGTTCTGGCTGTTTATTTCTCTTAAAGTGAGAGAATAGCCATTTTTTAAATTTAGTGTCTCGTTTATTGAAAGTTTATTATCATGAATTTCCAGAATTACCGGATAAAGATTAATTAAACTATTGGGAAGGATCTTTACATACATTTCTTGAATAAACATGATATTGTCTCCATCACTCACCGTTGAGTACACTGCATCCCCAATATTCACAATACCATTTGTAACTGCCATCTCAAGTCTTTCTCCCGAGTCGAATTTATATATAATAGTGCTTCCATTATTTTCAACCGTATAGTTGGAATTCTGAGCATCTTCTTTTTCAACCAGGGGATATTCAGCTTTGTTTTTCAGAGGCGATGAAGGGTTGGTTGATGGCACAGAACCGTATTCGATGGGGGATATTAATTGAAAAACATATGTTCTATAAAGTTCCATACCTCTAAAAAGCAAGAACTCAAGCTTCTGATGACCCCCGGTCAAGTTTGGAATGACAGAAACTGTCTCGTTTGAAATATCATTTTTTTCCAATATAATTTTTTGATTGTGTATCTCCTTGCCATCCAGACTGACTTGTAACCCATACTCAACTTTTTTGTCTTCCCTGTTTTCGACCACTACTCTATAAACTACTGGCTTTTGGGCAATCATATCTGTTTCATTTTTTACATAGAAATGTGTTAGAGGCTCAGAGGGAAGCCTGGTTTCTTCTCCCGCAAGTTTTGTAATTACAAAATAAGTTCCTGTTGCTCCTGCAATTGGGAGAAATATGAAGAAAAAAAATATCGCAATATGACTGGTTTTAATATTCATCATATCGAAATCTCTATTTACCTATTAATTCATTTTTTCTGCTGTAAATTCTCAAGACGACTCCCTTCCAACATTTGATTTGACTTTCTTTATCGCATGGGAGACCTGGAATGTCTTTTTATCCGCCTTCTTTACATTTTTACCTTCATTGATCAGCCGCGACATCGAATGCAGTATTATCCCTGTGAACACCATAAAACTTCCTATGAGGGTAAGCATTATCATAAGCATTGTCGGACCGACGCTCAGACTTCCACCATTATAGAAATCCCTTAAAAAGCTAAGCCCAAGAAATATACCTGTTGTTGCGAACACAAGTCCGGGTACAGTAAAGTAATATAATGGCCTGTTTAATTCCATGTCGTGCAGCACCTGAGTCATGACCTTAAAACCATGGCTCACTGGATTCTCTGACGAACCATCTACATCATATCTTACTCCAATCTCCACTTCTTTTATAGTTAATCCTGCTTTAGCTGCGTCCGACAACATCTCACTCTCTATCGCAAGTCCTTTCGATTCAAACCTGAATGCAGGCAATGTATGCCTGGCAAATGCCCTAAAACCACTCTGAGTATCGGTGATATGGAGACCGCAATTGATATTGGTGGCACTATCAAGCAAATTCTGTCCTATGCGACGATATATGGGAGTGTTTTTCCCATTGCCGCCAATATACCTGCTGCCGTTTACAATATCTGCTTCTCCTTTGATGATTGGAGCCGTGAGCTTCTGGATATCCTCCGGGTCATGCTGACCATCTGAATCCATTGTTACAATCACCTTGGCCCCATTTCTTTCCACACATTCAAAACCGGTCTTTAGTGCCATGCCTTTGCCCATATTTTTTGGATGGCGGATTACTTGCGCGCCTGCAAGTTTCGCAACTTCTGCCGTTCTGTCTGTGCTGCCATCATCTATGACCAGAACTTCATCGACATGCTGCATGGCGTGGAGAACCACACTGCCAATAGATACTTCCTCGTTATAAGCTGGAAGAATTGCTGTTATTTTCATAAATTGTTTCCCCCTGTATTTTTTGTCTTCATACTTTATCAAATTGTATCTTTACCTCTGTTTTAGGATATTATTATATTACACCTTTAGCTTATTTAAATGTTTCTTTAATTATTAATTAATTGATATACTTATGCGCATCATTATAATATATATCTAGATTATCAGATTAATTGGATAAAGTAGCGGGCACACCTGGGGTCGCAGTCCCTTCCACTGAACGGTTGACCACAAACTCGCCTCCGCCCCGCGCCCCCATGAGCGATAGTTGTTCACGGCTGGTTTGCTCCCTTCCGGGCCTAGACCGTTATCCGCAACTAAGGCACAAAAACCTTCCTTCAGGAAAGCCCCTGTACCAACACCAGCCCCATAGGACGGGGTTTCACAGTAGAACCTGTGGGCCATTCAATAGTCAAAACTTCTTCCTTTGGTTTCGCCCCCCGCTATCGACGGTTTCGGGTTACAGGTAACGCCGAGTTACCCGGGCTAGCCCGCCGGAGTTGTAATGTTGCTCGAATGCAATAAAGTTATCTCAAAAGAAGTACAATATAGGAGAAAGGAGTAAAGAAATATATGGAAGAATTGATCGGTTACGTTGCAAGCAACCATAAGGCGAGTAAAATCCTTAATGTATTGGATTCAAAGGGCGCAATGGATGGAGCAACTATAGCAAAGACAGTAAGGATTGTGGGAGCGGAAAAAACAATAGAAGAATTGGCGGAAAAAAACCTCGTATCACGCGAAGGGACAAAATTTGCTTTAACGGACCTGGGAAAGCAGGTTTCACACAAGCTTCGAAGCGTATAATACCATAATTCGATTAATTGGCTCAACGCTCATGCTAATTGAACAGATGAATCTTGAAAAAGGGAGCGCGATCGGGCTCAAGATGGATATGGAACATGCCCCGCTCCTTGTTATCCGCGCAGGCTGCGGCTTTGTCATGTGCGGTTATCTCAATATGGATATCGCTAATACACTCGAAGATGTGGCCGTGAGGGTTACCCGGGTCAAGAGCTTTGAGGATGTATTGAACGCAAAGGCTGTGGATGTCTCCGAAGCAGCGAAGAAACGGGGGATAATGGTTGGAATGGCTGCAAAAGAAGCGCTAAACAGGATGTTTTGATGTTCTCCAAAAGTATTAAGTATCCATTGCTCTATTAAACGCATGATTTTGTGAATACTTTTCACATTTTAATCATATTATACCCTGGAGGAAATTAATTGGCAGTTACAAAGACAGAAGGCTGGAAAGCAAAGAAATGGTACAACCTTGTTGCACCGGACATGTTCGGAAAATCAAACATCGGAGAAACCATTGCTGATGAGCCGGAAAAGTTGGTCGGAAGAAACATCGAAGTTACACTTGGGGAGCTGACAAATGATCTTTCCAAGCAGAATACCAAGCTGATCCTGAAAATTGACCGCGTAGGCGGCGATGTCGCTTATACAAAATACATGGGGCATCAACTGACCCAGGATTATCTGCGCTCACTCGTTAAGAGAGAAACATCATCTGTTGAAACAAATGTTTCAGTCAAGACAAAGGACGGTTATACCATAAGAGTAAAACCATCGTGTTTTACCATAAAAAGGGCACGAGAGGCCCAGGTAAAAGCTATCCGCCAGATAATGAACCAGGTTATTGAAGCAAGAGCCAGGGAAATGGATATGGAGCAGTTCGTCCAGGATGTTGTAACAGGAAAACTGTCTGCCAGTATATATCATGATGTCAAACCCATCTATCCCCTTCGCAGGGTAGAGGTCAGAAAAACAGAAATTGAGGCCGAACCAAAAGCCTCATAATTATTTTTGGTGTTTTTTGGTTTTTTAACGAATAGGAAACTATAAACACATACCCCTATCTTGCGCCAGAATTCTATGCCGAAAATTTGATATTCTTGATTTATTTGATTTGCTCCGCCAACTCTAAAATAATTCCTTCTGGCCCACGAATGTAGCATAATTTATAATGAGTGTTTTCAAATGATGCGACGGTTTGTATATCGCTAAAAGTTTCCATACCCTTCTTTTTCAATTTGGCAACAATAGCCTCAATATCTTCGACAACAAATGCGATATGCCGAATACCCAGAGTATTCGCTAAAGGATACTGAATGCCTTTTTCGTCTGACGGCGTATGGAATTTGGTTAGCTCCAGATTTACCTGACGGTCTGGCGTCTGCATCATTACCAACTCTGTTTTAACATCATTAAGACCCACTACCCGATCCAGCCACTCTCCTTCCAACTTTCCTTCTCCTTGGACTTCAAGCCCAAAATCAAGGAAAAACACTTTAGCGGCAGAAAGGTCATTTACGACTATACCTACATGGTCTATTCTATGTATCTTCATAATTATGTCTCCCGTTTATTATTGTTGCATAAACTTAATTAAATCAGCTTTCTTGAAAATTATTAGAGATTGTTTTTTCTCTTTAATTCATTTGCTTTTTCTTTCAATCGCTCATTATCCATCCTTAGCATCATGAGAGTCGCTGCCAGCAGGAAAAATGCAGCAAAATTGATTAGGAGATAATACAGGACTGCTCCCCCTATACCTCCACCCCCGCCGCTGGGGCATGGCGGGACAACGCAGGGATGCATTTTTGAATAGAACCGGACCGAAAGAAAACTGATCGGGACACTTATAAAACCGATTATACCAAAAACAGCCGAAAGCCGTGCCCGTTTTTCAGGCTCCTCTACGGCCTGGCGGATCATCAGATAAGACAGGTATATTAAGAATAGGATAAGTGAGGTATTCAACCTGACATCCCATGATACCCAGTACGCATTCCAGGCGGATCTTCCCCATATCGATCCAGTCACAAGCGTCAGGAAGGCAAATACTACTCCAACTTCAGCTGCTGATAACGATAACATATCCCATTTTTGTTTCTTGCTTCTAAGATACAGGATACTTGAAACAAAAACAATCGCAAATGATAGGTACGCAGATATTGCGATGGGAAGATGGAAAAAGAATATTTTGAAGTTATTCGGGTCACCCGCTGCCGCCCCGGGATCTATTGGGATGGGCGCAATAAAGAACACTAAATATACCGAGATCAATACCAATACAGGAGTTATCACATAAAGAATTTTTTTGAGCATATTATACACAGAATTAGTTCGCATGTCTCATAATATTATCCATTTATCATCATTTTTATTTCCATAAAACCGATTGTTCGGTTATATTAATCTTCGATCGTATATTCAAATACCATTTGAGCTACTACGAAAAAAATGATATCATACACTACAAGTATCTGCATTTCTCCTGCAACATCCGAAAAATCCCCATTTGCAAGCATTGTTCCGGTCGCAGTTACTGCCGATAGTATTACAGGGATAAGGACAGGAAACAATATGACCGGAAGAAGTATCTCGCGGGTTCGGGTATTTACAGTGAGCGCTGATAGAAGTGTTCCCACAAAAATGAACCCGAAAGTACCCAGGATGATCACAACGATCAGACCCGGAAGATTTTTTATATCATAACTGAAAAGGACAACAAAGATCGGTAACGTTGCCATTTCCATAAGGAACATCAAAACCGCATTGGACAGGACTTTCCCATTATATATTTCACTCCTGTCAGCAGGACAAAGTTTCAGTCCTTCAAGGCATCCTTCTTCCTTTTCACCTGCAAATGACCGTGATAGCCCCAGCATCCCCGCAAACGTGAACGCGATCCAGAGCATACCGGGGGCAAGAAGGTCAACTATCTTTTTATTGAGATTTGACACGAATATTGTTGCTTCATTCCCGAATGCAAAGCTAAAGATCACTATCACAAGAAGCGCAAAGATCACCATGGAATTCAGCATCTGCTTGGTGCGAAATTCCGCTTTAAGATCCTTTTTTGCGATCTGGAGGAATTTCATTTTCGCTCCTCCACGTGTTTTTCATAAATGGCCCTGCACTGGAGCAAGTCGCCTATCTCTTCCCCGGTCATCTCATGGGCAATATGCCCGCCTGTGAGAATTATTGCCCTGTCGCATAATGAAATACCATGCTCCAGATCGTGAGAAATAAGGACTCTTGTTTTATCCATAGCATTCATGCCTCCAAGTATCCTGTCAAATGTCGATATGGCATGCTGGTCCAATCCTGTATAGGGTTCATCAAGAAAAAGAATCGGAGGATCATGAATAAGGGCTCTTGCAATTGATAAGCGCTGTTTCATCCCGCGTGAGAACGTCCGGACGCGGTCATTTTTCCTGTAGGTCAAACCAACCTGTTTTATAAGGTCATCGATCCTTTCTTCAAGCCGGGGAGTGTCATACATCTTCCCGAAGAACCTGAGATTTTCGGCTGCTGTCAATTCGGTGTAAAGATAAGTTTCATGTGAGATGACACCGATTTTTTTCCTGATCTTAATAGGTTCTTCTTTAATATCAAGACCTTCGATAAGGACCTTCCCGGAAGTGGGAGTGACAAGTGTTGCCATTATCTTGATTAGCGTTGTTTTTCCTGCGCCGTTTGGGCCAAATATTGTGAGGAATTCACCTTTTTCTATCCTGAGATTGATTTTACGAAGGACAACATTCGTACCAAATGCTTTTGAAAGATTTTCAATTGAGATTATATTGATTTCTCCTATTCCTACTAGATAATCTCATACATGCTTTATATTTTCTCTTTATTCTTTAAAGAGACACTCTTACAGCACCATTAAATCTTTATTTACATACGCTAATTTATAAAAAGGTGATTTATATCAAACCGGTACTACAGGTAGCTCTTGATGTTCTAGAGACAGAACGCGCCATACAAATAGCAAAAGAAGCGATAGATGGCGGCGCTGATTGGATAGAAGCAGGAACACCGTTGATAAAGAGCGAGGGCATGGATGCTTTAAGGAAACTAAAAGCAGCGTTCCCTGGCAGAGTTATCCTGGCTGATATGAAAACGGTTGACACGGGGGCAATGGAAGTTGAAATGGCAGCCAAAGCCGGCGCTGATATCGTTATCCTGCTTGGGAGCGCAGATGATTCCACGATACAGGACGCCATAAGATCAGCCCGCAAATATGGGGTAAAGATCATGGCCGACCTGATCTCCGCAGGAAGCCCGGTAAAAAGGGCTAAAGAACTTGCAGAACTGGGGATCGATTATATAAATATTCATGTCGGGATAGACCAGCAGATGATGGGCGAAGATCCTCTTTCGATCCTCAAGTCGCTTAAGATAAATGTACCCATCGCGGTCGCAGGCGGGATTGATGCAAAGAGCGCTGCAGAAGCGGTATTATCCGGCGCAGGTATAATCATCGTTGGCGGAAATATTGTCCGGTCATCCAATGTTACAGCATCGGCAAGAGCTATCCGCGAAAGTTTAGATATGCCGCAGGTATCAAGTCAACCTGAAAAATCCATCGATGAAAAAACCATCGAACTACTAAAACTTGTATCTACACCCAATATCTCAGATGCAATGCACAGGAAAGGCGCTATGAAAGATATCCATTCGATTTGCCAGGGGACAAAAGCAGCAGGGAGGGCAGTCACAGTACAGACATTTCCCGGAGATTGGGCAAAATCAGTTGAGGCAATAAATGTTGCCGAGCGAGGCGATGTTATCGTTATCAATAATAATAGCGCTCATGTGGCGCCATGGGGAGAACTTGCTACTTTGAGCAGCATCAATAAAGGTGTGGCAGGGGTCGTGATAGATGGCGCAGTAAGGGATGTTGATGATATCAGGCGGCTTAATTTTCCTGTTTTTGCGAAATCAATTGTCCCGAATGCAGGCGAGCCAAAAGGTTTCGGGGAAATAAATGCAGAGATACAGTGCGGGGGGCAGACCGTAAAACCAGGGGATTTTATCGTTGGAGATGATAACGGTGTTGTCGTAATACCAGGGGAACGGGCATATGAAATAGCAAGACGGGGGGCTGAGGTTGAAAAGAACGAGCGGCGAATACGTGATGAAATAAAAAGAGGGAAAACTCTTTCTGAAGTATTATATCTTGAGAAATGGGAGAAGAAATGATCTCTGAGATCACATTCTTTATTTCTGTTTTCACTGCATTATTTTCGATCATAAACCCTGTCAGCGGAGTGATGGCATTCATTTCCATGACATCCAACATGAAAGAAGAGGATAAGAATTATGTGGCAAAGCGTTCTGCAGTTATTGCTTGTATTATGGCAATATTATTTATAATATTCGGGAATTATATACTGATATTTTTCAGTATTACTGTGGATTCCCTGAGAGTAGCTGGTGGAATTTTACTTTTCCTTGTGGGCATGGATATGCTTTTTGCCAGAACATCAAGAGAAAGCATCACATCCGAAGAATTATCTGATGCCGTACACAGGGAGAATATATCTATTTTTCCTATGGCTATGCCCATGCTGACAGGACCAGGGGCCATAACGACAATAATCCTATATGTTACAAAAGGAATTGAGGATTATAATATCAATATGGAAACTGTGAAATTAATTGAAGTTGCTGCAGTTCTACTTATATTTTTAATTACTTTCCTGATTTTCCGGTATTCAGATTATTTTAGAAAGGTCGTAGGAATGACAGGCATGCTTGTGATGACACGGCTTATGGGCCTTTTCCTTGGGGCCATAGCAGTCGGATTTATTACAGATGGGATATGGAATATTTATTTGCTTAAGTTAACGGGTTAAAGGCTAAATGAGAAAAATGAATATCCTGGTAGTTACCGGAAAGCTTGCAGCCAATACAGTAAAAGCCTCTGTTAATCGTGGGGCTGAAGTTCTTGTTCTTGATATTGAGGTCGCGGCATTTACAACTCCAGCTTTGCTGAGGCGTTGTCTCCCTCCTAAAAAATACGACCTGATACTTATTCCCGGCCTGGCATCCGGTGATTTTCCAGGGCTTGAAAAAGAACTTGGCATCCCGGTAAGACTTGGACCAAAGCATGCAGTGGATCTTGGTTTTGTACTCTCATTTTCAGAAGGATTAGAATTTTCACCCTGGATACCGGCATGCGAGCTATTGATCGAGAAAAAGCGTTCCAATGCATTCCTGAGGATGAATGAACTGGAGCAACTTGCAGACTCACCTTTATCGTTAAGATCCGTCAAGATCGGGGGGAATTCCCGAATGAAGGTGATGGCTGAAATTGTGGATGCCGGTTCAATGAGTAAGAACGAACTTACCGATAAAATAATTTATTTTGTAGAACAAGGTGCGGATATTATTGATCTCGGGATTTCATTGGATACATCGATCGGGGAAGTCAGGACTGCTGTTGAAACTGCAAGATCCGTAACTGATGTCCCCCTGAGCATCGATACGCTTGATCCTGAATCAATAAATGAGGCAGTTGATGCAGGAATAGATATTGTTTTGAGCCTTAATTCAAAAAATATCGATAAAGTAAAGGATAAAATAATCAGGGATTCCACCGCTTCGGTAATAATTCCTGACCAACCCGGCGACATTGAAAGTCTTTTTGAAAACATAGGATCGGCCAGGACTTCCGGGATCAGGAATATCATCGCTGACCCGGTGCTTGAACCTGCAGGCCATGGTCTTACAGAGTCGATCAGCAGGTATTATGAATTCAGGAAACGCGACAGGATTACACCCTTATTCTTCGGTGCAGGGAATGTTACTGAACTTGTTGATGCAGATTCTATAGGGATCAATGCAATTCTTTCAAGCATTGCAATGGAGCTTGATGCGAACATCTTATTTACACCGGAATTCAGCCATAAGGCTCATGACAGTGTCAACGAATTAAAGACCGCTTCCATTATGATGATGCTTTCCAGGGACAGGAAAAGCGCGCCAAAGGACCTTGGAGTTAACATGCTAACCATTAAGGAAAAGCGCAGGCGGGAATTTGGTGTGATGCCGGAATCCTTTATAGAGGCAAAAGGAAGTGAAAAATGGCATCTTGACCCGGCCGGATGTTTTAAGATCGAGTTGACAGATGACAAGATCCGTAATGGTAAGATAATCCCTGGAAAAATAATAGTGCGAAATATTATTGATAAAGATATTCCAATAGCCGGATCGACCGCGAAGGATATATTGGATACTATTATCGAACGCGGACTTATTTCACGTCTTGACCATGCTGCTTATCTGGGGAGAGAACTTATGAAAGCTGAAATTGCATTGAAATTCAAGAGGAGCTATTCCCAGGATGACAAATTTTGATATTATAAAAAAATTATCGTATGACACTGAAATTACAGAAATTCTTGATCGCGTAGTGAATAACGGAACACGTGAAATATATGATAATATTAATGATGGTATCGATCCGCTTGATCTGGATGATGGAAAAAAACTGCTTAAATGTTATGATCTGAATTTATTAGGAGCAGCCGCAGATGCTTTGCGAAAAAGAAGCTCCGGGGATCTTGTCACTTTTGTTATTGACCGCAACATAAATTATACAAATATCTGCATATCTAAATGCAAATTTTGTGCTTTTTACCGTGAAGCAGATGCAAAAGACGCCTATGTGCTAAGCATTGAGAAGATACTTGAAAAAGTTGACGAAGCCGTAAAGTTAGGGGCTACCCAGATTCTCATTCAGGGTGGATTGAATCCTGATATTCCCATTGAATATTATGAAGAAACGCTAAAAGAAGTCAAAAAAAAGTTCAATGTCCAGATGCACGCATTTTCCCCTCCTGAGATCTACCATATCTCAAAGTTATATGGAGCCAGCATAAAAGAAACAATATCGCGTCTGCACAAAGCAGGTCTTGATTCAATACCTGGGGGTGGAGCAGAGATCCTTGATGACAGGGTAAGGGAAGTTGTCTCGCCAAAAAAGATCGGGTGGAAGAAATGGAAGGAAGTAATGCTGGCGGCGCACTCACTGGGTATCCCGACCACTGCTACAATGGTCTTCGGGCATGAGGAAACCCCGGAAGAAAGGATAAAACATATAATCAGGGTACGCGATATGCAAAAACAATATCATGGTTTTACAGCATTCATACCATGGACTTTCCAATCTGAAAATACAGGATTGAATGGAACCTCAACCGGAATAGATTATCTGAAAATGGTGGCTATATCAAGAATTCTTCTTGATGGTCATATAAAGAACATCCAGGCTTCCTGGGTGACCCAGGGTATCGATGTTGCGCAAATTGCATTGGATTTTGGCGCAAATGACCTTGGCGGGACAATGATCGAAGAAAATGTCGTCCGTGCTGCAGGTGTGCCTTTTCACAGTAAGAGCATAGACGAATTTATCCATGCTGCCAGGAAATTGGGGCGTCCTGTAGCCAAAAGAGATACATTGTATAATATCATAGAACGATATTAAAACAATTTTTTTTATTTATGGCCAGAAAACTTTATTACTATGTCAAAACAACTCAAACTATGAGGTTGGGGTTAGTGGCACGTAAACCTATCCTATCCAATATTTGAATTTTTACCCCCACCTCAAATATCTCAAAAAGCGTTATCTTAAAAATCGCTCAAGTTCTAATCAACCCCCGGGTTTTTCCATATATCATAGTAGCGATATTCTCCACCAGATCCTTATTTTCAAGACCATTGATCCATTTTTTCGAAAAACGCTCAATGCCGTGAAGCGCTCCGCATAATGCCCCTGTTATGCAGCCAATAGAATCCGTATCGCCGCCGGCGTTCACAGATTCGATAATAGCCATTTCAGGATCATCAAAATACCTGGAAAAACAATAAAAAGCGCAAGGGACGGTATCGTACACGTAATACGATGTTCCAAGCCTATCAAAAACTATATCAGGCATTTCGTTTCGCGATTCGTAAGCTAGCTCAATCTTCTTTGCAAAGCCAATGTCATAATTTGATGCTCTTTCACAGGTTTGCCTGATGATTTCATGGCGATCAAAACCATCAAGCGAACATCGGACAGCTACCGCGACTGCCACTGCGCCTGCGATCGCTCCTTTACTTTTATGAGTCGGGATAGAGGAAAGGACTGCATTAGATTCAACATTTTCCAGGCAATCATAAAAAAGTCCGATAGGGGCAACCCTCATTGCAGAACCGCAAGATGGTATATCACTCCCTGATTCTTTCCAGGAAATACCCGAATTCAATTTATCAATAGCAGAAGAACTTGAAGGACCAAGAAATGGACTCCTTGAGGGATCATTTCGGACTTTTACTCCCCATTTCGCTATCCTGTAGGCAAAGTCCACAGCCTTAAAACCATTAAAGGCGATCAAAGATTGAGCAAGGACAAGCATTTGTTCAGTATCGTCAGTATATTGTCCTGCTCTCAGTTTGTCACCAGGGCTTCCTGTTGGCGCCCTCCCATAATCCTTTATATACCCCATTTTGAGAATTTCTTTTCTTCTTACTCCTTCATTTTGTTTGCCCAGAGCATCACCTATTGCAGCCCCAAGCATACAGCCAGTGTATTTGTTTTTTAATTTAATTAACCCCATATATTTATCTTTATGTTATTACAGCTAATAAAATATTTCGGTTTATTGTCAATTCCATCGTTCATATGGATTTTGTATATCGTTTCTACTAAAACAATATCTGCTGATGATTATAACAATCATACTGTTGAAATAATTTTAGGAATAGTTATATACTATTAACGACAATTAGAATTGGTGGTGGAATATGGGGAAAGTTCCATTTGGGGATAAAAGACAGGAAGATATTCAAGAAGGTGGTGGCGTGAAATTCGCTTTATTTCTTACTACCGTGGTATCATTATCTGTAGGAGTCATGTTCTTATTGACAATGATATTTTCCAGCAACGGGGGAATATCATATCTCCCTGATCATTCACGAATTGCAGATATAAACAGCTTTCATGAAGGTTGGATTGAAACTCTATTGTTCTTATTAATCGGAATGTATGGACTTTATACACTAAACACACGGTCTCAAGAACACCAGAAGAATAAAAAGGAGGATTAAATGAATTGATATTGTATCTTTTTCTTATTTATTCGTGCCTTATTTCTTCTCTTGTTATTTTCTCAACTATGTCAGCTCTAAGTTCAGTAAGTCCCCTGCTGAACTCAACTGGATATGCTGGCGCTGTGTCAAGTTTTTTGAAAATTTCTGGCAATTTTGAGAAATTCACGGCCGTATTTTGTCGGATATCAGATAATGATGGCCTGTCACATGCGATTTTTCCTTTCCTGACAACAGTTTCCAATAAGGGCACTCCCTCATCAACGAGCTCATTCTCAAGCGTTATGATATCTTTCTTAAATTTTCCATTTTCCGTTATTCGCCATACTATTTTTTTCCCGGGAAGAGTTGTTTTTACGATCTCTTCCGAGAGTTTCATCTTGGGAACATGCTTCCCGTCCTCAATAATATCTGAAAGTTTGTATATCCCATCAAGCGCAGGAGTGGGGCGGCCAGTAATAAGTTCAGTCCCTACACCGAACATATCGATACTTGCGCCATATTTGATGAGGTCATCAATTTTCCACTCATTCAGGTCCCCGCTTGCAACTATTTTTACATCTTCGAGGCCGCCATCATCCAGGATTTTTCGGACCTGCTTTGAAAGCCCGCACAGGTCCCCGCTATCAAGCCTTACACCAATAAGTTTCTCTCCTCTTTTTTCAAGCTCCTTTCCTACAATGACGGCTTTTTTTGCGCCTTCAATGGTATTATATGTATCAATTAGCAAAAAACATCGTTTGGGGAAGGCATCGGCATAGGCGCGGTAAGAGTCGATCTCATGGTCAAAACTTGTTACAAATGAATGCGCCATTGTTCCTGATATCGGGATACCAAGTTTTTTCCCGGCAAGTACATTGGATGTGGAAGCGCAGCCCCCGATATACGTTGCGCGGGTTGCTTCAAGATGCCCATCCCCCTGGGCGCGGCGCAATCCGAATTCGGCTATCGCTCTTCCTTTTGCGGCATAGACAACGCGCGAGGCTTTACTGGCAATGAGTGTTGAAAAGTTAATTTTATTGAGCAGAAACGTTTCAACAAGCTGGGCTTCGATTATGGGAGCTGTTACTCTTATTATAGGTTCGATCGGAAATGCGACGCTTCCTTCGGGCATTGCAAGGATGTCACCTGTGAATTTGAAATCCCGCAAGGTCTTGAGGAACTCTTTATCAAAATCCTGGGTCCTCAAATATTCTATATCATCATCATCAAAGCGCAGGTTTTCAATGTAATCGAGAAGAAAGGTTAATCCTGCTGTGATAAGATAGGAGCCTGAGGGAATTTTACGCACAAAATAATCAAAAGTAGCTTCCGGGTTATGCCGGGATTTCCAGTATGCCTGCATCATTGTCAACTGGTACAGGTCAGTTCTCAGGGCTTCACTCATAATCCAGGTTGGAGCGGTGATGAATTAAGAGTTTCTAATAGACAGGATTTTCAAAATTTAAAGCAGGCGAAATCTTTATACCATAGTAATTTAAGTTATAGTATGTAAGAAAAACTTACACATGAAATAAATAATAAAATATCCAAAGGTGACAAAAATATGAACAATAAAACGATCCTGGTCATTGCAGCAATCATTGTTGTCCTGGGAGCCGGTTATGCGGTGGCAAAACCCGGCGGTTTCTGGAATGGCATGATGGGCAACTATGGGACAGGTAATGGAATGATGAGCGGAAATGGAATCGGCATGATGGGAAGCGGCGGAATGATGGACGGTTCCGGAACGGCCAATGGCATGATGGGAAGCGGCGGAATGATGACCGGTAGCGCTGGAGCCGGTTATGGAAATCACTGCGGTGCAAATGCCACGAGCTATGGGGAAAATTCAACCCCCATAACCATTGATAAAGCAAAGATATCAGTAGAGCAATATCTCACAGCGACAGGTAACAATGACCTTAAGCTTGCCGAAGTATTGCAATTCGACAACCACTTCTATGCCGGGGTGAAAGAGAAGAGCACAGATAAATATGCATTTGAGCTTATAGTCAATAAATACTCAGGTGCAGTAGTTCCCGAAATGGGGCCGAACATGATGTGGAATACCAGATATGGGCACATGAACATAGGTGAAACAGAAACGAAAGTGACAGAAGAACAGGCTCTGAAGAACGCACAGGAATATCTTGACAGGACTCTACCCGGAACGAAAGTGAAAGGCGCTGATGATTTCTATGGTTATTATACGATGGAAGTAACAAAAGACGGGAATATTTATGGTATGCTCAGCGTTAACAGCAACACAGGCGCTGTATGGTACCACAATTGGCATGGTACATTTGAAAAAGTGCTGGAAGTAGAATGATCTTCCAGTTATATTTATTTTGAAAAGCAATATTTTCCTTTATTTTAAATATCTTAAGATTCTTTTAGTTAATCGGTGAAAAGGTGGATAAGAAATCCCTTGTGGAAATGCTAAATGCCCTTGGCAACGAGCATAGCTTAAAGATCCTGGCAACCCTTGCCGAATGTGAATGTTATGTATCTGAGCTTGCCAAGGAAGTGGGGATTTCACGCCCGCTCCTGTACCTTCACCTTAAGAAACTTGAAAATGCCGGTCTTGTGGAAAGTGAGATAAGGCATTTTGAAGAGCCGCCATATACAAAGAAATATTATAAAGCAAAGAATTTTGAATTAGTACTGTCATTGAGTATGATCAAGGAAATTTTAAAATCGGAGTAAAATTATGACAATGATGGATGAAATGTTCGGTACAACATCGCAATGGCCTATTTATACCCTGATAATCGTGGTCATTGTTTTGGGCCTCATATCGATCTATTTGACATATATGATGCTAATGGAGCTTAAGGAATCAAAAAAATCACTTGAGAGGGTAGAAAAACTCTTAAAATCTGTGGAGTAATCTTATGGTCCTCCAGGAGAGCGATAAGGAAGCTATCCAAAAAAGATTTGTAGAACTTGCAGATGATGTGGAACTTATTGTTTTTTCACAGGAGCTTGAGTGCCAGTTCTGCAAGGAAACAAGAGAGATGGTGCTTGATTTGGGGACATTATCAAAAAAAATAAAAGTGAAAATATTTGACTTTGTCAAGGATTCGGATGAAGTCCTTAAATATAATATTAAAAAAATCCCCGCCATAGCAATAGCTGGAAAAATAGACTATGGAATCAGGTATTATGGCTTACCTGAGGGATACGAACTTCCGGTCATGATCGATACGATAATTGATGTTTCAAAGGGAAAAACAAAATTATCCGATGCAATAAAGACCCAGCTTTCGGAAATAAAAAAATCCGTTCATTTACAGGTATTCGTTTCGCCAACCTGCCCATATTGCCCAAAAGCCGCAAAGACCGCTCACCAGTTTGCAATTGAAAATGAAAATATTCGTTCCGATGTAATAGAAATGGCGGAGTTCCCTTATCTGGTTCAGAGGTACAGCGTTATGAGCGTTCCCCACATTGTGATCAACAATGATTCTTCATTTGTAGGCGCGTATTCCCCTGAGATATTCATTGACCAGATAGCATTGGCTCTACGCTCTGCCTACAATCCGATGTACTCTTAACTTTCCTTTTTTGCCAGAATGAGAAATTCATCTGCAAATAAGTTTTTCCAGGCTTTTGCAAGATGATACCATAAGAAATTTAATTTTTCCTTATAAAAATACACGCTGGGAGTGACATCAAGCCAAACAATATGGAATCCTGCATCAATAGCCAGATTTCTTGCGGATATAAGATTGAAGAACCGCAAATGGTTCATGTCAAAGACAGTCCCATCCGTATATTCGAATTTGCCCAAAAAGATAGTCATCCTCGAATGCCAGTTCACGATATTGGGGACTGAATATATTAATGACCCATTTTCAGAAAGATACTTTTTGAGATCCATCAATACCTTTTTTGGATTTATCATATGTTCCAGGACATTTACAAGAATAATGTGATCAAAATACCCATCTTCATAAGGTAATTCGGAATTTTCTATATCAATATTCAGTATCTCAATGCATTTGCCCTTTGCAAAGGAAGAGCTGATGGGATCTTTATCGGCACAATAAACCTTGCAGTGCTTCCATGTGGTTAATAAATTAGATAACTTTCCTGAACCGCACCCGATCTCCAATACCCTGGAGCCATGGGAAACCTGGTCGAATATCCTGCATTGTGATGTAAATTTATCAATATACATAATTCTATATTCTCTTATTATTATTGGTTGCTTATATGGTTATTGAAAAACAGAAACGGGCGATCAGAGGTATGGGGGTTGGTAGGGTTTTAAAAAAATCCGACCGCTCGTTATACATAATAATGATACGTATCATATATAACCCTTTCCATCCAAAAAAATTATAATGATTATAACTTATTTCACTCAATATTTTGGGAGAAAATACATAAAAGCATCAACGAGCGGTCGGAGAGTGGGAGTGGTGGGTTATATAAAAAAATCCGACCGTCGTTATACATAATAATGATACTTATCATATATAACCTTTTCCCCTTAAAAATCATAATGATCATATATAACTTGCCTTGCTCAATATTTTGGGAGAAAATACAAAAGCATCAACGAGCGGGCGGGAGTGGGAGTGGTTATTTAAAAAAATCCACCCGCTCGTTATAAATAATAATGAGTATCATAATATTTATACTTTTTCATCATTTTTCCGGAAATAACCCTGGATTATATAGTAAACTTTAAATATGATTCTTTGAATTTTGGGACCAGTGTAAAGTGGCAGGTAACGTTTTTTTCTAACCCCCACTCCCCAACCTGCCACTGTGCACTAAGATTCTTTTGTTCAGAAAATATAAGAAATTTGGTGTATCTCTTAAATAGAATTTCCCCATTCTTTTCGCATTTTAAAAATTCGTCTAAGGGCTAAAATTTTCCAGAAATCTGGACCTCGATTTTAGCTTTCCGCCGTGCAAATTCCAGCATCTGATGTGAGATATCCACTGCGAATATTTTTGCACAATGTTTGGCAGCTTCTATTGCGAAACTTCCTGTTCCAGTACCAAATTCGAGGATTTTTTGGAGACCCTCTCATATACTTGTTATGGAGTTATGTTAAAAAACGTGGGTATCAATTCATCCCTCGCCTTCGAAAGGCCGGAGGTTCTTGATACCCGTTAACTAATAATTAGTTACTTTTCCCCGATCGTAACTTTTAGTATTTTATCGCCTTTTGTGATTTTACCCACGACATCCTGTCCTTGCGTGACCTGCCCGAATATCGCATAATTCTTATCAAGGAATTTTGCATCTTCAAGAACGATATAGAATTGTGAGGATGCACTGTTGGGGTCATTTGATCGAGCCATAGCTACCGCGCCCTTCTTATGGGTCAATGATGCATTTATTTCAAGCGGTATTGTTTTCCCCGAACCTCCTGTTCCATCTCCTTTCGGATCTCCCCCCTGGATGACGAATCCCGGCTCAACCCTGTGGAATGTAAGCCCGTCATAGAATCCTTTTTGTGCCAATTCAATAAAATTCTTTGTAGTGATAGGCGCTTCTTTTTCATATAGCTCAAACTTGATCGTACCCTTCTCTGTAACGATAGTCGATATCCTGTTTTTTTCAGATATTACAGATTGGTTTTTTTCAATGATCCCATTTTTGTCACTTACACATCCGAATGTCAGTGAGATCAAAACAATGATAGAAATAACGATTATTCGTTTCATAAGCAGACCATTTAATTAGTAAAATTGAATGGAATCGAAATAAAATGACGCTCCCGGCAATGCTGGGAATTTAAACTTACTTTGTTTCTCCCTTATTTTCTTCCTTTTCCATTTCTTTATCCATCTTGTAATCGTCATAGCCCATCCATGCGACGATCAACCCGACAAAGAGAAGGAAGAGGCCGATGGTGGCTTTTAATAGATCAAGTAGTTCCTCCCAAAAGCCGAGATATCCACCTATCCCCGTATACCATACAATGCCAATAATCAAAACTACTATACCTATCAACATCTTAATTATATTATTTACCATAGACATATTTACCCATTTTATATTGTTTTATCCCCTATTAAAGTTTTTTTATGAACTTGAACTAAAAAACTATATACTCCAACCAACATCTAAGCTTTCTGCAGGGCTCGTGGTCTAGTCGGCTATGATATCGCCTTTACATGGCGGGGATCCGGAGTTCGAATCTCCGCGGGCCCATATTCTTTTATATGCAAGTATGGAACAATTAAATTTTGATCAAAAAAGATAAAAACCTATGGCCTCACCAAAAAAATGTATCCTCTGTCGCAATTCCTCCGTATTTGATTTAAAATTTACAAAAACTTACAAAAAGATGGGAAAACGAGATTATTTCCGCTGCCCTGAATGTGATCTGATCTTTGTGCCTGAAGAATTCCATCTTTCGTCCATTGATGAAGAAGCCCGATATTTACTTCATAATAATACGCTTTCAAACGGGGGATATGTAAACATGTTCATGGAAAAAATAAAACTCATACAGCAATATTGTCCTGGAATCATGTCTGCGCTTGATTATGGGTGCGGGCATGAACCTGTCCTGAAGAAGTTACTGCAACTGGAGGGTTATGATTGTGACGGCTATGACCTTTATTTCAATCCCGGGTTTCCTGTACGTTCATATGACATCGTCATCTCTACAGAGGTTTTCGAGCATTTCAGGGATATCAGGAATGAGCTTACAAAAATACATTCACTTCTAAAAACGGGAGGATTTCTTGCCATTATGACATCATTTCATGATCCTGCAGAGGATTTTGAAAATTGGTGGTACCACAGCGATCCGACACACATTTGTTTTTTTAGCATGAAAACATTTGATTGGATATCAAAGCAATTTGGATTTAAGAAAATTTATTCGAACGAAAGAAATTTTATAATATTACAGTTAAAATGAATTTGTTTAGAACACCTTTATTTATGATTAACTCGATATAATTAGTGATAGGAGTGTGATTACATGGTAGTAACAAAAAAATCTTTCATCCAGGAATTTAATGACTTTTTGACCAAATATGGAGTTATCGGATTGGCAGTTGCGTTCGTAATGGGTCTGGCAATAACCAAGCTTGTAACAGCGCTTGTTACCGACCTTATTATGCCTATTATCGGCGCGTTGATACCAGGCGGGGACTGGAGGGCTGCAACTTTGAATATTGGACCTGTCAAGTTCATGGTTGGAGATTTTGCAGGCGCGTTATTGGATTTCATTATCATTGCTCTTGTAATTTTTATGATTGTAAAATCCATAATCAAAGAAGAAAAAAGTGAACGAAAATAATTAATCTTTTATAACGTGGGGAGAGGGGTAGAGAATACCATCGGACTTGTCCGATGGATGAATCGAACCCCCTTGTATATGTAATGTATTCCCCTCAAAACCCAAATTGTAGTCCTTTTCCATAAGTGATCAACTCCACATTTTTAATATTTGAATTAATATCCTTTCCATTATCGTTCTGTAATCGTATCCAAGCGCCATAATTGAAAATTCCCTTAACCGTATATGCCTGACCATTAAGCCTTACAAGATCATGAGGCTGGAATTTGTATCTCTCTCTTCGGATAGATGGTTTGAATCCTTTTCTATTCAATTGAAGAGAACGATTGTTTCTTCTATTTTGCTTAACCGCATGAGGTCGGCATCTTTCCTGATCAGTTCCTTTTGATATTGCAAAAGCGTCATTTACATGCGATTTCTCTAACCCCAAATATATCCTGAATTTCTTGGTGATGTAGCCATAGGTATGATTGACTGCGGTTTTTCCATACAGGTTTTTCAATCTTTTGACCAATTCCCATCTTACGGTATTCATGAATGCGGAGGCTTTCAAGGATTTTTTGCATAATGCTTCGATCTCAGGATGACCAAATTCTGCTGCTGTCTTGTTTCCTTTCTTCTGATTGCACTTATGGCAGGCGATAGTTAAGTTGGAAACACGGTCACTTCCACCTTTTGAGGATGGGGTTACATGCTCGATCTCCAAGCGAATATCGGTCTTTCCACAATAAGCGCATTTTCGCTGGAATTTCTCAAGCAGATATTCCCTTACTTCATAGCCCTGTAATTCGCCTTGCTGATACTCTATTCCTGATATTTCAGGATTCTGCATTTTCTGAGTATCGAAGGATGCTACTTCAACGTCTATTTCAGTTATGGGAAGTAGTTTCTTGATCTTCTCGATCAATTCCAGATGAGAATTGATCTTATGCTCTATTGAAGGGGCAAACCAGCCTTTTGGGATGCTCCTGTTCAGGAATCTTGGCTCTCGATACTGAGTATTCCTGTTTCTTCTACCACGCCGATACATCATCTTTTCTTTGAGCTTATCAGGTATATCGGTTCTTAAAATCACTTCGCCTGATATGAGTTCTGCTGTTCTGGTTCTCGCAGAGTAACCTATTGTTTTGAATGCACTATCTATTCCCAATATAATTTCTTGTTTCGTTTCTCCTGTTGCGTATTTTAGCTGGATTGTAAATGGAGTTCGCTTAACAACTTTTGCTTTTCCCATTTTCAATAAATGCTTTGCTTTTGCTGCTCTGGTCGGCATCAAAGGTTGACCTCTCATGTTTAACACATATACAGGAACTCGCAAGTCCTGTTTCCTGTGTTTGGATTGGTTCACTTCGGAGCGGTTATCTAAAGTTTTTAAACCGGATACACTGAGAGTTTCCTCTCTGTTTAATATCCGATCACAGTTGCCACTAACTTGTGAAGCATCAGTGGGTGTGCATGTATTTCTTTTGGATAACTTTTTCAATTTCTTGACTCCTAATCAATCAAATTACTCTTTGTCCCTCACGGGACAAGCCTCCGGTTTCAACCGGAGGTGATTGACTTTTCTCATAACGATCCCTTCTGCCACCTTGGGAAGAAAAAGCGTTGATTTCTGGGGAAAATTCTTCCTTTCAATAAATGCTTTTCTTTCGACGTCTTTTATTGAGAACGGATTTAAGAGAAAAGCAACTTTATATTCCTTTGAATCAACCCTTGAAATGGCTTCATCAGGACTTGCGTTAAAAGACACATCATCTACAGGTTTTCCCTGTATGACAGGATCTATCAGCCATTCATGAAGTACAATAAGGTCAAGACCCACAATTTCTTTTTTCTCTCTTGAAAGATCATGCACAGCTTTCTCATCGGCCCTGAGGATACTGAATTTTTTCCCGTCGTACATCCCGAGCTTTATATCAAATTCACTTCTGCGCTTCCTGAGCCTGGAATAGAATTCCTCGTCGTTGGTATCGCTTTCCCAGTCAATTGAAAAATTCTCCCGTATTTTTTGTGTAAGTTCCTGTTCGCTAAAATTGCGCACTGCCCTGTGCCAGGGTAAAAGTAAAAGAGCCCTGTCCCCTCCTTCCATCAGCATCATCATGGTATATTCAATGCCATCACTTTCCCTCAGGATATTTGATGCTGTGTACCTGTGGTGCCCGTCAAGTATGAGAAGCTTAAGTCCTTTTGTCAACTTCTTGATCTTTCGAATTAATTTTTCATCAGTTATCTCCCATAAAAAATGACGGCTGCCATTCAGGGTGACGTCGACTACAGGCGTTTTATCCGGATATGGCACAAAATCAGGGCGTTTAAAACCCAGGTATTCCTCGAAAAGATTGTTCAAATCATGGTCTGGCATATTGTATTCAGCAGCAATGGGTGAAAAGTTCATCATACTTGCTCTCATCAACCTGTAGCGTTCGTTTGAATTTACTTCAAAAATTTTCTCATGCCCCACGATATTTCCTTTCCCGAGTTCTTCAACTTTAACAAGCGATACCAGGCCAAAAACAAAATACAGGCTCATCCTGTCTTTTTCAGGAAGAAGGGCCAGTATTTCAGGCGTAAGGGAATACATGATACCGTAAATATAAAAAGCAGGTTTTTCTCGTTCTAAAAGTATCTTTGAGCTGATGAAACGATCGAGTTCTTTTGTTGCATATCCAATAAATTCATCCCTGTCCATGTCTTTTCTTCTGGTTGTCACCTGGATAATGTTGTTTTTCTCATGGGCGAATCTCTGGTAATTTGCGGCATCTATGGTATCATAAACCGGACAAATGAGTTTATCAATCTGCATCCCCGGATTAATTATCGTGGCTTTAAAAGGTCGAATTTCTACCATTGGTGAGCTTCCTTAAAGGATTTCAATATTTATTTTTTCGGTTCTCAAAGGTTAATATAGAACATGAATGTTTCGAGACCATATACTATTTATAAAGTCTGATTTTTAGGTGAAATATCTGGATCGATTTCTCAACCTATAGGAAACTATAAACGTATTTTTTTATCATTATATATTTAAAAAGTTCCAAGACTAACGTGAGGCTATGGAATATGAGGGTGGTGCATGACGTTAACTTTATATAAAAATAACACTAAGAAGAAAGTTGTCAGAGTGGGTTACTGTCCTCTCAAAACAGTTCTACCACTCTTAAATTAGATGTGGTTAGATATGAATAAGAAAATTATGGTTGTAAGTATTTTAATAACAATACTGGTTTTATTATCAGGGTGTGTTTCGTCGCCAAAGCCCGTTGTTCTTTCAAAAAATGCTGAAGGAACAATGCAAGGCTTAAATAGTGTTACAATTGTAACCGCTGACATAGAGAATCAAGGAGAGTCTGGTGATGTTCTTGTAAAAGTCGAAGTAAAAGCTCCAGACAAAGAACCTATGAACCAACAACAAGTGACATACATTGAAAAAGGAATGATAAAAAAACTAAGTTTTACTTTTGATACAGAATTTGGAGATAACATTTATTATTCAGTTACTGCTGAACCAACCTAACAATCTGTTGTAGGCTTTGGGGTGACGTCCAGAGCTTTACTGTTTTACTATAATACCAATATTATTTATTAATATATAATACTATATTATTTTAATCCATAATTTTGCTCGATTTATGTAATAGTTTATGTTTTTCAAGAACTAAAATCCGTCTGGTCAGGCTCTTATGCACTCTTTGCAAATGCGTCTCCACCACCTCAAAACCTGCATCCTTTGCTATCGCTTCGATGGGACGCTCGGAAACAAAAACTGCACGTTTTCCGTTTTTTAGAACTCGGTATATCTCTTTCATGGACATTGCAAGCATATATTCAAGAGAATCTGCTTTAATTGCCGCGGATCTTCCGTATGGCGGGTCTGTAACCACAGCATCCACACTTTCATCCCTGAGCGCAAGGCGGCATGCATCTTCATACATCAGTGTATAGTTTACATTATAATGCTCAAGGTTCATTTTTGCGCCAAGCAGGATCTTTCTTTGCATATCAGCGCCGATCACTTTTATACCAATAAGCCCGGCTTCTACAAGAATTCCTCCTGTTCCGCAGAATGGGTCTAAGAGAGATCCCTGCGGCATTGAAATATTAACAAGCGCCCTTGCCACCCTTGGCATCAGGACACCGGGATAAAAAAAAGGCTTGAAATGTGGTTTTCGCGCTTCGAAAATACTCCGGTCAATTGAATATAATAGACTGGCGAAAATACTCTTATCTTCCGTAAGCACCACCCTGAACTGCATTTGCGGGCTTTTAAGGTTTGCTCGTTTCCCTTTTCTATAAAAAATACTCCCGATTTGCCTTTCCATCGATTCAGTGTTAATTGTAGAATGCTCTCTTACCCGTTTGACCCGAACGCTATATGTTCCTTCAAAATCCGGCATATTTTTTCCAACAAGATCCAGTATTTCCTGTTCACTCGATCCGCCTATACCGAGGACTTTAGTGATGTGATGGGTCATTGCCAGTCTTTTTGAGATATTTTCAACTATTTTCCCTGCCCCTGTTCCCAGATCGATAATAAGGCATCCATCAAGGGAATGACAAACCTGGAAATCAGCCTCCAGCAGCCTGAGGCAGGCAGATACTTCTGATATGGGGATGGTGTTGTGTTCTCCTGAAAGTTCAAATGCGATCAACATATCAATTATCCGGTGTCATGTCTTTTTTAAGTTCATTTAGCATTTGCGCCATTACACTATGCCATAAGAATTCTTCTGTGAGAATTTCCGATGTCTTCTTTTTTGCATAAGGATCTTCTTTCCAGTCAATATTCCCGTATTCCACATTCTTAAGGACCAGGCCATGAGCTGGCGCAGGCGGAAGCGCTTCACGGAATTGCGAAGGCAGCAGCATCTTTTCAAGCCATGGAATATCTCTTTTTCCACTGCCGATCATTTTCAATGCTGTGGCAATTTTCCTGACCATGTGCCATAAAAAATGATCCGCGCTGATATCCATTATCGTGAACTCACCGACTGTGCTGGTATTTAATTTATAAACAAAAGTTGAACTGATACGGTCTTTCTCAGGGGTGATAAAATTTAAAAAATCATGTTCACCCATTATTAATTTAGATGCGCTATTAAGAAGTGGATTATCCAATTTCCCCGGCATGATATACATGTATTCCCTGGATTTTGCATGGCGTCGCGGATCAAAACCATCCGGTACCTGCGCCCTTGCCCATGTCCATATTGTCCCTGGAAGATTGCTGTTGATAGCCCTGGGAATCGCTATTTCCGGTACCGGGGTATCAAATGCTATCACCTGACCGAGTGCATGAACTCCTTTATCAGTTCTTCCTGATGCGATATAATTAGCCTCATGGGGATTCTTGATGAGATCTAATTTCTTAAGGGATGCAAAAAGCTCACCTTCAATAGTCAACACATCAGGCTGTATCTGGAATCCATGATAATTTGTACCGATGTATCCAACTTTGAGGGCTATTCGCATGGTGGTTGAAATTGGCGCATTGATATATGTATATGCTGGAGGGCCTGTTTTTGGAAATGGCATGGATTCGATGGATACGCACGGATTTGGGATTTCGGATTCAAATCTTTCTTTCCTGACATTTGTAAATAACACTCTTTTAAATTCTGGTGTTTTACAAAATGTAATAATTCTGGTTGATCATTTTGTGTTTTCCATGCGTGGGAGAAATATACAAAACAAAATAATAAGTAATATATTTAAAAAAATCCCAAGACTAACTTGAAGACATGGTGTCCCAAACTGTTTTGAGACAAAGTTATATATATCATAATAACAATGGTTATAGTTATCCGAATGTAAATTTTATAATATCGGTTGGATTATATAATTTATAATAATGGAAATATTAAATAGAAGGAGGATTTGGTGAAATGAAACTGAAGAGTATTACTATATGGAACGATTTGCGAATTTGTATACTTGCATTGCTATTTTTAACATTTATAGCAGGAACTGTGGCAGGAGAGTTTAACATAACTTTTTTTACGGACACTCCGGCTGACGGTGAATCACTTAATCAGACATATGCAGATATCAATACATCAATTACTAATGCTACTAGTAATTCAACAGCCTTTATAGACTGGAATAATTCCGTAATTGGATGGTGGAGACTCAACAATGAGAGCGTTGAGGATTCAACCTTTTTCAGGGACTGGAGCAGCTGGGGAAATAACGCAAGCTGTTCAACTTGTCCTGTTTTTTCAACATCCGGGAGGTTCGGGAATGCAACGAGCTTTAACGGAATAAATCAATATGTAAATACTAGCACCACTATAGCATCATTTGCAAATGGCACTATGGAAGCCTGGATAAAACCCGCTAACTTAACCCCCAGCACAAACTCTTATGTGATGGGTGGAGCCAGCTCCAACGGAGATGATCTTAACGTAACATATGCCATATTTGTCAATAACTCAGGTTGTCCGACACGATCCTGGGGCACAGTAATTGCAAATGGAACATCTGGACGAACAGTTTGTTCCGGTCAACTATACAATTCTTCAAATTTCTCAATAGGTGTATGGAAACATTTAGCTATTACATACAATGGATCAAATGTGTCCTTTTATGCTGATGGGGTATTGATCAATGTTACCGCCCAGCCTGTCGGCGGAGCAGGTAATGTGCAGCCATTTTCGATAGGACGGTTGGGTCCTGTAGTTTTAAACACTTATTTCAACGGCTCTATCGATGAAGTGCGTATACACAGCAGGGCATTAAGCGCTGAAGAAATAAATGCCTCTTACAATGCAACTATTAATCAGTTACATAATAATTTCACAGGTCTTGGGTATGGAAATTATAATTATACGGCATATGCCCAGAATGAGACCGGGAATATAAGCCAGGCAACAAGGACCCTGACACTGGCCGCAGCCGGAGCAGGAGCTCCCAACATAAACAGTTCCTCTCCATCGTCACCTGTGACTGATACAGTGGGCACATCCAGGACATTCAATATCACTGCGGACCAGATCGTGAACGTCAGCTGGTATCTTAACGGAACGCTGCTTGCCGATAATAGCAGTACTAACGTCACGGCTGCGAATTATACCAATACCAGTGCAGTTTCAGGCATCTGGAATGTAACTGCTCGCGTGAACAATAGCAATGGAACAGCCCAAAACGTGTGGACATGGACAGTAAGCGCAGCCGGAGCACAAGCTCCCACCATAAACAGTTCCTCTCCATCGTCACCTGTGACTGATACAGTGGGCGCATCCAGGACATTCAATATCACTGCGGACCAGACTGTGAACGTCAGCTGGTATATGAACGGAACGCTGCTTGGTAATAACAGCACTAACGTCATGAGTGCCAACTATACTAATACCAGTGCAGTTGCAGGCACATGGAATGTAACTGCTCGCGTGAACAATAGCAATGGAACAGCCCAAAACGTGTGGACATGGACAGTAAGCGCAGCCGGAGCAGGAGCTCCCACCATAAACAGTTCCTCTCCATCGTCACCTGTGACTAATAATTCAGGCGAATCCGTAAGGTTCGATATCAATGTTGACCAGATCGTGAACGTCAGCTGGTATCTTAACGGAACGCTGCTTTCCAGTAATAGCAGTACTAACGTCACGACTGCGAACTATACCAATACCAGTGCAGTTTCAGGCATCTGGAATGTAACTGCTATCGTGAACAATAGCAATGGAACAGACCAAAATGTGTGGACATGGACGGTACGAGCGCCAAACGGCACTAAACTGACTGCTGACCAATTAACGCAAACAGTAAGCGCAGGTGTGACCGCAACCTATACGATCACGCTTGAAAATAATGGAAGCTCTACTGATAACTATTCGATCTCAGTATTGAATCCGGATAACGCTGAAAACGCCAGCTTGAATATCAGTTCGCCAAGGATGATAGAATCAGGTGCGAAACTGTACTTTACACTGAATGTCAGCAATACCACGGCAGGAACTTTCCATGTGAACGTTACAGCCAATTCTACAAATGAAGTTTCCAAGGTAGGTTATGTCAATACCACAACCATAGTTACAGCAGTTATTGCACCACCTGTCATAACCATTGTCAACCCGGCTAACAATAGCGTCAACACTACCGGTTATGTCAATGTTACTGCCACTCTTTCCGATGACGGAATGGCACAGTACCTGAATTGGGATGGCGTGAACTATTCAATGACGCCGGCCACTGCACAAACTGCAGGAACTGAGTTCTACAGAAACATGACCGGATTGTTGAGCGGGGACCATACCTTCAGGATATTTGGTAACAACTCAGGCGCCTCAAACACATCAGAAACAAGAGTAGTCACTGTCAACAGGACAACTGAAACATCAATAGCTGATTCTATTAACACAACTACTTTCATCGTTAACGATACGATAGAAATATCAGCGCCAAGCGGCAATGTAACGGTCACGATCCCCAATGGCACCAATGCTTCTGTTGGCGGTTCTGCAATAACGAATATTTCCATGGATTCCCTTGCCCTGGTGAATTCTACATACGTGTCTGCCCTTGGCAACAACACCCTGATAGGTGAAAACCTCTCAGCAGGGCCTGAAGGAGCGCGTTTTAGTCCTGATATACAGATCAGGTTCAACTATACGGATGCCCAGCTTACTGCAGCAGGAATAACTGAATCCCAATTGAGGATCAAGTTCTACAACACCACATCAGGGACCTGGGTCGAACAGACTCCATACACACTCAACACTACAGGCAACTTCATCACTGCAAATGTAAGTCACTTCAGCACATTTGCGCTGGCAGCGGAAGTAACTGTAGCAGGAGCGCCCAGCATAACAGGTTTCGCCCCGTCAGCCTCTGTGACTGATACAGTGGGCGCATCAAGGACGTTTAATATCACCGTGGACCAGACCGTGAATGTCAGCTGGTATCTTAACGGAACGCTGCTCAGTAATACCAGCACCAGCGTCACGACTGCGAACTATACCAATGCCAGTGCATCTGCAGGCACCTGGAATGTAACTGCTCGCGTGAACAATAGCAATGGAACAGACCAAAATGTGTGGACATGGACAGTAGGCGCAGCCTCTGGAGCTCCCACCATAAGCAGTTCCGCTCCGGAGTCACCAGTAAGAGACCTGATCGGTGCAATCAGGACCTTTACCATAACCGTTGACCAGACTGTGAATGTTTCATGGTATTTAAATGGAACGTCGGTTCAGAACAACACGAGCGTTTCATCGGGAACCATGGTCAATTACACCAATAGCAGCGCACTTTCAGGCATCTGGAATGTAACTGCTGTTGCGAACAATAGCAATGGAACAGTTTCGAAACAATGGACATGGAGCGCATCGGATACTATACTGACCCTTAATTCCGGATGGAATCTTGTTTCCGTACCTTTCAACCTGACCAACACCAGGCCATTTACAGGGTTCACAGTACTGACCTACAATGCATCCGCAGCTATCCCCGTAAGTGATCCGGCGGTAGAGCCGCTGAAATCCTACTGGGTAAATAACAGCGGCAATGAGACAACTGTTGCGCTGTTCAAGGCGACCGCTGATGGATCGTCTGGCGGCAGCGGCGCGCCTACAAAGTCCATATCCCTTGCAAATGGCTGGAACATGGTTGGACCCACCGGTAATGTATCCATGAATGCCTCTGAAATGTTCGGTTCAATTGGCTTGAACCTGTGGAGAGTTGCCAGTTATAACTCAACTGGCGATGCATACGTGATCTTCACAAATTCAGATACAGCGGTCAATAAGGTATCGGATCTTGTTACAGAGCCGACTGCTGGTTACTGGGCGTTCGTGACCAGAGACTCGATGTACGATGGAGATGGATCCATAAGATAAGGGACATAACTCCCTTTATCTTATTGTGAGGTTATATGAAAAAAAAATATATTTTGATCGTAGCGCTCTTACTTCTGCTTCCGGTCGTGACATCTGCAGAAGAGAACATACCCGACGTAAAGAATTCGACTATTTTCCAGGGCAGTGTAACTGTTGACGGAAACGTTGCACCGGATGGAACGACAATAGAAGCAAAAGCGGGAACTGTGCTCCGTGGCTCTGATTATGGCGGGACATCAGCCGGGAATTACAATCTTGCAGTATTTCCCACAACAGAGACGCTTACATTCTATATCAACGGCAGATCGGCACAGACCTATTCTCTGCTGTCAACAGATAAAGCAAGGACAATAAATCTTGATCTTTCTGTTTCAACCAGTAGCGGTAGTGGCGGCAGCAGCGGCGGCGGCACCAGCAGCGGTGGAGGCGGCGGGGGTGGACCATCGGGAGAGAACCCATCCAATATTGAACTGATCGAGAAATATGACCTGGATATCTCAAAGGATGTTCTCACATCCTACAAGTTCACACACCCAAAGAATCCCATCAAGTTCGTCAATGTCACAGGAGTGACGACATCAGGCTTAATAACAACATCAGTGGAAGTACTCAAGGGCACTTCAAGCCTTGTGAAAAGCACGCCGAAGGGGAAGGTCCATAAGAACGTTAACATATGGATGGGAACCTCTGGCTTTGCAACGCCAAAGAACATCAAGAATGCTCTCATCAATTTCAGGGTAGATAATGCGTGGATGAGTTCAAACAGTGTTCTAAGCGCAGATATCGTGCTTTCGAAATGGGACGGGAATAGCTGGATACAGCTTGAAACCAGGATGCTGTCAAAAGATGACGTCTACACATACTTTGAAGGAAAGACCGATTCGTTTTCACCCTTTGCAATAACAACAAAGGAAGAGGCGCCAACGCCAACTGTCACGACAACACCGGCAGGGACAGTGAAACCCACAGTGACACCGCTTACACCGCCTGCAGGAGGCACGGGTATCCTGACATGGCTTATCGTAGTGATCCTAATTCTGATCATCGGTGCAGGTGTATATTTCTTTGTCGTGAAAAAGAATAAAAAAGAATAGAAAGGAATAAGGGGCACAAAGCCCCATTATTCATATTTTTGAATCAAATCCTTGACGCAGGTAGGAGTTTCTCAACTGGTGCTGGAAACTTTTTTGGATCACTTATTTTACAAAAATTTGATTTCATCGAATTGCACCAACGTGAAATGTAACGGTCACCATGCATCCATGAACCGATATATTTATATACCATTAATTATTATTATTATCATAATCATTGTATCAACAGTAAATTTATACCAAAATCTATGAAATATATACATATGATGGTATTTAATAAGAGGTATGGAAATAATGTAGGGAAAATCGGTTAGTTTACTGTGAGTATTCAAAGATCATTAATTTATCTACATTAATAATATATTAATAGTTATTTCAATATAATTATATAAAATAATGAGAAGGAGAACTAATATATGAAAAAGAAAATAATATTTGGAATAGGAATTTTGATATCCCTCCTGGCGCTGGCAGGAACAGGAAGCGCACGTTTTGCATATGCTTCAGATTGCGGCCATTGTCACGATGGTTATCCAACACCTTTAACAGCAAATGGTATATTTTTTAACGACACGCATAAATTTGATGGTATCGCAAGGCCAATTTCAGGCACTAGCTGTACCGAATGTCATATAGATCCAGGGAATGCGGTTACCGGGAATTTTACTTTGACTGGTGCTGGTACCTCTTATAATGTGACGCATAGATATAATAGCACGACATTGGGTTCTAGATTTCTTTCATCTCCCGGATGTGGAAATTGCCATGTCGACGCACTCGGAAAAGATTTCTCCATGAAATCGGGCAATAGAACATACCTGACATCTTCGGTATGCCAGGATTGCCATAAAGCTAAGTATGACAACTGGACAAACACAATGCATCGCGTCATGTTAACGCCAAAAGATACTGCTGAAGCAATGGGTCTTCCAACACCGTGGGTTGGATGGGCTAATATATCCTACGTAATAGTCTCAAAGCCAGCTCTGGAATATATCAACTCAACGGGATATTTCCTTACAGAAAATGGTTCATATGAAAGCGAACTTAAGGAATTTGAAAATGGCACTCACGCAGGCGGCACATACGGCACCTGTGGAAGATGCCATACTACTGGCTGGAATACCAGCGGTTGGAATGCAAGCCTTTTGAATGGTATATTACCAGGCATAAACGGAACCTTTAGCGAGCCGGGAATTGCCTGTGAGAGATGTCATATGGCTGGAGGTAACGGACATCAGGTAGTTGTTAATTATTCCGGGGATTTATGTCGCGAATGCCATACTGGCGGAACACATGGAACTGGCTGGGAAAATGGTCTCCATGCGCCGCCTCCATTTGAAATCGGCAGCAATTGTATGTTCTGCCATTCTTCCTTTGATCAATATAAGAATCAGAATGTGACAGAGGAGAATGCTACTGGAGTAACATGTGGCGTGTGTCACAATATCCATGATATGACCGATGACCAATATGGACCATTATATTCTCCAGGCGGTTACAATACAACAATAGCGTCAGACATTAAAGTCGCGAAGTTAAGTTTCTTCAATGCAACTGCTTCGATAGCTTCAGGCACAGATGTATTCGATATCCTTATTTCACCTGCCCTTTTATATAATGGAACGGATTCCAGTAGAAAAGACTCAAGCTACGGTACTGCCCCAATAAATGTTACAGGCGCCATATCCAATGTATTGTGCTCCAAATGCCATTATAGGCATGGGCTTGGCCATATGGCCGGGGTGAATCTGTCACATGGCACAGCGAGCGACCCTGATAATGCGGCTTCGTGCATAGATTGCCACATGGAAAAGGCAGGAAGCGATGAAAGGACTGTAATGAAAAAACATGCTCTTGATCCATTGGCGTATGTGAACAATTCATGCGGCGGCAACACAAAATGCCATGAAACAAGCAGCCAGAATCTGAGCAATAGTTTGGAATCAATTGTCCCGGTGCAAAGCGAATGGGAAGGAACTGCACATAATGACAAAGAAACAAGCTTAAACCACTCAAACCCTAATAGTAGTTTCTATCGGAGTATCAACGCAACCACTGGGGTCGTTACTATCAAATCAAGAGCAAACTCTTGCCTCAAATGCCATTCGCCGTTCGACTGGAACCCGGCGACAGCAGAATCAATCACTACCACTGCCCAACTGTCTGAGGATTTCAAGGGCATAGTATGTGCAGTTTGTCATAACATCCACGATATGGGCAACTCGATCACAGAATCCAGCGGAAAGAAATATAGCTGGTACAATAGGGATGGAGTATATACTACCAGGTACAAAGCTAATTATACGCTGATGGCAGACACCACTGAGCTATGCGGCAATTGTCATTCAAACATTAGATATGGCAATACAGGACCGGGGTGGGCAAGTGATACTGCCACAACTCCGATATCACAGCATGGTTTCCCGGCAAAGGATGTATTCGTGGGCTCGTGGAAACAATCAAGTATTCTGGGCTTTGAGTGTATAGATTGCCACATGTATACCAATAAGACAAATGCCTCAGGAGGCGTACTGAACGATACCGAAAAGATAATGGGACACAGTTTCGTAGTGAATGCTACGGGTCTTCAGAACACTTCGAACTGCAACACGTGCCATGTAGAAGGTTCAATCCTGGGTTCGATTCCCAGCGTGATTGAGGAGATCCAGGCATCTACCCAAAACAAGTGGAATACCACAAATATAACAGTTAGGAACGCTTTGGCAAATATTAATAGCTCTACCGGTCAGAAGAACCTGAGCCGTTATCAGATTGCCCAGGCATACTGGAATCTCAAACTTGTGGAAAATGATGAAAGTTGGGGTGTGCACAACCCATCCGGAACAGATCAGTTGCTTGATGATGCAGCAACACTTGCGATCGCAGCCAATGCATCTCTGGGCAGAGGTAATACCACTGTTCAGCTATATGCAGGCTGGAACCTTGTGTCGCTCAACGAAACACCAGCATCCACAGCGCCACTATCGGTAATGTCTTCGGTATCAAGCAATTTAACCCGAGTAATTGGCTATAATTCGACTGGCAAGGTATATATGATCTATGACCCGGCGAATGTAAACCAGTCGCTAAATACTCTGACAAGGATGGTCAAGACCGAAGGCTACTGGATAAATGTAGAATCAAATTGTGTTTGGGTGGTATAAATGCCCAAACCTTTCTTTTTGGAGGGATATAATGAATAAAGGTTTTTTAATTATTTTACTCTTGTTCCTTATTCCAATAGCCCATGCTGATGGACCCCCTGTGACTTTTTACAATGGTTATGTGACCTCTGACGGTGTCATCAAAAATGCAAATGCCCTGGTAACTGTTGTTGATTCATCGGGTAATATGCTCGATAGTAAAACGAGTCTGGCGGATGGCTCATATATGGTCGCGGTACCGTGGGACGATTCATCGACATCACTGGATGAGGGTGTAGTAAGCGGAGAAACCATTTATTTCAAAGTGAATGGGACGACTTATACCTCAAGGACTATTGACGCTATGGGATCAAATGGCAGGCTTGACCTTGCACCAGGTTCTACATCAGGTGGATCTTCAGGTGGATCTTCAGGTGGATCTTCAAATGGGGGTAGCGGTGGCGGAGGCTCTTCCTCACCCGAAACCTTTGAAAACATTGTGAATAAAGAATCAAGAGATGAAATACTCACAAAAGATGTTCCGAAGACTTACAGTTTCACGACAAAGGAACTTCCAGTCTCCGCGATAATTATAACCAGCAATATAAGCACAGCCACTATAAATGTCATGGTTGAGCTTTTAAAGACCAGATCCAATATAGCGAAAAATGATCCACCCGGAAATGTATATAAATATCTCAATATCTGGGTTGGTACTTCAGGTTATGCGATCCCGAAAAACATAAAAGAAGCAGTAATAAAATTCAAGATCGAGAATTCCTGGATAGCCTCACAGGGTATTAAGGAAACAGATATTGTAATGCACAGATGGGACGGAACACAGTGGGTGCCGCTTGTTACAGAAAAAAAGACGGGCGACAACACATATACTTTCTATGAGGCAAAGACCAATGCCTTCTCACCATTTGCTATCACAAGTGTCAATGCGGCGCCTGCAGCATTGGACGAGACAACGCCAATAGCGCCTGCACCAACCGGGGAACAGGAAACGCCTGCTCCCACACCAACAAAAAAGGCGCCAGGATTCGGTCTTGTTCTTACCATAGCAGGCTTGATGGCTTTTGTCTTAAGAAAGAGAAGTAAATAGCCTTCTCTTTTCTAACTTTTTTTAATACTAAGATTAATATGACTTATGAACATATCATCATAATGGAGAATTCATTTATTAGGCGGGAATTCAGGAATTAAAACAATGAAAAAAATCCTTTTCCTACTGGCATTATTTGTTTCTCTTACGTTCGCATATACTGGCAGCGCAATTGAATGCATGATATGCCATGAATATGACTCTCTAAGTTTTCCTCTTATAAACACATCCTTTTTCGGGGTCCACATAAATGTAAATTTAACCGGAGGGTCAGGAAATCTAACAAGCCAGGATTGCACAGAATGCCATTATTCGGTCAATACTTCATCCTCCCATAAATTCCCTGTATCAAAATTTCCGGTATTAACGTACACTTGTGAGGACTGCCATATCGACGGGATAATTTCGACAGCTCCGAAAGTTAATAATCATAACAGGAAAGGCAATGTGTCTGTGACAGCATCATGCGCCGATTGTCACAACAAAACATCAAATATCTTCAAATACAGCGCCAATGCAAGCGCTGCCCACTATGGAACAAACGCAAGCTTTGGCTTATCTCCGGGAAAGAATTACTGCGCTTTCTGCCATCAAAATACTTCAACCATTTACAGGGATGTAATGCTAAACCAGACAAATAATTTTTTAGGCAACCACACATCAGCCACAATCAATCCCTCCCATTCCGGGGGGAACCCCGATTGCACAACCTGTCACCGGACGGACAGGATACATGGTCCCAACCTGACAAAGCCCCTTCCTGATTCAGTCTTCTGCAATAATTGTCACAGGTTCGACCTGTTTCAAAAGAATATGCATGCAGGGAAGGTAGAATGTATAAGATGCCATGCTAGCACGATTTCAGATATCCATAATATAAAATATTTGCTTCCGAATGGAACATATCGTAGTGTAAACGGCACAGGTTGTGGGAATTGTCATGATTTCAGGCTGGCGCCCCCTTTCTTCAGACTTTTGTTCTCGACTGCGAACTGCACTACCTGCCACCTGGGGAACGGCATAATAAAATTTGCAGACGCGCCGCGCTTTGTTTCGCCATTGAATCACAGTTCAAATCCTGCTTCCGGAGGATTGTGGAACGGCACACAGGCCGCTTACTGGGACAGCCAGGTTGGTGCCTGCTATTATTGCCATGGTCAAAAGCTTCATGATACAAATCCTCTTGGAAACGTCTCGAATATCAAGGCGGGTAACTCCCTGAACCAGAGCATTACAAATACAAGTTTCTGGTGCGCCAACTGTCATTACCAGAGCGATAATGTGCCACCAAATTATTTTTATAATGCTACCTCCTATGCTCCCCTGCCGCCTGAAATCCGGAATAATTCCAGGCTTGTTCCCGCGCAGGCATCTGATGGGACTACTTTCTATAACCATTCACTCAGTGAATATTCGGATGAAACATGCAGGATATGCCATGCAGTAAATTCCCCGGCCACAACTGCTTTATTCATTCATAATGTTGGCGCAGGCGGAGGAGGGCCAAATTGCATTTCCTGCCATGATAGCAGAGGTGGAGGTGCCCCTGCCGATAAGAGAATAGATATCGTTTCATTTAATTTGAGCGAGCATAATGGCCTGAATGGCGGCGGGAATGGCGCATGCTGGGCATGTCATGGCGATGGAACCCGGCCTTCGGGACATCCTGCGGGTTATAAGTCACCAAAGAAGTGCAGCAATGATGAGTGTCATTCCCTTGACCAGGAATTTCGCGCCCCAATGATCTATTCACATTTCAGGAATGCAAGCCTGATTGACAACCCGGACAATGCCGTTAATTATAATGTAACAACCAGTAACCAATGCCAGGAATGCCATATAAACAGCGTAAATTCCCAGGGCAGGAACATAAATTCAACTGTATCTCATTTTGCTTCAGGCGATCTGTTTGATAGTATCAATTGTATTTACTGCCATCTTAATGAGGACAATTCAAAGACGTGGGGGAATGCTACGTTGATATACAAGAACAGGACAGCGCTTATAGAACTCAACAGGGAAAATAACAAATTCAGCGCTATGGAGGGGGGGTCTGTGGACTTTGGTTTTGGTTTCAGTCTCAAAATACTTGAAGTCTCATCGGTCAGGAGCAGCGTGCTGATAGAACTTATAAAAGAAAATATAATTGTAGATAAGAGCCTTATTGGAATTGGAAATTATACATACGAGGAGTACTTGATTATCGACAACGGAAGTGTGAAAGTTCCTGTAATTGTAATTAATATCACAGGCATATTTAAAGGAAATGATACTGGCTTTATCCAGTTTGAAGGTTTCAGGTTAAAAAGAGTCCATCCTGAGAAAAAAGTCACATCATGCTATTCATGTCATGTGAAAGCAATGCCAAAAGCAATATATAAAGTGATTGAAAGGGCAAGCGGTGAGAAAGATGAAATCTATTATACGAAAGAAACTGTCAATTTTACCGATAATAAAATTTTCGATGAAAATGTTGTTCTTCAATTATTAGGCTTACTCACAGACAAAGACCTGCATGTGACCATCCAGCCGGAAAAACGCAGGTCGCTTTATGAAGGAGAAGCCTGGAATATCTCGGAAGGAACAAGCCTTCTGGTCAGGGGAGTGGATACCAAAAACGAAGTGGTTTTCCTCCAGCTGCACAGTGGCGATTATTTTTATGAGGATATAGTAAAAAGGGGAGGTATATTTGAATTCACCCCGGAAATTAATTATATCGGGAACCGACCCAAAAATATCACGATTTTCAGGGCGAAAGTGTCGGGAATAATCCAGGCAAAGCCAAAGAATATGGTAATTATTGAGGATGTGGTTGCCCTGTCACCTGAAATCAAGAAAATATTGGCTAACCAGACGCTTTTTGGTTATAATACAAGCTGGCTATGGGAAAATTCAACCATTAACGTTGGTAAAATCCCTGATAATTTCCATTCCCCACAGCTCTTTGATGGCGGGAACGGTGGAGGCAATTGTCTTTCCTGCCACGGGGCGGAGGGCTTTTCACAGAAAAAAGTATTCTCGCTCGGAAAGCATGATTCACTGAACGGCGGGGGGAACAATGCCTGCCGCGCATGCCACGGCGGGACGAAGGATATACTGGCACATCCTGCCGGTTACAGGACGCCGAGGAACTGCTTAAGTTGTCATGCAGCTACCAATGATAATTATGGCGCAGTGTACATAGGCGACGAGGAGCATAAGAATGAAAAGTGTGAAGCCTGCCATGTATCAAATATCCATGAAATTACCGCGCTGCATATGACGCCCTCAGTTAAAAAAATATCAATTACGAAAGAAAATAACACGAACGTGTTGAGAGCATCGGTATCTGCCGGATATAAAATGAGAGTAAGAGATGCCAGGTATTACATTGATACGCCGCTTAACAAATCCGGGATGTATCCGGTAGATGGGGTTTTTAATTCACAGGCAGAGGATGTATTTGCTCAATTAGATATATCAGGATTATCACAGGGAAAACACCGGGTTTTTGTTGAAGCCATGGAGAGAAATAACAACTGGGGTGTGCCATCTTCACTGGAATTCACAATAGAGGGTCTGGATTTGAAATCCGGGGAGGAAAAAAAGACAAGTATGCTCACAATGGCAAATACGCTGGCAGTATTACTGATCGCTTCTGTTTTGAGGCGTTTTAAATAAAATAGTCTGGATGATAATATTTGATCCCTCTTCTTTTTTGACCTTTTTAAAAAAAATACATGATCTGCAGGATAATTGAGTTTTAGCAAAAAGTCCCTGTATTTTTTTTTTGGAACAAAAAGTGCCTGAAACAGCCCAGCATATCCTGCCGCCGTTTTTCCCTCCATTCAATCCATCCACGGATGTGTCGATCGACGCCGGACAAATACCTGATATAGCCGCCTTTTCTCCCCCGGCTTCCCTTCCGCATTTTATTACCTCCCAGCAATTCGGTTTTAATGAAGGATTTTGTGTTATATTTCCAGGTTTACCATTGATATTCCTTTTTAACAATCCTGCTCTTTCCAATAGATTTACTAACATGATCCACTTCCTCTATTAACTATCCACTTATATTATAAGACGTCAGGATAATTAAATATTACTGGAAATTCGATTGTAGAATCCCATGCTGTCAAGTTGGAGTGTATATTATAATTATAGTTCACGCTATTACCAGGTTTCCCAGTGAACAAGCCGTTCCATAGCGATTCTTGGCGGCGTAGCGGGCTGTTCATCCGGATATCCAACAGGTATTATCGCAACAGGTAATGTTTTATCCGGGATTCCGAGAAGCTCGCTGACCGCGTTCTCATCAAAAGCGCCGATCCAGCATGTACCAAGGCCCATAGAGTGAGCCGCAAGAAGAATATTCTCGATGCCTGCAGTAGCATCCTGTGTCGCATAAAGTTCTCCCCTTGATCTATATATCCGGGATGAGCGCTCAATATTCGCAACAACAACTATAACAACAGGCGCTTGCTCAATGAAAGACTGGCCAAGAGCCGCTTTTACTAATTTTTGTTTTGTAATTTTGTTGGTAATTATTATGAAATCCCGCGCTTGCAGGTTTCCCGCTGATGGCGCCATCTGGGCTGCGTTCAACAAATCTTCAATTATCTCTTTTCCAATAGCAAGGTCTTTGAATTTCCTGATAGACCTTCTCCCTTTGATAACATCAATGCAATCCATTATATGACCTCATAATTGAAATGAATATCAAACAATATAAAATAACCTAAAAAAGCAATAATTCACCCTTTCCAGTAGACCTTATCGCTAATCACTTCCATTTTCAAGATAATATCCACGTCATAAGAAGGTACGAAAGCGACACTTTTTGAACTCGTATCCATATATAATAAAATGAACTTACATGTTGTCCTTGTATTTTTTAAAGTATTTAAAAAATCATATAAATTTTGTGTGTTTCTTGGGGTTGTGGTGGAAAAATCAATAAATTGCGACAATGAATCCAGGATTATATAGTCAGGATAAAGTTCTGTGATATATTTATCATTTAATCTTGACATTTCATCTATCGTCGAAGGCGGGTTCTCATAGAAACTTGTCCTTGTATTCTTCTTTTCAAACACTCCCCCGGAAACGCAATCAACTATGAATAATGAAGTCTCCATATCATCAAAATAAGGCCTGATTGCATTGTCCGTTTTTGTCAGTGAAATATATAATATTTTTTTTGCCCCGGATAGTTTCTTTATAAAATCCACAATCTCTTTAACTTCCTTTGAATTATGGAAAAGCAATAAAGTCTTCCAGGGCTCAGAGAGTACTTTCTTCAGGTCTTTCCTGGTTTCCTTCCAATAATTTACCGCAAGTACTTCTAAATCCATTTCAATCTAACCCAGATGTTTTCTTATCCTGTTCACGATATCCGGAAGGTCAAACGGTTTTGTGACATAATCCTTAATATTATATTCATTCAACAGGATTTTTCTTTCTTCATCCGAGAACCTGACCACTGTGACAAGTATTATTTTCAGGTTCCCAAGCCCTTTTTCCTTAAGCTTTGCCAGTATCTCTTTTGTTTTCATCCCCGGCATCATTACATCAAGGAGAACAAGGTCCGGTTTTGCCTTTTCTACCTTATTCAGGAACTCTTCTCCATTGGATGCTGTCTGAGTCTCATGTTTTTCAAGCTCCATTATTGTTTTTAAAGTTTCTGATATATCCGGGTTGTCATCCACTATCATTATTTTTGCCATCTTATCACTTCTTTCTCAAATCTTTCTTATACTTTTTCAAATAAGTTCACAACAGATCTCTTCTCGTTCTTTTCATATTTCAGGGGAATTGTGAACTGGAATGTTGATCCTTTACCTGGCTCACTTTCGATCCAGATCTTCCCGCCATGAGAATTTATTATCCCCTTACATATCGAAAGACCAAGACCACTCCCTTCAAACTTCCTTGTATATGTAGAATCCACCTGGACAAATGGCTTGAATAACTTTTCCTGTTCTTCTTTTTTGATCCCGATCCCGGTATCTTTTATTTTAACAATTGCATTTGTGTCGCTTTTGGATACATCGACATTTATTATGCCCCCGGGATTCGTAAACTTAATTGCATTATTTACAAGGTTAATTACTACCTGGGTGATCCTGTCCGTATCTATTATTATATCCTCGATCTTTTCTTCTTTTAGATTAAGTTCGATATTCTTATCCTGCGCTTTTTGCCTCATTGTTTCTATCGCATTCTTGACCACTTCATTAATGCTGGCTTTGTCCTTATCAAATTTCATTACTCCGGCCTCAAGCTTGGAAATATCAAGAACGTCACCGATCAGACGATCAAGTCTCTGGGTATTTCGAAGTATCATTTCAAGACTTGTTTTTTGCTTTTCGGTCACTACCCCGAAATATCCTGCAAGGTTCATCTGCAGTTGCGCTTTCATAGGCGTAAGAGGAGTTCGAAGCTCATGGGAAACAACACTTAAGAACTGTGTTTTGATTTTATCTGCGATCTTAAGTTCCATATTGATCCGGATTATTTCTTCCTCTAAAAGCTTTCTCTCCGTAATATCGCGTATTATACTTGCTTTATATGTTCCTGATGTCGTTTTCCACGACGCCACTGATATATCCAGCGCGAACTCAGTCGCATTCTTCCTGAGGCCATGCAATTCTATGGATTTTCCGGAAATACTTACCCCTGATAACATCCATTCCAGCCCATATCTGTAAGTCTCTTTATATCGTTGCGGCAGCAGATTAAGAAATGATTTCCCGACCAGTTCCTCCTCATTATAACCGAACATAATTGTTGCACTTTTGTTCAAGGAGATTATGTTATTCTCACTATCTGTCAAAATAATTGCATCGTTTGCGGACTGAACTGTCAAACGAAATTTTTCTTCGCTTTCTCGAAGTTTTTCCTCGGCATGTATGTTGTCCGGATTTGTTATTTTATTCATTATTTTTACAATTCAGTCTCTCCCCCATCCGTTTACGCTCAATAATGTCTTCAAAGATCAAAACAGTACCCAAAATATTTCCTAAATCATCTTTTATCAGGGAACCGATAATATCAACAGGTATTCTCATTCCTTCTTTTGACACCAATTCCGTGTGCTCTGCAAGCCCATAGAACATTCCTTCCCGGATCGCCCTGGTTACCGGGTTTTCCACTTTTATACCGGGTTTTTCACTGATTATATTAAAAACAGTCGAAATGGGTTTTCCGAATGCATCATCGAATTTCCAGGCAGTCATCGCCTCTGCCAGAGGGTTCATGGTCTTTATTAAACCGTCTTTATCTGTTGAAATAACCGCTTCCCCAAGATTCTTGATCGTCGATGCCAGCCAATATTCGCTTTCCTTCAATTTCTTTTCCATCTGGTGTTTATAGATGGCTATCTCGATGTTGATACGAAGCTCTCTCTCCCTGAAGGGTTTAATTATATAACAGTAAGGCTCTGTTATTTTTGCTCTTTCAAGGATCTGCTCATCAGAATATGAAGTAATATAGAGAACCGGAATATCGAATCGGTCATGTACCTCTTTTGCTGTCTCAATGCCGTCCTTTTGGCCTTTCAACACAATATCCATAAGCACAAGGTCCGGGCGACTTTCCTCAATTTTTTTTATAGCTTTTTCCCCAGAAGATTCAACCGATGGAACAGCATATCCTAAACTGATCAAGCTTTCCCTCAGGTCTTCAGCAATGATACTTTCATCTTCAACTACAAGTATCTGCTTTTTAGACATTATTTAACTCCTTTAAAATGAATGTTAAATTCAGTCCCATGGTCACGATCCAGGTTTATTTCTCCATTTAGCTGGTTTTTAGCCAATATTTTAACCAGATGCAATCCCAGGCTGTTACTATTATCAAAATCTATTCCCTGGGCTATACCTATCCCATTATCCCACACTACTAAATTAATATCATTTTCATCTGTTCGCCGCATAAGAATCTTGATTTCACCTTTTCGATCATCTGGGAATGCATGTTTCAATGAATTGGCAACAAGCTCATTGATGATCAAACCGCAGGGAATGGCTGAATCAATTCCCAGTGAAACATTCTCGACTTTAATAGTTGTTACTATGCGGTTTGAAATAGTCCCATAAGAGTGGAATATACTCTTTACAAGGTCTCTGGTATAAACATCAAAATCGATTTTTGAAAAATCACGGGACTGGTAAAGTTTCTCATGAACAAGAGCCATAGAAGATATCCGGTTCTGGCTATCTTTGAAAATCTCAATATCATCCTTGTCTTTGATATATTTTGATTGAAGTCTAAGTAAACTGGAAATAACCTGCATATTATTTTTGACCCTGTGATGGATTTCCCTGAGAAGGGTTTCCTTTTCAAGAAGAGAAGACCTTGTCTGTTCTTCAGCTCTCTTTCGTTCTGTTATATCCCTTGAAATACCTGCAAAAGCGACGACTCTCCCACCCTCATCCTTTATTGGAGAAATTGTCACGCTGACATCGAAAATGCTCCCATCTTTTTGCTGTCTAATAGTTTCATAAGGTGTAATGATATTGCCTGATTTTACTTCACTTAGAAGTTTCTCGAATTCCGGGATTATGCTATCCGGTATTGTAGGCAAAATCTTTCCCACGGCTTCCAGGGCAGTCCAGCCGTATATCTTTTCAAAACCATTGTTCACCTGGAGAATTTTTTTTTCCAGATCGATGATTATGATGGCATCAGAAGTATTGTTAATGAATGATTCCAGTTTTTCTTTTATACTTATTAATTCTGCTTCTGCATGCTTTCGTTTTCGCCGCTCTTTTGCCTCGCTAAGTTCTCTTTCTATAGCAGGTATAAGCCTTGCAAGATTGCCTTTTATGAGATAGTCATGAGCTCCGGCTTTCATGGCCCCAACAGCAGTATCTTCACCGATTTTTCCCGAAACAATGATTATCGGTATCTCAAGACCGCTTTCCTGTGATATCCTGATCGCATCCAATCCTGAAAAATCAGGCATGACATAATCTGATATAATGATATCCCATGATTCAGCTGCAAGCGCTGTTCGCATGCCTTCAGGAGAGTCCACAAGTTCATATTCAAGTTCGTAACCCCCATGTTCAAGTTCTCCACGCAATACTCTTGCATCAAATTTGGAGTCTTCAATAATCAATACACGAAGTTGTTTATTCATTACAGTTATCTCCTTCTAAGAGGACATATTTATTATCATGATACTAATAATAATGGTTGTTTCGGTTAAATAGATTTCCATATATAATTTTTTTAAACCTTCATTAGCTATAAAATTCAGACTTATGTAATTTTGTCTGCTGGGACTTTGCTTTTAAGCCCTCAAGGTCGATCAAATCTCTAATAATATCTATCAGAACCCTGTTTCCATTAATTTGGATCTCACTTGTTTCCCCGTTAATCTCAAATGCCGGATCATCTATTGGAATTTTTATACGTGTTACAGCATTGCGGTGTTCCTTGAGGCGCGCATCCTTTGACTCCTTTACGGTTTCGGTCTTACGCGCTTCGATACCCAACAATTCAAGTTCGTATTTGAAACAGGGGCGATGGAAAAGCGAGGAAAGGATAAATACTGCAATTCCCAACCTTTCTGAAATGTCAATATCTTTCAAATGCTCTTTCACAATATTATAAACATCACGTTTCATACCGGGTTTAAAAACATATACTTTTGAAGGCGGTATATCGATCTCTTCCATGTAACCTGTTTCATGCAAAGCCCGAAGATATCCTGTAAGTATCAGCCTATGCTGGTCATATCCATTCTTTTTCAATTCCCTTGCTATACTGCTAATGGACATCTGCTTATTTGCCATCACTTTTGTAAGGATATTGTAATATTCCGACATGACTAAATTAGATTTGATAACAAACCTGATAAATGTTTGGGTGCCTCTTGTAATTGTAATACCTATCCCCAAAAAATTATTGTCAAAGAAAACATTTAAGGGATAAGCATAACGATAGATAGCATCAAGATCAGATATAACTTGTCAAAGAAAGCATGAGAACAACATATCAATTCAGGATATACACAAAAAAGAATCACAAATGGCACGAAAGCTGAATTCCTCGGATCTGCAAATCCTTAAGAAAATTGCGCCTGAGCTTGTTGATAACACATGCAGACATGCGGATTGGGAATTCAGGTCTGTGCTTCCTCCTGTGAGCCAGCATATTTCTACATCGAACAATGATTTCAGGGAACGCTTACTGAAGCTTTCTGATGAAGAATTGAATTACCTCATTAATTTGATCTTTGAGGGAATGGAGAGCCTTCATTGCGTAAAAAAGGAACATGTCGACGCACTTATTGAGGTAGTAAGCGAAAAGATCTCAAAAGTTAAAGCCGCTGAATTGCTTGAATTTCACAAGTTCGCAGGTGATTGAAATGCCGCATATTATGGAATTGTTCGGGAAAACACGCGTTGTTGTAAAAGACGGGGAGGTTGTGGAAGTAGGCGAACCTGTTGCGGATTGGTGTCCTGTGTTCAGCAAGGTTTCAAATGTTTCAAGACTCACTTCCCAGGAAGCAAAAAAGAACATGGAATACAGGATACGGGAACTGGGAATGTTCACACCGGAGAGAAAGTTAGATCAGGGTGTTTTTGTTAATTTCGGAGCAAGTGAGATAATGATGACCGCTCTTTCCCGCGGCCTTATCGACTCCACGGTCACTGTATGCGATGGTGCGGGAACCGTGATCACTGATAATCCAGCGCTGGTACAGGGCATGGGCGCTTTGATGTCAGGACTTATTGAAACCGAGCCGATAGCGCAAATCATTGCCGGGATCCAGGCGCGTGGAGGATTTGTTCTTGATAAAGAAAATGCAAGGATAGACCAGGCAGGGGGGCTTCTAAGGGCGTATGAACTGGGTTACAGGAATATTGCGGTAAGTGTTGTCTCCCCGGCAGACGCTGGGAAACTTCGTTTGATAGAGAAAGAAAAAAATATTGAACTTATACTTATCGGAGCTCATCTCACAGGTATCCGGAGCAAGGAAGCCCGGGAGCTTATCGCGAAGATGGATATAATCACGGGCTGCGCTTCTTTTATGGTCCGCCGTCTGGTACGTCCTGTACTCCAGGCTGGAACTTCAGTTCCCATGTTCGCATTGACACAGAAGGGTAAAGAGATGATCATTGAGAGAGCAAAGGAAATTGATTCACCAATTCTTACCAGTACAGCCCAATTGCCTGTGCTGCCTGAGCATAAGCAGCCCAGACCTATGTCTTAACTGCAATTATAACTAAAATCAGGCCAACGAAGAAACGAATACCTTCTGTTATTCTCTAATGTGAATCTCTCATCCTATTTTTCTGGCGGCAGTATCAATAGCCTGAAACAGGCTATCCCTTGGCATGATGATGGTTACAGGTATTCGGAGCACTTTTTCAATTGTAGTACTGACTATTGGTGCGCATACCACTGCTTTTGCACCGTCTCTCTCGGCTTTTATCGCAGCTACGATCGCTTCTTCCATTGAGGTTGCAGAATATTCCCTTATCGTAAGAAGGTGATCTCCTACCTTGAGTTTCTTCTCGGTGATAAGATCAAGCACCGGGCGGGCTGCTATGACAGCGATGGTGATATATTTCATAGTATTCTTCGTCCCAGGATATATCTGAAGAAGTTAATGGCGCATGCAAAAATCTTTACAAAAAATCAAGATTGGGATAAATTGCACTTTGCCTTTATCCGGATCGGGAAAAATCACAAATCGAAAAGGAAAGATTTATAATGTATAATAAGGTACTTCGATAAAAACTAATTTATGATAGTTTTTTATGGTGATTTGAATTCAATATAGGAGGACATAATAAAATGGTATTAGATTTAACCATGAGTATGGCTATATTGGCACTCATGGGAGCTCTTGCTACTATAGCGGGATGCCTTGAGGATCTTGAATCCGATGTAGGCTCGCAGAGCAATCCGAACTCCCAGGTACAATTAGCTCCCCAGATGGGATTTTTGCACAGAATATTTAACAAAGCGATTTCAGGTGAACCGATCAGCAACGGCATGTCAGCTGTGATCGGCGGTACTGTCACAACAGTACTTTTGAGCCAAAAGTTCTATCCATTGACCGCAATTGTAATTGGCGCGTTTATCGCAGCGATCATATTGGGTATCTTTGCTACAACCTCATTTGCAGGAAGAGTTGCGAGCCAGACAAGGTTCAAGCAGCCGCTGTATATGGATATTATGAGGTATACGACACCTTCGATCATAGCGCATAATTTCATTATGAATTTCTGCCTTGTGGCTATTGCATACATCCAATTTGAAATACTCGGATATCCATTCACTATCCCATTCCTTGCATTGATATGGGGCATTTCCGTGGGCGCTATCGGCTCATCAGTGGGCGATGTGCATTATGGAGGAGAACGTGAATTCCAGAACCGCGAATTCGGATGCGGTCTTAACACTGCGCTTTCAGGGCGTATTGTGAGGAAAGCCGAATCGGGGTTAAGGAATAGCATAGATAATGTCTGGTTCTGCGCCAAGTACGGAGGACCGGCAACAGGTATAGGTCTTGGTCTCACTGTTTTCTTCTCAAGCTGGCCCACAACCATTTTCGGGTATACATGGAAAGCGATAGGTGTGGGATTATTAATTGTTGCGGTTCTTACAATAATGAACAGGCTGGTAGAACTCAATGTGAGGCATGCTTACGGCCCATATAAGGAAGAAAAAAATGAAACGGAGGCTAAAGCATAATGGTAGCGATTGATCCAACATTATTAACTAATATTTTATTGATCGGTTTAAGTGGGACTCTCATTTGTCTTGCCGTTCACTTCATTCCAGTAGGAGGAGCGCCTGCAGCAATGGCACAGGCAACAGGTATCGGAACGGGAACTGTGGAACTTGCGGCAGGATCCGGTCTTGTAGGACTGATCACAGCAAGTTACATGTATGCTTATGAACCCCTGGCTGATATTCCCCTTGTTATGGCCGCAGGGGCAATGGGCTCAATGGTAATGCTTGCAAGCACAATGTTTGCCGGCAGTTTGATATATGCTTATGGTGTGGCAGTGCCATTTGCCTCAGCGCAGGTAAAAAAAGACCCCATCACTGGTGACAGGCAGGATACCTATATCTCCAAAGGAACACAGGGCCAGGGACTTCCCACAATCTGCTATGTGAGCGGCGTAGTGGGAGCGGCGCTTGGTGGAGCCGGTGGAGGGTTGATCTATTTTGTCCTGATGGACTTATATAAACCATATTTAGCATTGACAAGCGCATTTGCAGTGGCTGGCGTCTTTACAATGGGTGTGATGTATGTTAATTCAGTCATACCATCATACGGCGTGGGCGGAACAATTGAAGGAATTCATGATCCCAAGTTCAGGCGTGTGGTCGGGAAAGATGTGATCACAAGCTTTTTCGTGAGCATTCTTTGCGGACTCCTTGCAGTATTGATCGCAGGAGGAATGTCAGTATGAGCGATATCAAAGAAAGATCACCCAATCAATTAATGCTTTTTGGGATAATCGGAGGGCTTCTTGGAATATATCTCACCTATTTAATTCCATTAGTTGGAGAGAGAACAGGGGGAAAAATTGAGATCGCTCTTAATACTATCGCCCCTGTCGCTGGAGCCCTTGGGGCAATCTGCGCGGTTATGTGGGGCGCAGACGCTGTGAGGCGAGTTGCAAAATATGGTCTGGGAACAGGTGTACCTTCCATCGGGCAAATAGCGATGGGAATGGGAATAATTGCTGCCATGTTTGGCCTTGCAATTGTGCAAACAAATATCCTTGCAGGACCGATCGTGGCTTTGGCAACAGCATCCGTTCTTGGATTCATAATTGGCTGGTTTGCGCAGAACGTCATAAAGATGAAGATACCTGTGATGATCCGCTGCATGACTGAAATCGCTGCTTCGGGAACGTTGATCATTATCGGCTTTTCCGCAGCAGTCGCAGGAAATTTTGAGTTTGCTAACATTGTTGAACTGGTTTTTGATAATGGTGTAATGCTTGCAGTTTTCTGGGTTGGGGCAGTAGCAATGTTACATCCATTCAATGCATGTCTTGGTCCTGATGAAAAGCAAAAAAGGCTTTTGTATCTTGCCGGCTCAACAGGGGCCATAACAATGGCAGTTATAGGAATAGCTGCAACCATGACACTCGGTGAATCAGGAGTTTTAACCCTGGTACTCGGAATAGTCCTGTGGTTAATATTCTACAAGAAATTCTGGGATGAAGTATATAATGATGCTTCTTCAGTAGTTGGAACCGGATTGATCCCCAAGACGGAGGCATAAAAATGAGTCATATAAGAGTTGCCCCGGAACTGCATCTGATCTTGAATCCAACGACAGGTGTGATCGCAGAAGAAAAAGATGATGTCGTGGAATATTCACTGGAGGCAGTGAAAACACAACTGGACGAACTGGATTTAATCGTCACTGATATGATGAACCAGCTTGACCCCAATGCAAAATTATTGAACATGTTCCCCGGAAGAGAGAGAGCTTCCTATAATGCAGGAATTGTTACAAATGCATTTTATGGCGCAGTAATAGGATTTATGGTATCCTTTTTATTGCTCATAATGATGAAGCTTGGAGGGATTTAAATGGCGAATAAAGTTAAACCGGCAGCAGGATGGCCTGTTGTTAAAGGTGAATATGATGCCGGAAACCCGGAAAATTGCGTAGCTGTAACCACATGCGGTTCACATCTTAAGGGCGCACCGCAAATAGCAGCAGGCGCATGTATCACGGGACCGCATAAGACTGAAAATTTGGGCATCGAGAAAATAGTCGCCAACGTCATTTCCAATCCCAACATACGCTTCCTCCTCGTCACAGGCTCTGAAGTGAAAGGTCACATCTCAGGTGAAGCAATAATAATGCTCCACAAGAATGGGATCAAAGACAACAGGATCGTAGGTTCAACAGGCGCTATCCCTTACATTGAAAACCTGCCTGATGATGCCATCAAGAGATTCCAGGCCCAGATACAGGTAGTTGAAATGATCGGCACCGAGAATGAGGGAGACATCATTGCAAAGATCAAAGAACTGGCAGCAAAAGACCCGGGGGCCTTTGCAGGTGAGCCGATGATAATACAGGTCGGCGAGAAAAAAGAAGCAGAAGAGTTAGGCGGAGTCAAGCCCATGTCAGCTGAACTGGCTTCCATCCAGGCAAGGATAAAAGGCGTTCAACAGCAGACTATCGATATCGGGAATATGAATAAATTGATGTCAGGTATCTATGCCGGGAAGATCGAAGGTATAATGATAGGTCTTGTTGTTGGATTTACCATTCTTGGAATACTGATATTCGGCGGAGGTGTTTAAAATGGCAGAGAAAGAATACGAATATGGAAAAGGCGTACCAATGGTATTAACTCCTTCAATGGTTGCCATAGAAGCGCTTGTAGCGGATATCAGGTTCAGGGGCCAGCTAATTGCAAGGAACCAGAAACTTGAATCCGGTGTTGGCTCAACAGGCGTGATCGGTATCTCGATTGGTTTTGCGATCGTTATGATAGCAGTACTTGTTCCTCCTTTAGTGATGAGGTGAAAAAATGGCAGAAAAAGTCCCAATAGTTATCGTAGATCCGGAAGACTACAAGAATATCCTCCAGAAATTGGATGAAATAGATGAAAAGATCGAGTTTACGAATTCTGAGATACACCAGAGATATGGGAAAAAAATAGGAAGAGACATAGGAATACTGTACGGGATTTGCGCATCGCTCATGATCGTTGTGGTATATTTGTTACTGCTTCTTTCACCAGCGCTTTCAGATCCACGTTTAATCAATGTCATAAAGAAAGCTTTAGGATTAATTTAAGTGAGGTGCCAAGATGTTCAGATTTGATAAGAAACAAGAAGTATTTGAGTTCGGTAAAATTAAAGTGGGCGGACAGCCGGGAGAATACCCAACAGTACTTGTCAGTACGATGTTTTATTTAAAACATAAGATCGTATCTGATGAAGACCATGGCGTATTTGACAAAGCTGCAGCCGAGAAACTGTGGAATACACAGGAAGTAATGGGAGATACGACAGGAAATCCATATTTCAATCAGCTTGTTGGTGAAACACCTGAAGCTATCAAGAAATATATTGACTGGTTCGTAAACATATGCGATGATGTACCATTCCTTGTTGACTCCTCTGACGGACATGTCAGGGCTGTTGCCGCAAAGTATGCAAAGGAGATCGGTGTTGAGAAACGTGCCATACACAATTCCATCAATGCAAGTATTGGTGCTGAAGAGATCAAAGCTCTAAAAGAAAGTAAGCTGACCTCAGCGATCATACTCGCATTCAATGCTACTAACCCCAGCGTTGAAGGAAAACTTGAGATCCTTGAGAAAGGAGGAACAGGACAGGCAAAAGGTATGCTTGATGTAGCAAAAGATGTCGGGATCACAAGACCCCTGGTGGATGTAGCAGCAACGCCTCTCGGAGCAGGCTCCGGAGCCACGATCAGGTCGATTCTTGCTATCAAAGGCAAATTGGGCTTGCCAGTAGGCGGAGGCTTTCATAACATGGCTTCTGCATGGGATTGGATGAAGAAATACAAGAAGACAGATCCGGATGCAAAGACCGAGTCATGGCCGCCAGTAGATATAGGCACAAACCTTGTCGCACAAATAATGGGCGCTAATTTCCTTCTGTATGGTCCAATTGAGAATGTAAAGAAGGTTTTCCCGGCAGTAGCAATGGTAGATATCATGCTCGGTGAAACCGCAAAAGACCTCGGCCTCAGTGTTCTGGCTGAAGCCCACCCGATAAAGAAATTGGTGTAAATTTACACCTTTTTTTTTACCTGTTTTATCAATTTCGAAAGAGCGAAAGCGTTTTTTCTCCATTCACAGAAAGTGAATAAAATGCAAAACGTGACCGTTTTATTTTACATATCATTCCATTTTTTTCTAACATCATCAGATGATAGGAAACAGAAGACTTCTTGGCTTTTAGCTTTCTTGCCATCTCATCCATACAATGTTCTCTTTGCTCAAGCATCAGCAGGATCTCAATCCGGTGGGAATTTGCGAGGAGTTTTAGTTTCCAGGCGATTTCTTTTGAGGTTTGTCTTAATGGGTCATGTTCTTTTTCCAGATCTAGGAGCCAAACTTTGCGAAGTTTTTCATCAGAGGGGCAGCATATTTCTGTGTTTTTTGATGTGCACATGCATTTATTATTCATAATCCAGGCATTTTATGTCTTTTCATCGCATTTATTGTTCTTTAAGCAATTGTTTTTGTGCAACCATAGCAAGTATTGAGTTAACAAGCTTTTTCCCTTCTTCAATATCATTCACTTCCCTGATAGTAACTTTTCCGCTTGCGAAAAAATTAACCTCGCGCCTTCCAAGACGTACAAGGACCACGCCCAAACTCTCGGAATAACGTGCATCCAGGGTTTCTGCAAGTTCTTTGAGATTCGGTGGGCTATTAAGGTGAGCGATTATCCGGAGTTTCCATGGGTCTATTAAGCATGGAAGCACCTGTTCTATGCGTTCAACGAACATTATTGAATCCATCCACCTATTAATTTTCCTGTAAAATACGAGATGGTTATAACAACCACAGCAAGGGAAACATGCTCGATAACAAGTTTGATCGCGCTTTCATTCTTTAATTTTGCGATATAAATATTAAGTGCAACTATAAGCAATATCCCCCAGACAATATCAACAATAACTGCAAATCCCAGCTCATAAATCAAAATCGGGACGGCAAAAGTCAGTATAGAACCGCAAACCCCGAGAAATGTGAAAAAGGTTGTCATCCACACTTCCCTTGTATTATGCTTAGCTCTCCCATTCTCTAATTCAGCCTCCTCGACAACGTGGAAGCCGGCGGCGTCTGCCATTCCGTCAGCTATTGCCATGACCACGATCCCTGCAAATACCGCCAATCTTGAAGAAGTGGCTTCATGCAAGCCAACGATCATCCCAAGAGCTGTGATCACTCCCGAAGTTATTCCAAAACTGACCCCTGTCACCAGTTGATTCGGGAATTTGTTATTCATTTCTTCCATTCCACAAAAGACAGCAATCCCCCTGCAACTACAAGCGCCATACCTACAAGAATAACCTTCGCTTCAAGCTGGAAGAGCATGAATACGCTGAATAACATGCCCAAAAGAGCAAGTAGCGGGAACCCGCCTATCGTAAATGGTACTCTGAAGGGTCTTTTCACATCTGGTTCCTTGTACCTCAATACGATCATGGAAGCATTTATCACAAAAAATGTAACGAATAAAGTGAAGTTGGCAATGTTTGCCACGAATGCGATATCACCTGCAAAGATGAACAGCAGCGATAACAACGCTATGTTTATTATGGCTATCCATGGTGTTCTCCTTAAAAAATGAACCCTTGAAAGGATATTGGGAAGATGTGAGGAATCAGCCATCCCATAGATTATTCTTGACGAGCCCAGCATCATCAAAAGAACGGTATTGGCAGTTGAAAAAAGAGCAATAATAGTCAGAAAGACAAATGCGTTGCTCCCAAAAGCAGAAAAAGCAATGTCTGCAAGAGGCGCATCTGATCTACTCAGATTTTCCCATCCAACAACGCTCACAGCAGAAATTGCCACCAGAATATAAAGCACCACACTGATCAAAATGGAAAATATCAATCCCTTCGGAATTGTTTTCTCAGGAGATTTCGTCTCTTCCGAGAGCTTAACGATGCTCTCAAAACCTGTATATGCAAAAAAAACTAATGCTGAAGCCTGGAAAACCCCGGCCATTCCCAGAGGCATTTCAAAATAATCAACCTTTCCAAGATAAGGAACTCCTATGAATATGATAATCAAAAGCCCTGATGTCTCAATAAGTGTAGAGATAATTGCGAACCGTGCCGATTCTTTTATTCCCCAGAAAAGGAGAAAAGAAAGAGCAATTATCAGGACAAACGCCGAGGTAATTATAGGCATATTGAATAATACTTTGAAATAGCCTCCGAATCCGAGAGCCACAGTTGAAGCCCCGATCGCTCCGCTTAAGATTATCAGCCAGCCGACAATAAAAGCCAGCCTTTTTCCAAAAGCATGTGAAGTATATTCGTATTCTGCGCTTGCTTTTGTAAACATGGATGAGAGTTCTGCGTAACTCAATCCGGTGAATATCGCTATTAATGCCGAGATAGCAAATGACATCCATAAGGAATTCCCTGCAAGACCGGATGCTCTCCCTAAAAGCGCGTAGATTCCCGCGCCAAGGATGATACCTACGCCGGAAAGAGTGACTTCAAGAAGCCCTAGCTCACGTTTCAATGACGCCTTTTCTCCCATAAGTTTATATATTATGTATAAATTGATAAAGATTTGGGTTTTTATGCTGATTATAAAATTCATAATACCATTGATACTTTTCATTAATCCTGTGTTGAGGCTGGTTAAACATGGTTAATGCCACCAGGCATAAGATAGGGGGGATAAAACCAATTAAGCCCACAAAATCCCAGTTGAATGCCCTGGAAAAGTTGAAAAGGCTTGACCGGAGCCTCCATGTTATATGGGATAAAAGAGGAATTCCCTCTCATTTATGCGGAATTTTATCTGTTGAGATAGGAGAAGACCCGGAAAGAATGGCACAAAAATTTCTTCTTGATAATTTAAAATTATTTAAAATGAAGGAAAATTTAAAGGATTTAACTTTAATCAAAAAGGCAGAAAGTCTTGGGGGATGTCATGTTATATTCCAGCAGTTTGTCGATGAACTGCCTGTTCACAATGCTTTTAGTTCGGTTCATATGGATAAAAATAACCTGGTCAAAAAAATCGATATATGTTATCACCCCGACCTTTATGTGGAACCCTGGGAAAAAGGCATCTTACAGGAAGAAGCAATTCGCATTGCCATTGATTTTCTTAACGCGGAAAAAAGACTTTCAGGAAACGTTTCTGGAGAACTGGTCATTTATTCAAAAAAGGAAAAGTACTATGCAGCATGGAAAATTGCAGTTTCTTGTATTAACCCAATTGAGGAATGGCATGTATTTGTCGACTGCAATACTGGCAAAATATTGGATATTCTGGATGTGTTACTTAAGGCAACAGGTCGAGGAAAGGTCTTTATTCCAAATCCTGTGGTTGCTCTCGGGGATACGAGTCTTACTCATGAATCCGAGATCCCGGACAGGGCTTATTCCACAGTTGTATTGAGGGATCTGGACGGATCAGGTTATCTCAGGGGGGTGGATGTCGATACATGTATCACACCGAATAGAGCACAGGAACAGAATTTGATTTTTAATTATTCGAGGTCAGATCCGGGCTTCAAGGAAGTAATGGTTTATTATCATATCGCTGAGGCGCATCGATATATAAAGGACCTTGGATTCACGAACTTATGCAGAAAGATCATCAAAGTGAATGTTCAGGGAGATTTCGTGGATAACTCATATTACAATCCGGATAACAGGGAATTGGTTTTCGGTACGTGGTATATAGATGATGCGGAGGATGCTGATATAATTCTTCATGAATACTGCCATGTCATGCTGGATGAACAGGTGCAGGGTTTTGGGCAAAACTGGAATACCTGCCCTATCGCAGAAGGATTTTGTGATTTTTTTGCTGCATGTTATTTTGCTGAAATAAATGGTGGTTTTAACCGTGAGTGCGTCGGGGACTGGAACGGTGTTGGGAAAATGAGAAATTGCGTGAGCAGGGTGGACAGCAAAAAGCATTATCCAGAAGATTTCCTTGGATTGGGGAGCTGTGATAGGGATGGAGAAATATGGTCTGCCACTCTGTGGGATATATATCTGCAAATGGGCGGGGCTTCCAAGGTCAAAGTAAGAAGGCTTGCTGCAAGGGATAACGCCATCCGATTGATCATTGAAAGTAATTTTAATTTAAATATTAATTCAAGGTTTGAAGATGCTGCCGACGCAATTATTATTGCAGATAAAAATATTTACGATGGCGCCAACGAACATTTGATAAGGGAAGTCTTAGTAAAAAGGGGAATTCTATTTCCACTGGTGAAAACATATAGTGGTAAAAAAGCTGATTAAAAAAATTAATAATGGGTTCAGAAACAGGCGAATTCAGAGTAATTCCCTGAACCTCAATATTTGGCCAATCTGCGATCTTCGACTACGCATAACAAACCATGTCCGCAGCCTATTGCAGGGGCATTTCTATGCATAATTTCTTCTTATTTTCTCTTCTGGACCAGGATCAAAGAAACTATTAATCCGAACACAAGTGCTGCTTCGAATCCCGGAACTGCTTTAGGACTTTTGGTCTTCTCAAGCTCTGCTATCCTGCGCAATGTCCTGTTCTGGGATTTGATCTTATTAAGATCCAGATTCACCTGCGCCCAGCCATACCAGTGTGCATAGTCAGGGTTCATGTGATACGCCCCTTTCCATGAGTGGACAAGTGCATATTTATACATCTCAAAGAACTCAGCCTCAATGCCTGAGGTATTTGAATATGTCTGCTGTCCTGTGAGGGTAAGATTATTTCCAGTAACGGGATTTGGCGGCCTGTTTTCAGGCATGGGGTCAAGCAAACCATCTTTATAAAGTCCTTCGATTATTGTTATACCTTCTCCTACTTTTTTATCGGCCTGTACTTTGATGTCATCAGCATTCTCAAGTGTACTCTTTGCAAAATTCCTGGAATGGCAGCGTATACAGATTGAAAGCATCTTTTCCCGGTTCGTATCGAATTTTTCCTGTGTTATTGCCCTCATGACAATGCCATTCCTGTCTTTTACATAATTATCCTGGCTGCTATTATCGCTTAGGAAAGCCCCCTGAGATACTGTTCCTATGGTTATCCCCTGGCTCACATCATGCGTTCCACCATCCATATGGCAGGTAATACAAGCCGGTGCGCGTGCGCTTGTCCTGTTCGTCTCCTGGATCATGCCATGCTTTGATTTTTTATAGTATTCTATCTGTTCATGGTCAAGTCCCATGTGGCAGGTCTCACATGCTTCTGGCTGGCGTGCTTCAACTTTACTGAATACATGCCTTGTATGGCATGAGTCGCATTTCCCTACTGAGCCGTCAGCATAAACTTTTCCAATGCTATGGCACCCCTCACACATACTTGCCCGCATTTTGTCATCCGGGATTGCCTTATAACGGGCTGCAACAATCATCTTTGTCCAGCCAAGATTATGCTTTCCTGCAGTGAATTGACTTACCTGGCCCGGATGGCACTTTGCGCAGTCCGATGGTGATGGCGTCTGTGTGATCAGGAAACTGTTATGACCTATTGCGTCTTTATCCCCATTCACTGCCCCATGACATTTATCACATGTTACATTATTTAAAGCATGTTTACTCTCTTTCCAGTCATTGATTATCCCATATGTTGCTCCGACCGATGTATGACAGCCCACACATGCGTTTTCAGCAGCAGCAGACAATCCTGTCAAGAATAGTATAATAGCTATTCCTATGAACCCCTTGATCATCTTTTAACCCACCTCATGTTAATTTATCATTAATATACCATAAATATATGGTGCGCCTGGAGGCCGGCACACCATTATTACTCTGTGGGATGTTACGCTGGCAATCCCAGGGCTGACCTTTTCTTCATTATATGTGCCTCTATGCCTTTTGCCGCTTCAACCATGTCTGTCTCTACGGCAATCTTTCCACCAGTGATTCCTTCAAGGTCTACGGTAAGGAGTTTCACGAGGCGTGGTGCGCCTGCAACCGGAGGAAGAGGCGCCACATGGGTATAAAGTCCAAAAGCCAGGGCAAATAATGCATCGATCGTGGCTTTCTGTTCCATATACTCCGGCGCTGTCACTGCAACTGGAAGCTGGGACGGGTCAACGCCGAGTGCATCAGCAACCGCTGTCACAAGAAGCGTGATTCTTCCTGTATCCGTGCATGTTCCAAAGCTCAGGACCGGAGGTATCTTGAGAAGCTCGCATACCGCCCTGAGACCTGGACCTGCTTCCTGTTTTGCTTCAAGAGTGGTAAGTCCTCCGACCTGAAGTGCGGCATTTCCGCATCCTGCGCTGATCACAAGTATATCCCGTTTTATTAGTTCGCGGGCCATTTTCAATGTATTTACATCCTGGCCGCTGTCACGCAGCGTTGTGCAGCTGACAAGTGCCACTACTCCTTTTAACGTTCCTTTCTTGATAACATCAAGAAGCGGGTCAAGAGTACCGCCAAGTGCCCCAAGGCATGCCTCGGTCGAGAAACCGATCAGCGCATTCTGCTTCTTGCTTGATGGATTTGTGACCTTTCCTTTTCTTTTATTGAAGTTCCCAATCGCGATATCTATGAGTTTCTGTGCCTGAGCTGCTGCATCTTCCGGTTTATAAACGATCTGGTCTTTCATACCCGGAATGTTGACGAGTTTTGAGACTGAAATAAGGTTAGTGTTGTATTTATCCTGGTATTCGCCCATTCCCGGAGGCGAGCAGTTCATATCCATGGCAAAAACATCGATGCCGCCTGTTGCAAGCGCTGGTTCGACAGACAGCCAGTTCCCGGTCATGCCAACGAATACATCGTCTATAGGGAATCTCTGGATGAGTTCCTGTCCTGTTTCGATTGAGCCGATGATATGTAGTCCTTTTGCTCCTGCTTTCTTTGCAGCATCCTGGTTTTTTACCTCATGGGCAGCTTTGATAAGAGCCGCGCCGATAAAAGGTTCATGACCATTTGCCGCAATATTTACATAAGTTGGGTCGATAATTCCAAGATCCACATTGACTGCATGTGGCTGGGGCGTTCCGAAAAGTATGTCCTGTCCCATCTCAAGCGGTATCTGTGAGCCGTAAATACAGGAAATGCCAAGACGCAATGCCTTTTTTGCAAGCGAAACATAATCGCCATCAATATTTGTCATCGCGCTTGTGGTAGCATCCATGACCTCATGAAGTGGTCCTCCTGGAAGTACTCCAAGTTTTCTCCAGAGTTCTATCCTTGACTTCGGGGCAAATCGAAGAACATTTGAAAGCTCGATGTCAGAATCAGAGTTTATTTCAGCAGTCATCGCATCTGCCAATGCAATTGCGATATCTTTTGCGCTACCGTCAGTTTTTAAGCCCATCTTCCCGGCAAAACTTTTAAGCTTTGCTTCATCCTTTATCTGGAAAGGCGTTTTACCCGAGGCTGTCGCTTTGAGTGTTTTGGCAACACTCTTTGCATGGTAAGTATATGCCGTTGTACCCATGGTATTCAGGAACAGCATGTTCCTCATTGCCATTGCATCGGCATCTATGCCACAAACACCGCGCTCTGCTCCTGGCTTTATCCTGCATGGGCCGTTGCTGCAAAGCTGGCAGCTTATCCCCTGTTCACAGAATGAACAGCGTTTTCCCTGAGCCTGGGCCCTATCAAAAGAGTTCGTTACATTATCTTTATGCAATATATTATGCATTTTTATTATTGATTCATGTGCACTAATCGGTTCCATAATTCTCCTCCTATGTCTTTAATGTCCTGTCCTGTATAAATGTGTTATTCCCAGTTCTATTTTTATTATATTTTTCAACCATTCTTATTACCTCTTTCCGTATTGTTTAAGGCCAGTATCCTAACAATACTCTATAATATATAAATTTAATGACTATAAGATATAAGAAATAAGTTAAATTAACATATAATGTATAACATACGATGATAGAATTTATGGCAGATTTCTGGATAAAAGATTATTTCTAGGATTGAGAACAATTTTAATGTGTGAATCCTTATGTCTCTACCCATAATTCTAAAAGAACATATTGAATATAGCCCGGACTCAGTTGTCAGCAAGACCCTGAAACAGAATCCGGCAGGCACAATAACATTATTTGCTTTTGATGCAGGACAGGGGTTAAGCGAGCATTCTGCGCCATTTGATGCCGTGGTCCAGGTTATTGAAGGAGAAGGACATTTTATCATCGGGGGAAAATATCACGATTTGAAAGAAGGACAGTTGATAATAATGCCAGCAAATGTGCCGCATGCTGTAAAAGCCGGGCAGAAGTTCAAAATGCTGCTCGTAATGTTGAAGTCCTCTTAAAAAGACGATTGCCAGGATAATAAGAAACGCATTATGGTTATGAGTATCAAAACATATAAATGCCATTAATGTTATACACCTAAATTGAAGAATAAACCGGGGTGTTGGCTAGATTTTTTTTGCCGATAGTTCTCTGAAAGAACCGGAAATGTAAAATAAGGAGAAAACAAAATGAATAATAAAATAAAATTATCACTTATGAGTGTGGGATTCGCTGCGATTCTTTTATTGGCGCAAACCAATTCAGCGCTGGCCGCGACTGCGCCGCCACTGGGCCAGGCAACAAGTTTCGGGGTCCTGGGGGCCTCGGCGGTAACCAATACCGGTCCGACCGTCATCATCGGAGATCTTGGTATCTGGCCAAACAATGCGGATTCGATCACTGGCTTTCCGCCGGGGAGCTACACCGCGCTGCACGCAGCGGATGCGGTAGCGCCTGGGGCTCAGAATGATGCCACCACCGCGTACAATACACTGGCAGGCCAGGCTTACGATGTCGACTTGACTGGCCAGGACCTGGGCGGACTAACGTTAATTCCAGGTGTCTATCGTTTTTCGTCGTCGGCTCAGTTGACCGGGACACTCACTCTCGACGCCCAGGGCGACTCCAATGCGGCGTGGGTATTCCAGATGGGGAGCACCCTCACGACCGCAAGCGGCTCGTCTGTGATCGTAAACAATAGCGGCTCACCATGCAACGTATTTTGGCAGGTCGGCAGCTCCGCAACTCTGGGTACAACCACTGCGCTCAAAGGAACTATTATCGCACTCGAAAGCATCACAATTAATAATGGCGTCACTCTAAAAGGGAGAGCTCTGGCGCGAAATGGTGCGGTGACCTTGATTAACGACAACATCGACACGACCGGGTGCACCGGTCCAACTCCAACATCAACAACTCCAACATCAACATCACCAACTCCAACACCAACATCACCAACACCAACTCTAACACCGCCATCTCCAGTACCGGAAATGAGTACTATAGTCTTGATGGGAACAGGAATAGTTGGACTGTTATTGATAGCTGTAAGAAATAGAAGATAATTTATTATCTTCCATTTTTTGAGATTTTTGTAATTGTTTATCTAACATTTTTTCTTTAACATTTTCATGAATTTTGCCACATCATCTCGCTGGAATCATTCTTGCTTCAGCACGCAAAGGTTAATAGTCATAAACCAATATAAGGTCATTTAAATTTAAACACAAACTAAATGGTGAAATATGCACTGGCGAGAAAAAGAATTGCTTAACATACTGAAAACTGGAAAAATGACAACTACCGAGATAGTCGCCAGGGTAAATATGAGCAAGGCAACAGCCCTGAAGTACCTGGATGGAATGAAAGAACAAAACCTGGTTGATAGCGAAGAGATAGGCACTGCAAAAATCTGGTTCTTAAAAAATGAAGAAGAAATAGTTGAAAAGAAAATCAAAATACTAATTGCGGATGATGATAAAAATGTTGTTAACATTATCCGATATTCTATAGATGATCAATACGAGATTTTAGAAGCTGCAAATGGAAAAGAAGCTCTGGGGATGGTCTTTGCCAGATCTCCTGACATCCTGGTCCTGGATATCATGATGCCTGAAATGGATGGCTACATGGTCTGCAAAGAATTAAAAGAACATGATTCCACAAAGGATTTGCCAATAATAATTTTGTCTGCCAAGGGCAGTGTAGATGATAAGCTCAAAGCAATAGGTTTTGGGATAGATGATTATATGGTAAAACCCTTTGACCCGAGGGAATTAGAGGCAAGAATAAAAATGAGGTTAAAACGGACTCACGATATGGATTAACCTGGTTATTGTGATCATGACCAAAAAACAAGAACAATCCAAAATAGGCAAGAATTCCGGGACCGGGAAATCTCACAATTTGGATGATAACATCCCTGTCGTAGGTATAGGCGCCTCTGCGGGTGGGCTTGAGGCTTTAGGGAAATTTTTTTCCAATATGCCTTCTGACAGCGGAATGGCTTTTGTTATTATCATGCACTTTGATCCAGCTTCTAAAAGCCTCATGGCTGAAATATTGAAGAGATATACAAAGATGGAAGTATTCCAGGTGGAAGAATGTATGAAGGTTGAGCCAAACCATGTCTATATCATACCGCCCAATAAAGATATGGCAATACTTCGTGGAATACTTCATTTACTGGAATCTGTGTTGCGCCAGGGGATAAGGCATCCTATCGATTTCTTTTTCCGGTCCCTGGCCGATGACAAAAGAGAAAAAGCTATCTGTATAATCCTGTCAGGAACCGGAACTGAAGGAACTCTGGGCTTAAAAGCTGTCAAGGGTGAGAACGGTATGATCATGGTCCAGGATGTAAAATCGGCCGCTTATGACGGTATGCCAGTAAGCGCCATAGCCACCGGACTTGTGGACTATATTCTGCCTCCTGAGAAAATGCCGCAGCAGCTTCTTAAATATGTAAAACAATTTTCCATTCAAGTCGCAAGAAAACCCGATAACGCAACCAACTTCACTAATTCACAACAAAAAATAATCATCCTGATAAGAGACCAGACAGGACATGATTTTTCCCATTACAAGCAAAGTACGATCGTCCGAAGAATTGAAACGCGGATGAACATCCACCAGATTGACAATATATCTGATTATGTCCGTTATCTGCGTGAAAACCCCCATGAATTAGAAACGCTCTACAAAGATCTTTTGATCGGGGTCACCAATTTTTTCAGAGACCTGCAGGCCTTTGAAGTACTCAAAAAAGAAATATCCGACCTGTTTAAAAATAAGAATGCTGTGCGGGTCTGGGTTCCAGCCTGTTCCACGGGTGAAGAGGCTTATTCTATCGCCATGGTCTGCAAGGAGTATATGGATGAGACAAAAAATGATCTCAAAGTCCAGGTCTTTGCCACAGATGTGGATAAGACCGCCATTGAAATTGCCCGGGCAGGTGTTTATCCAGATAGTATTGCTGCTGATGTAACCCATGAACGCTTACAGCGTTTTTTTACAAAAAATCCTGATACCTGCGTGATCAAAAAGGAAATCAGGGAAATGGTAATATTTTCTCCTCAAAATATCATCAAAGATCCACCTTTTTCCAGGCTGGATATGGTCAGTTGCAGGAATCTGTTGATCTATCTTGGCCCTGAGTTGCAGAAAAAACTATTGCGCCTTTTCCATTATTCCTTAAACCAGGACGGGATTCTTTTTCTGGGTAATTCCGAAACTATAGGTGAACTTACAGACCTGTTTTCCGTTCTGGATAGAAAAGGGAAAATCTTTAAACGCAAGGGATTGGCAGCTTTACCATTGATGGGGGATTTTATCCATATTGCTCCACGTGAAATCAATGAAATAAAAGAAACATTTGACCCAAAACCCAGAGGCATCGGCGAACTTACTGAAAAGATACTGCTTGAGAGCTATGTCCCTTCATGTGTTATAATAAATGAAAAAGGGGACATTCTCTATATTCATGGTAAAACCGGAAAATACCTGGAACCAGCCCCGGGAAGAGCCAGTTTTAATATCTTAGAAATGGCGCGCGAAGGCCTGAAACTTGAATTGAACGCAGCCATTCGTAAAGTCATCACCCGGAAAAAGGACATTGTCTTTAAGGATTTGTATGTAAAGACCAATGGAGATGTCCAAAAAGTTAACCTGGTCGTCAAACCTATTGTAAAACCTGAGGCCATGAAGGGACTTATAATGGTCATTTTTGAGGATGTCCGGTCTCTTGAACCTTCAAGGCCAGCCAAAAAAACCCATACTTCAAAACATATTAATGAACATGTGTCTGAACTGGAACAGGAATTGAAATCCACAAAAGAAAATCTTCAAGCAACCATAGAAGAATTTGAAACCTCCAACGAAGAACTCAAATCATCAAACGAGGAAATTCAGTCTTCAAACGAGGAATTGCAAAGCGCCAATGAAGAACTGGAAGCCTCAAAGGAGGAGCTGCAATCCATCAATGAGGAACTGATGACTCTTAATGCTGAACATCAGGTCAAGATAGAGGAGTTCTCAAGGGTCATTAACGATATGAACAACTTGCTTGCCAGCACAGAAATTGCAACGATCTTTCTTGATAATGACCTTCATATCAAAGGTTTTACCCCTGCTGTCACCAAAATAATCAATCTTATTAAAACAGATATTGGGCGCCCGATAAGTGACATAGTGTCCAATCTGGAATATGAAAATATGGTCAAAGATGTTAAGATCGTACTCGACACACTGGTTTTCCAGGAAAAAGAAATTAAGAATTTAAAAAATCTCTGGTATTTAATGCGGATTTTGCCCTATCGAACTATAGAGAATATTATCGATGGCGCAGTCATTACATTCATTGATATTACCCGGAGAAAACGGATGGAGCAAATGGAACGAGATGCCCGGATATATGCTGACGGCGTAGTGGATACGGTGCGCGAATCGCTTATAATATTGGACAAAGACCTCAGGGTATTATCGGCGAACCGGTCTTTCTATAAGACTTTCCAGGTTTCCAGAGAAGATACCGAAAACAAATTCATATACGAAATAGGCAACCATCAATGGGATATTCCAAAGTTGCGAGAGTTTCTGGAGGAGATCATACTCAGGGACTCGGTTTTCAATGATTTCGAGGTTGATTACGAGTTCCTGCGCCTCGGCTACAAGAGAATGATGCTCAATGCCCGCCGGATATATCAGGAGGGGAAAGGCAAAGAGATGATACTTCTTGCCATTGAAGACATCACGCAGCGAGCAGGGAAAGGGTGAACTATAAAATCTGGGGATAGAGATGTGAAAGGAGAAAAAACTTATTCCGAAAAAATATCTGACCTGAGAAAACGGGCAGAGGATGCTCTGCAGGGAAAACGTGAGGATATTTCCGGACTATCTATTACGGATGCCCGGAGTTTGATCCATGAACTTCAGGTTCACCAGATCGAACTGGAAATGCAAAACGAAGAACTTCAAAGGGCTCAGAGGGAACTCGAAGAGTCGCGAAACAGATATTCTGATCTGTATGATTTTGCCCCCGTTGGTTATTTTACTTTTGATAAAAATGGGCTTATCATAGAAGTCAATCTCACAGCAGCAAATAAATTGGGTGTGGAAAGAAGCTTTTTGATCAAGAAACCATTTTCGCTTTTTATTTCCCCGGGCAGTAAGGATGTGTTTTATCTGTACTTGCGGCATGTTTTCAGGACCAATCTCAAACAGGCCTGCGAACTCAAACTTGTGGATAAGAAGGGAGTTTCGTTCGATATACAATTAGAAAGCATACCAGTCCAGGATGGAGAGGGGAATTCCAGCTATTGTCGGGCAGTCATGAGCGATATTACAGAACTTAAGAGGACCGGGGAAGCCATTCAGGACGCTCTTGCATATGCCGAGAGCATCATAGATACAATACAAGAACCACTTGTGATCCTTGATTCATATCAGAAAGTGAAAAAGGTGAATCATGCTTTTTATAAAACGTTCAAGATCCCGATAGAAGATACTAAGGACAGATCGTTATATGAATTAGGGAACGGCCTGTGGAATATTCCCAGGCTGAAAGAATTACTTGAGGAAATTATTTCCAGGAAAAACCAGTTCAAGGATTTTGAAGTTGAGCAGGATTTTCCTGATATAGGGAAAAAGGTGATGTCGCTCAATGCCTGCCGACTTGATCGAGCGGGCGCCGATATGATCCTCCTCGCGATGGAGGATATCACAGAGCGCAAAAAATTGATAGAACTGGGTCTTGAGAATGAGCGTCTCAGAAGTGCAAACAAAACCAGGTCAGAGTTTCTGACAATCATGAGCCATGAACTGAGGACGCCTCTTACGGCAGTTATAGGATATTCAATAATCTTGCGGGGGAATACCCAGGGTAAATTAAATCAGAAACAGAGCTTTTTTGTGGATAATATTCTTGCAAGCGGCAAACACCTGCTTGACCTCATCAACAATTTTCTGGACCTTGCTAAAATAGAAGCTGGAAAGCTGGAATTGGTTCTTGAGGAAATATTTGTTATTGAAATATTAAATGATATACTCAAGCTTTTCAAAGAGAATGCACAAGAACATAATTTAATCATTGAAAAAGAATTTGACCCGGAACTGAAGTCTATAAAGGCTGACAGGCGGGCGTTCAAGCAGATACTTTTCAACCTGATGGGCAACGCGATAAAATTCAGCAAGCAAGAAGGGGGGATTGTTACTGTGTCAGCAAAAAGAGAAGGCGACATGGTAAAAATATCAGTCTCTGATAAAGGCATTGGAATTAAGGAAGAAGAATTACGAAGACTCTTCCAGAAGTTTGAGCAGCTTGATTCGGGAACATCCAGAAAATACGAGGGTACAGGTCTTGGACTTGCGATTACCAAACAGCTTGTAGAGCTCCATGGTGGTAAGATCACGGTTGAAAGCAAATACGGGCAAGGCAGCACTTTCACCTTCTCACTGCCTATCGATGAGAAAAAGTAGTATGCAGCACGGTACGAATTTTCGCTTTAAGTTCATTTAGATCAAATGGTTTTGTAATATAGTCATCTGCCCCTAATTCCAGGCCTGCGATTCTACCTGTCTCACCCATCCCTGTCAGCATAATAATCGGGATCGATCTGGTCAATGGATGTTTTTTGATCTTGTTACATATCTCATAACCGGTCACGTCCGGAAGCATGATGTCTAATAATATTAAATCAGGAGCTTCGCTGCACGCTTTTCGGATCGCTCCGTCACCAGTGTACGCTTCAATAACTTTGTAGTTATCTGATTCAAGGGACATCTTCAAGGCGCTGACTATACCTTTCTCATCATCCACAACCAGTATTTTGACCTGCATACCACGTTCACCTGTTGTTTTAGATATGTTCCATTTCATCAATATCTTATTCTGTACATATAACTTCGTGTAAGGTTTTTAGCAATCTGTGCGCAGTGTAAGGCTTTGATAAAAAAGCCTTCGCCTCTGTGCTTCCAAACTTTCCATGTGCATCTTTATCTGCTAATCCACTAACAGCAATAACCTTAACCTCAGGGTTAATTTTATGAATCGCCCGGATGCTCGCATGACCATCCATGACCGGCATCATTATATCCATAAGGACAACTTTGATTTTATCCTTATTTTGAGCATACAATGCCACTGCCTGGGCACCGTCATTGGCCGTAAGCACTTTATACCCGTACTTTTCCAATGTCGAGGAGGTAATTTCACGAATTGAGCCTTCATCTTCAGCAACCAGAATCAACTCTCCATGCCCGATAGACAATTCAAGCTGTTCTTCTTCTTTTTGTACTTCGGTTTTAATCGCAGGCAAATATACACTGAATTTCGTTCCTTTTCCAACCTCACTATACACATCGATGAATCCGCCGTGGCTCTTCACAATTGCAAATGCTATTGAAAGACCAAGTCCCGTGCCTTTGCCAAACTCCTTTGTCGTGAAAAACGGTTCAAAAATCCTGTCAAGTATCCTGGGGAGGATACCGGTTCCGGTATCCGAGACTGAAATGATAATGTAAGAACCAACTTTAGCTTCGGCATACTTGCGTTCATAATTTTCATCAATGAAAAAATTCGAAGCTGTGATGCTTAAGATACCACCATCCGGCATTGCATCGCGGGCATTCACGCACAGGTTCATCATAACCTGGTGTAGTTGTGTGGCATCTCCTGAGATGGCAAAAAGATCTTTCTGTATATTGGTTCGAATTTCGATATTTCTTGGAAATGTCTCTTCTGCGACCTTCCCGATTTCGGTGATAATATGCTTTGCCTGAAGAATATTGCGTTCACCCTCGACGCCCCGCGCAAAAGACAGGACTTGCTTTATCAGATCAGCTCCGCGCTGTGAGTTCTGCTCAAGAATAGTAAGCAATTTCTGGCTCTGTTCATCTTTGAATTTTTCTTTTAACAGTTGCAGAGATAGCATCATCGGCGTCAGCACATTGTTGAGATCATGCGCTATTCCACCTGCAAGTGTGCCTATGCTCTCCATCCGCTGCGCTCGTAATAGCTGCGACTCAAGTTTCTTATTCTCCGTAATGTCGCTGTTGATAATAAGTATCGATTTTGGCTTTCCTTCGTTATCTCGTACCAGAGTCCAGCGGCTTTCAACGATGACCTTTTTGCCGTCTTTCTTTACCTGATGCAATTCGCCTGTCCATTCTCCATTTTCAAGCACCCTCTTTTTGGTTTCACTGAGCTGGAATGAGTCTTTATATAGAAGCTCATCAGCATTTTTGCCTATGATTTCTTCCGCTGTCCAGCCATACAGGCGTTGTGCACCATTATTCCAGTAGATGAGACGGTGTTCTAAATCCCGGACTGCAATGGTATCATGTGCTTTATCAAGAAGGGAGGCCTGTTCCCGTATTTTCTCCAGGGCTTTCTTACGTTCCGTGATGTCGCGGAGGATACATGTGAAAAATGTTCCTTCGCCTGTTTTCCAGATAGCGATGGATATCTCAACCGGGAACTCTGATCCATCTTTTCTTAAACCCTGGGATTCATGCGTTTTTCCTTTATTCTTATATTCCCCTGTTGACCGCAAGCGCTCAAATTCCTTTATATGAATTTCTCTATATTGTTCAGGCATGAGGATGGTAACAGGTCTTCCCATCAATTCCTTTTCAGAATAGCCGAAGATGGTTTGTGCGCCATTGTTCCATGAAATGATGTTTCCATCGCTGTCGCTTGAAATAATTGCATCATTTGCCGCCTGTACCACAGAGCGGAATTTCATCTCAGACTGTTCAAGCGTCCTGTTCATGTCGTGAAGCCTGGACATAGATTCCTGGAAACCGCGAAATGTCATTTCAAAGGGCGCGATGCTCTCTGCAAAGAACTGCGCTGCTTGCTTCAGGGTCTGATCTTGCAGAGTGTTGGGTAAAACCCTGACCAGCGCTTTCTGGTGAACCCCCGCGATATCCAATATACCCAGCCCGTCGACTATTGCTTTTCGCCCGAGCTCATACGCGCGCTCCAGAGCCGTTTCTCCCCCTCCCGCAAGATAGTCCACTAGCGTTGAAGCGTATTGTTTTTCTAATTCATCCAGCGTGTTTTTCTTTATTTGCATTTAGATCGTACGACCAGCACGAGTGCATCGTCCGTACCCCTGTTAAAATGTGCCATTATATAATCGGCAATTTTCTGCGGCATATCCTCGAGTTTAATCCCGCTATCAAAGTTACTGCGAATGCCGTCGGTGACGAAAATCAATGTATCTCCCTTTATAAAAGGGATTACGGATTCTTTTAGCGTCGGAAGTTGATAACCCAGTGTTCCACCGCGAAGCAGTAACCTCTCATGTGAAATGACTGATTTTCCATTCCCTCTTGTCACCAGGCCTTCAATATTCCCCACCCCAAGCCAGGATATCATCTTATCATGAGAATTGAGCTTTGCAATGCTCATCACTACCCCGCGCGTTCCCTTCAAGGCCTCATGGCAACGCCTGACCAGCATGATAACAGGCTCGTGAGTATAAGTATCCAGCGTGGTAATGGCGATCTTAGAAGCTGCTGCGGCTTCATAACCATGTCCCAACCCATCCACTACCGCAATGAGGATGCCATCCGGGATCGGCTTGATAATATAACTGTCTCCTGAGACCTCCTCTCCCCGTAACGGTATCCCCGCAAAACCCCATTCGATCAACTGTAACTGATCATCGCACATTTTTTTGCACCCATTTCTTCATCGTTATTTTCGTTCCCTTCCCAACTTCGGAGACGATTTCAAACTCATCCATCAATCGCTTGGCTCCAGGAAGACCGAGCCCCAGGCTTTTCCCGGTAGAGTAGCCGTCCTGCATAGCCAGTTTAATATTGGGAATACCCGGTCCTCTGTCAGAGGCGATTACAGCAATGCCGCGTTTGTCTCCCTCCCGGACAATGTTCAGGCAGAGTTCGCCGCTCCTTGCATATTCCACGATGTTACGCACTACCTCGGAGATTGCAGTAGCGATAAGTGTGAGTTCGGTGTTTGAGAAACCCAGCGGCACAGCCATCTCCTTTCCCTTCTGGCGGGCAGTAACAATGTCAAATTCGGAATTGATTGGAATACACACTTCATTTTCCAAGCTTTTTATCTCCTTTTTTTATCCGATTATCCAGAAGTGCCAGCCCCTCTTCCAGGTCAAGCGCGGTCTTTACACCCTCAAGCTTCAAGCCCAGCTGAACCATCGAAAACGCTACCTCAGGCTGTATCCCGACTATGACGGTTTCTGCCCCGCGAAGCATTATCATGTGCGCCATGGAGCGCAGGGTACGGGTCGCGAACGAGTCCATCACATCCAGCACGGTGACGTCTACGATGACCCCGCGTGAGCGGAACTCACTTACCCGCCTTACCAGATCGTCACGTAACTTGAGCAAATCGGCATCGCTAAGCTCTGACTGAATGGATGCGATAATATATTCTCCCTGTTTGAGGATTGGGACAAGCATTCCTTATTGCACCTTTTTTTCTTGATGATTCAGGCTGGTTTCGGGCTCTATTCTGATAGTCTTGTAGCCCAGCAGCTGGTCTGCTTCTTCTATGCCACCTTGCAGGTCGCCTACGGTGTTCATCTTTGCTATATCGACGCCAAGGGTTACGAGAGTCTGGGCGATCTCAGGTGATATACCAGTAACAACGACCGTTGCGCCCATGAGCTTCGATGCGTCAACCGTCTGCACAAGGTGTCCGGCGATCTTGGAATCCACCGCAGGAACGCCTGTGATGTCCATAACCACGACCTTGGCACGTTTGGCCCGGATTGTACGCAGTAATTGTTCGGTTAATTGGCGGGCACGATGGGTGTCGATGACTCCGATAATCGGCAGGATGAGCAATTGATCCCGAACCTGCAATACCGGAGTTGAGAGTTCCTTTATAGCCTCTTGCTGCTGGCTGACGATTTTTTCGCGCTCTTCGATGAAAGAGAGTGCAACGATGGAGAGAATCTTATTGGCGACAGGTTCGTAGATGTCCAATGCCGCAGACAACCCCTCCATATCCTGCTGATATCTCTCAAACAGGCTGCGACCGTATACATCGCGAAGAGTGAGTAAGCCGCCTATGATTTGCTCGGTCGTCATCCCGCGCAGCACGCCGCGTTCTGCCATGCGCGCTGCATAAGTCTGGGCGTCTTCATACTCTCCTGTTTCCAGACAGACGATAACAGTGTCATAAATCGTGATCGATTCGGTTTCGATTTCTTCCTGCGTCAGGCCGGCAAGCAATCCCTTGGCTGTCATGTGCTGCACCCACTGCTGCCGCAATATCTCCCGCTTTTCACGGAAATGTTCTACTAACTCCTGCCGCAGCGCGGCTTCTGATTCCGGTGTTGGTTGGCTAATTTTTTCCTTCTTCATAATCCTCCTTTTTTTCATTGAAATCCTCCATGCATTAGATTATCGTTCTGCTTATGCAAGCAGATATTTATGGCTTTTAGCAATCTGTGCGCAGTGTAAGGCTTTGATAAAAAAGCCTTCGCCTGAGAACTTCCAAACTTTCCATGTGCATCATTATCTGCTAATCCACTAACAGCAATAACCTTAACCTCAGGGTTAATTTTATGAATCGCCCGGATGCTCGCATGACCATCCATAACAGGCATCATTATATCCATAAGAACAACTTTGATTCTATCTTTATTTTGAGCATACAATGCCACTGCCTGGGCACCGTCATTGGCCGTAAGCACTTTATACCCGTACTTTTCCAATGTCGAAGAGGTAATTTCACGAATTGAGTCTTCGTCTTCAGCAACCAGAATCAACTCTCCATGCCCAATAGACAATTCAAGCTGTTCTTCTTCTTTTTGTACTTCGGTTTTAATCGCAGGTAAATATACCGTGAATTTCGTTCCTTTTCCAACCTCACTATACACATTTATAAATCCGCCGTGGCCCTTTACAATTGCAAGTACTGTTGAAAGACCAAGTCCTGTGCCTTTGCCAAATTCTTTTGTGGTGAAAAATGGTTCAAAAATTCGTTCCAGCAGCCTGGGAGGGATACCTGTTCCAGTATCCGAAACTGAAATGAGAACGTAAGAGCCAGCTTTAGCTTCTGAATGCATACCTTCATAATTTTCATCAATAAAAAAATTCGAAGATGTTACGCTTAAGATACCGCCATCCGGCATAGCATCGCGGGCATTCACGCACAGGTTCATTATAACCTGATACAACTGTGTAGCGTCTCCTGAGATGGTAAAGAGGTCTTTTTTCAGATCAGTTCTGAATTCGATATTTTTTGGAAATGTCTCTTTTGTGACCTTCTCAATTTCAGATATGATGTTATTTGCGAAAAGAGGATTGCGTTCACCTTCTATCCCTCGTGCAAAAGATAGAACCTGCTTTATTAAATTAGCTCCGCGCCAGGAGTTCTGCTCAAGAATAGTAAGCAATTTCTGACTTTGCTCATCTTTGAATTTTTCTTTTAATAGTTGAAGCGACAGCATCATCGGCGTCAGTACATTGTTGAGATCATGTGCTATACCGCCTGCAAGAGTGCCTATGCTCTCCATCCTCTGAGACCGCAGGAACTGCACCTCCAGCCTTTTCTTCTCCGTGATATCGGTATTGATGATAAGTATTGATTTCGGCCTCCCATTACTATCCTGCACAAGGGTCCAGCGGCTCTCGACGATAATCTCGTTACCCTTTTTTGTCACCTGGTCCAGCTCGCCTATCCATTCCCCCTTCTCGATTACGGTTTTCTTGGCCTCGATCAGCTTCGATGATTCTTCTTTATACAGAAGCTCATCTGCATTCCTGCCCAAGACTTCCTCTGCCGTCCATCCATACATACGCTGTGCGCCCTTATTCCAGTAGATGAGGCGGTGTTCTAAATCCCGCACTGCAATAGTATCACGCGCTTTATCAAGAAGGGCAGCCTGCTCCCGGATCAGCTCCCCGGATCTCATGCTCTTCGTGATATCTTTGGCGATAACTGAAAGGCCCAACCTAGAGGGATAGGCATTAATTTCAAAAGTGAAGATCTTCTCTCCAGCCCGATATCTACTCACGAAATGACGAACTTGCTGTGTAAATAATACCTCTCTGTACAATCCTTCCGTTCTTGTGCCTTTTAGCTCGGGGAAAAGCTCAAATAGAGATTTTCCAATAGCATCTTTAGCCAGGATTCCTGTAAGAGTTTCAGATGCATTATTCCAGTAGGTATATATTAGCTTCCTGTCCATGGCATAGAAGACCTCACCGATGCTTTCAGCAAGTTCCCTGTATCTTTCTTCGCTTTCCATAGATGCTGTGGTGGCTTCTTGCAGTTGGGCTGTCCGTTCCAGAACACGCAGTTCTAACTCATCGTGTGCTCTGGACAGCGCCTCTTCCGCTCGCTCGCGTTCCATGATTTCAGCATTCAATTCCTCGTTGGCAGTTACAAGTTCTGCTGTCCGCTCCTCTACCCTTATTTCTAATTCATCATGCGCCCTTCGTAGCTCCTCCTCCGCCCTCTTGCGCTCTGTCAGATCCACGGCAACAAGATTGATTAATGCCATCCCGTCCTGTTGCAGGGAATTGAGGGAGAGATACATCGGCACATGCGTCCCATCCCCTGCCACAAAGGATATTTCCCCAATGCTACTCTCCCCCCGATGCAATAATTCCTCAAAGACGTCCCAATCGGCTGGCGAGATAAAGTGCGAAATGCTGGTGCCCATCAATTTTTCAAGCGGCGTCTTCATCATCCGGGCAAAACCGCTGTTGCAGTAAAGGATAGAATTATCGGCACCAAGAGTTACTGCCCCTTCCTCCATCCCCTCAATGAGAATACGGTAGGGATGCTCTGCCCCTTTCAATGTGAAAACCTGCTCGCCTTTTTCCCCTGAGAGAACAAAAGCGTCCACCTCGCCGCTCCTGATGGCGCGTAAAGTTTCTTCGGCTTCCGCTAATTGTGCACGAAGTTTTTCAACTTCAAGCGCAAGTTCCTCACGTGATCTATCTTTTTTCTGCATGACAATTTTACCTGGGCCGCAAGTCCAATCCTACAAGAATACGTTCTCTGTTAGACATATCACCGATAAGTTTGCGCAAAGGAAGAGGAAGTTTCTTTATTAGCGTGGGCGCTGCAATTATCTCGGCATCTTTAGCAAGCTCTGGCTGCTGATAGATATCGATAACTTCAAGTTCATAGCGGCCTTTGAGATTTTCCTCACATATTTTTTTGATGTTCACGATCGCCTGTGTAGACCTGGGTGTTATCCCGGAAATGTACAAACGCAGGACATATGTCTGCGTTCCTCCCTTTTGGAGCGACTGTTCATACTCTTCTAAACCATCTTTTATTTCATTCATAGAATTCCCCCTTTCTCCATAAGCATATTCTGTCTGTCCTCCTTACTCTTTGAGAGGGCGCAGATCAAGCCCAACAAGAACGCGCTCGGTGTTGGAGAGGTCTCCTATTATTTTCTTTAAAGGCATAGGAAGGTTCCTCACGAGAGTAGGAATCGCAAGTATCTGATCGCCCCTGGCAAGCTGCGGATTTTTCAGCAGGTCGATCACTTCGATCCTGTATTTTCCTGCAAGGTGTTCTTCACAGAGTTTCTTAAGATTGGCAAATGCTGTCATGGATTTGGGCGTCTGTCCTGCAACATAAAGCCTCAGTTCCCATGTATCCCCTTTCTGTATTTCGGATGTTTGCTGTCCTGTTTCTGTTATGTTTTTCATTTCCTGTCCTCCTTTACATGATATCTATGACCTGTTTGCATCTGACTTGCGAAGACGTTCCATTTCTGCACGTACTCGCGACAGGGTGGCCTCCTGCATTTCTTCTTGCCGGGTGAGTTTATTTACTTCTTCTTGCGCCGCTTCGAACTCAGAACGCAAAGCTGTAATCTGCATTTCCAGGGATTTGCTCTTGCGTTCAAGTCCGCGCTTCTTACGTTCGATCTCCTCAAGGCGCAAAGTTTCAGAAGATTTCTCCTGCGCTTCCTGTGCAGCCCGCGCAGAACCTGTCAGAACGCCTGCCGGACCAAGATACACATCAACCAGGTCTATTCCCTTATCGGTCAGCAGGAACTCGCGGATCTGGTTGGAATGCGCCATGCCCCGGGACTTTAATATGTACAGGCCGCGATTGTGCTCCCCCCCGATTTCAATATCACGCAGCAGAAGCCATGTATCCATTAATGACGAAATGCCAAATTCTGTCTGTTCGGTAGTACCTCCATGCGACAGGTTTGTAAAGAAGGCTGTTATCTGGTTCGCTTTTAAGAAATCAATAAGACGCGATAGCATTGATTTGACCTCGGTATCACTGCCTATAGCGATTAAATTTGTAACCGGGTCGATGATAACGACTTTGGGTTTGAATTCCCTTACCATTTTGTACATCTTTACAAGATGCATTTCCAGGCCGTAAATCGTGGGGCGCACTGCGTAAATATCCAGAAGACCCTGTTTTATCCATGGCTCAAGGTCAATTCCGATTGAGCGCATATTGCGGGTAAGCTGGTCTGAGGATTCCTCAAATGCAAAATAGAGACATCGTTCGCCGCGTGAGCAGGCCGCGTTGGCAAAGCTGGCAGATATGCTGGTTTTTCCGGTCCCGGCAGTACCTGAGACAAGAACACTACTGCCGCAATAGTATCCCTCACCTCCAAGCATGGTATCAAGACGGGGGATGCCTGAGGATATCCGTTCAGTAGATACATCGTGCTGTAACCCAAGTGATGTGATTGGCAGCACTGACATGCCCTGTTCATCTATAAGGAACGGGTACTCATTTGTGCCGTGTGATGAGCCGCGATATTTGACGATGCGCAAACGCCGGGTGGAAATCTGCCCTTCCACCCTGTTGTCCAGAAGGATAACGCAATCAGAGACATATTCTTCCAGCCCGTGCCTTGTCAGTGTGCCTTCTCCTTTTTCTCCGGTAATAATCGCTGTAACGCCTTTTGCTTTCAGCCAGCGGAAAAGCCTTCTAAGTTCGGCGCGCAGAATACTTTCATTGGATAATCCGCCGAAGAGCGATTCTATGGTATCAAGCACTACGCGCTTAGCCCCGATCGAATCTATGGCATGATTGAGGCGGATGAACAGCCCTTCAAGGTCGTATTCACCGGTCTCTTCGATTTCACTTCTTTCGATGCGAACATAATCAAGGAACATCTTTTTGCGTGCTGCAAGGTCGTTCAGGTCAAACCCCAGAGATGCCACATTCTGAACCAATTCTTCGGAGGATTCCTCAAATGACATAAAGACTCCGGGTTCGTTATATTGAACAGCCCCACGCACAAGAAATTCCATCGCTAACAATGTTTTACCGCACCCGGCAGTTCCGCATACCAGCGTCGGACGCCCTTTTGGTAATCCTCCATCTGTTATTTCATCCAGTCCCCGGATCCCTGTCTGGCATTTAGGCAGGCACTCCAGGGAATTTAGATTAATTTTTACTTCAGTCATTGGCAAGCTCCTTTTTCAATGGTTTCTGTTTCCCACTATATCGTGATTATTAAACGGATTTTCCACTTTCGATAGATTATTATTATCCATAAGTTAAGCCTTATTTAAACATAACGGTATCGATATCCGGTATATCCCGGGGCAAGCATGGTTACCGTATAAAATTAAATGAACGATTGGATACTTTTAAATACTATTAATTCATTCAGTATATTGTTTACCATCGTGTGAACCGCGGGAGTGGGATTTACCACCCAACATATGCATCTATATGGAAAACAATCAGCCAAAAAATATGGATAAATCTTGGAGGTTAAATCATGGATATAATATGGACATTAGTTGTAATTTTGGTGATACTGTGGGCCCTGGGAATGGCCGGTGCGGTTGGCAGCTTGATCCACATATTGTTGGTCATTGCTATCATCCTGGTATTGCTTAGAATTATCGAAGGGCGTAATCCTTTGTAACCCGTATAAAAGGAAGCAATGGAAACTGAATAGAAGATGGAGGTGTGAATATATGAAATACTCAAGAGGAGATGTTGTGGAATTCAATGTCGGATCAAATGAAAAACACAAAGGGCAGGTTCAATTTGTAGAAGAGAATTACAATGAGGAAATATTGTATGTAGACAGTTTCAGCGGATGGGCATATAAAGTTCCTGAAAAAAGGATCATATCTCGTATAAAGAATCAAAATGCATCTAAAGAAAGAGAACGCTTTCAGGTGAATTTTTAAATTTTGCGATGAAATTTATTGATGCCAAACTGAGAGCTCGCAAGGTACCTTCGCCGGAATAATTGTATGAACAACAATTCCCTTATGCCTCCAGGTGAGGCGTTTGGGAGCTGCTCTTTTTTGCATCCGATCACAACATATAAATGCCATTGATGTTAAAATATTAAATGGAGAGTAAACCGGGTGATCATTTCTAACCTGCGTGGTAATCTCGTAAGTTCAGGATGATATAGAAACACCAAACATGGGTAATGCCATGGGGGAATAACTATGGTTCGGTACCCGCCCGGGCTTGAATCCCTTTTTAGCATCCAGAGCCAGTTCTTTATCCGGTAAAGGCCAGTGAACTCCTCACGCTGTGAGGTAATTGACACGTAAGCCCTATATCTTTTCCAGTTGATTAGTCCCCTATGCAAGTAAACGCTGATCTTCATATTCATTCAAAATACAGCATGGCAACGTCCCCTAAAATGGATCTTCCCACTTTAGCTTCGAAATCTTTGAAGAAAGGTATCCAGCTTGTGGCAACAGGGGATTGTCTCCACCCAAAGTGGCTTTGTGAGATAAAGACCTTAAAGGAAGAAAACGGTGTCTTTAAGCTAAAAGCACCAGATTCGGATCTAAAGACAGATGCGAATTTCATCCTCACAACCGAGATCGAGGACATAAACCAGGTTCATCACCTCCTGATCATTCCTTCAATTTCCAAGGCAGAAGAGTTGTATGAATTCATAAAACCCCATTCAAAAGATATAGACTCTAATGGCAGGCCTAATGTCAGGCTGGATGGTAAAGAGATTGCGGACGCTGCAATATCAGCCGGCGCTCTTATCGGGCCTGCGCATGCTTTCACGCCATGGACTGCCATGTATGCATATCATAATTCACTCAAAGAATGCTATGGGGACATGGCAAAGAATATTTATTTCATAGAACTTGGATTGAGCGCAGATACTTCATATGCAGATAGGATTGCAGAACTTAAATGCCTCACATACCTCTCAAACTCCGATGCGCATTCCCCCTATGTCAATAAGCTCGCCCGTGAGTTTAACCGTTTCGAAATGGAAGACATAAGTTTTGATGAACTGAAAATGGCAATTATCCGGGAAAAAGGAAGAAAACCTGTTCTTAATGTGGGAATGCCGCCAGAAGAAGGAAAATACAACGAGAGCGCATGTATCCGATGCTTCAGGCATTATACGATAAGGGAGAGCGTTATGAAAAGCTGCTCATGCGGGGGAACCATAAAAAAAGGTGTGAAAGACAGAGTAAATGAGCTTGCATCTTTTGATGAACCGCAATACCCCGATCACAGGCCGCCCTATATTCACATTATACCGCTATCAGAAATAATCGCAAAAGCCCTGGGGATAGGCCCGAATACCAAAGGTGTCCAGGGCGTCTGGAATGCTCTGATTGGCCAATATGGGTCTGAAGTGGCAGTTCTCATTGATGCGGATATAAAGAATTCAGGAGTCGATGAACGGGTCATTGGCGCTATAATTGCTTTTAAGGAAGGAAAGGTTAAGGTAAAGCCCGGTGGTGGCGGACAATATGGAAGTGTTGAGTTGCCAGGCAAGACAAATAAAAAAAAAATTGAACCACAAAGATCATTGGGTGATTTTGGATAGATAATCAATTATTAAAAATAAAAAAAGATATTAACAGCGTAACATTTATCATGTTAAATAGATATATAACCGGATGGGTTTTATGAAAGTATCACATATATTTATTTATTTATTCTTGATATCGTTTTTTTCAGCGCCAGTTTCTGCTGACCTTGTTATAGAAAGCACATCGACAGCCAATATTACTGATAAAGAGGTCTTGAGTACGGCAATAAGTCCGGATGGCAGCGCTATTGCATATGTTTCTTATGACACATCAAGGAATCAGCAGATCTTCACGATAAAGACCGATGGTTCAGAAAGAAAACAGTTGACAAATGACCCAAATCGAAAATGGGACATTGAATGGTTAACAGATGAAATCTCTTATATGTCCTATGACAATGATGGGATCGAAAAAATATTCATTGTTTCACTGGATGGATCGAAAAGTCGGAAACTTCTCAATGAGATGATCCGCCAGGGAAGAGAGCCTGTAAAAGGAGACCGTTTCTGGGGATCAGCCTCGTGGAATCCAGCAAGTAAAAATATATTATTTACTTCATTGGGTAAAAATGGTTATGAAAAGATATTCGAAGTAAATATCGATGGAACCGGGCTAAAAATAGTAATTGAAGATAACTCACGCCAATGGAATCCCCAGTGGAGCCCGGATGGCGCTTCCTTTGTATATGCATCACAGGACAAAAATAATATTGATCAATTGTACATTGCCAAAGCCGATGGCACTGGTATAACACAGGTCACAGATGATGTTTTTAAGAAATATGATTTGAATTGGGGAAAGGATGGTATTCTTTATGTATCAACCGAATCCCAGATAGCAAGCAGTGAAAAGATATTTATCATTAATCCTGATGGCACAGGGAAAAGGCGCCTTATAGAAAATGGTTTCAACCAGAGAAATCCCATGTGGAGCCGGGATGGGAATACAATTCTTTATGAGGCAACAGACATTCCGGGAAATAAATTAATTGAGTTATTGCATCTTCAAAAACCTGAAGTCATATCCACTGTATCCCCTGTGGTTCCAACAGTTACAAGAACGATCACACCAACTGTCACACCAGCTGCTACAGGAACACCGGTAATTGAAAAAACACCAGAGAAAAGTTCACTTTGGCAACCTGTATTATCCGTTGTATTAATACTTGGTCTGATCGTGATAATAATACTGGCAATTTCAAATTTCATGTCAAAGAAGAAATGATCATTCTACTACTTTTGGCATTAATCCTTTCTTATTTATCCACCAATATGCTGCCCAGGTCGCGATTATTGTAGAGGAAATAATAAGTATCAAATACCATCCCTGGTCTTTGGGCCCCATATCGAAAGCCGCATTTCCCAGAACAGTGGCTATTGTATTCGGGACAAGCACGGCTGTACCTAATATAGTTAACCATGTCATGACAAGGGCCAGCCTGTTATTTAATATCTGGAGCTGGTTGTTGTATATGCTCTGAAGCACTTCAAGTCCTGAAGCAAGCACATCTGACATGTGTTCACTAAGAGCAATATGCCTGTTAACATCATCTGCAAGAATTCCCATCCTGGCAAGTAATTTTGGGCTGTCGGTCATTAATTCAGCGTCGCCGTGCCTTAGTGAATTCACTACATCAAGTGTAGCCCAGAGCGTATCCATATAACTTATAAGGGCATGTTTCATGTTGTGTATCTCAGGAGCGATCATTGCACGCGGTGTCATCGGATCCATAAGGAACTTGCTCAATTCATCCCCCTGGGATTCAATTTGTCGTAAATGGTCAAAATTCCTGTTAATATTTTCATCTATAAGTCTTGTCAGGATTATTGTCAATTTGTCTTCCAATATTAGATTTGGCTTTATTTTTCTCATGAAAGCGTCGGCATAACGGGAAAGACGCACAAGACGCGTCACGTTCTCTTCATGAATTGTGACGATCAGATCTTTTCTTATAAGGAAAAGTATCGGGCTTATAAGAACATCAAATTTCTTTACTGCAACTGCAGGAAGCATCAATCCCATTTCCGTATCCCTGTCTTCATAGGCAGAAAGATAGCCGGATAAGATCGTTGGCGCAAGTGAAGAACTGAATCCCAGGGACATTGCAATAATTTCTGCATCCTTTTTGATGTCTTTTACCGGGAAATTTAACCAGGCTACGGAAGAATCTTTCAGGAATGAAATGAAATCATGTGGATTATCTCCCATTAATTTTAGGGGTCTTCCCCCTGATATTGGTAGCGCCACACAAAAAGCTTGCTTGTTGTCAGGAAGAGGCTGTGGAATGCACCCGGGTTCTTTTTTTTCTTCCGGTATAATAATCTGCTCGGATTTTTCCTCGTTCATGATAATGCCTCTTTAGTCCCAACTCATATATGCGATGAATTATATTTATATTTGCCTTTCATCAAGCACAATTTTTGCAGGCTTTTGTGAGTTTATCTGATGCTTCATTTATTTTTTTATTAAACAGTCCAATATCTTTTTCAATTATCGTGATCTTTTTCTTAATAACAGCAATCTGTCGTTTCGTTTCATGAGGCGAAGGACCCCCCATTACTTTTCGTTTCCTGACATTATCCAGAGGGTCAAGAGCCTCCATGATAGCTTTTTCTGTAAGACCCTTATCGCTTAATTTCTCATGGATTATTTCTGATGAGAGTTCATCAAGAATTAAAAGAGTTGGAGTCGAACCTGTCTTTGCAATTGCCCCGACAATATGATGTGCAGTCCGAAAAGGAATACCAGTAGTCCGCACAATGACATCGGCAAGCTCGGTAGCTGTCATAAAACCTGAATCTATTGCTTTTATCATGCCATTTTTCTTAATATTCATTGTCCCGACCATACCGCGGGCCATCCTGACCGAAGCCCGGACGGTCATAACCGCACGCCACAGGTGTGGTGTTGCTTCCTGCAGGTCGCGATTATAGCTGTAAGGAAGGGCTTTGCATATCGTCAGTACAGACACAAGTGCGCCGTTAACCGAACCTGTCTTTGCGCGCATAAGTTCGGCAATGTCGGGATTTTTCTTTTGCGGCATGATCGAGGATGTGGATGAATAACTGTCATCAAGTTCAATAAATCCGAATTCTGATGAACTCCAGAGTATCAGTTCTTCTGCCATTCTGCTAAGATTTGTCATCATGTTTGAAAAACAGCTTATGCTTTCGATCATAAAATCGCGTGTGCTGACTGCATCCATGGAATTTTCGATTGCCGAATCAAAACCGAGAAGTTCAGTTGTTCTTTTCCTGTTTATCGGGAAGCCGGTAGAAGCAAATGCAGCAGCGCCGAGGGGATTCTGGTTGGTATGCCTGTATGCTGCTTGTATCCGTTCAATATCACGCAGGAATGAATTTGCATGAGCAAGAAGATTGTGAGCAAGGGTGGTAGGCTGGGCATGCTGGGTGTGAGTGTATCCTGGCATTATGGTTTCATGATGTTTTCCTGCTGTCATGATAAGCATTCCAATAAGGTCTTGTGCTTCCTCCATAAGACATAACAGCTCGATGCGCAGCGTAAGGCGTATGCATGTGGCAACTTCGTCATTACGCGACCTTCCTGAATGCATCCTGCCGCCTGTATCCTCGCCCACCATTTCAATGAGGCGCGCTTCAAGAGCAATATGTACATCCTCATAGGATGTATCAAGGGCTGATATGCCCTCTTTTTGTATTTTCTCAAGACCCGAAAGAATTGCACAACAATCGCTCTCCTTTATTATTCCCTGTTCTTTGAGCATGACAACATGCGCCTTATCAACTTCAATATCAGCATCAAATATACGTTTGTCAGCCTCCATTGATGAAGTGAAATGCATGATATCTTCGTCAGGTGCTACCTGAAGGCGCCCTCGTCTTAATATATTCATAAATTCTCTTTAATTCATGTCAACATTTATAAATATAGAGGCTTTTACAGAAAACTTTATATATTCACTTAGTGAATAATTCAGTAGGTGAATAGAATGAGGTTTATCGACCGAACAGAAGAAGTCAGATATCTGAAAGAAGCTGTTGAATTGTCAAAAAGCAAGCTTTTTTCTGTTTCCATTACGGGCCTTCGAAGAGTGGGAAAAACAAGGCTCATTCTGGAATTATTATCTAAGGATGACCTGTACTTTTTTGTAAATAAAGACAAGGAAAGCACAAGTCTCCTGCAGGAATATTCCGATGTTTTAAAGACAAGAAAAATCCTTACCCAGCTTGAGGTATTAACTGACTGGGATGCATTTTTCAGGATATTATTCGAAAGATTAAAAGGTATTGTTGCTTTTGATGAGTTCCAGAATTTTGTGGCTGTCGACAAGTCAGTTTACGGCATACTTCAGAAATATATCGACCTAAACGAAAACAAAACAGGGCTTTTTATTATTTTTTCAGGCTCTACGGTCGGTTTAATGAAAAAGCTTTTTTCGGACTCAAAACAGCCCCTATATGGGCGCCTCAAAAGAAAGATGCCCTTAAAGCCGCTTATGTTTCGCGATACTCTGGAGGCATGCAATACGCTTCGAATAAACAATATTGAAGATGCAGTGAGGCTTTATGCAATTTTCGGGGGGTTTCCAAAATACTATGTTGCCTTAGAGGATGAGCAGCTTGGGTGTGCAGGCTTTGAAGAAATAATGGACAGGTTTTTCTTTGCTGAAAATGCAATTCTTGAGGATGAAGCAAACCAGATACTTTCGCTTGAGTTTGGCAAAAGATCCGGAATATATTACGACATTCTTGCAGCCATAGCATCGGGAAATACAAAAATAAGCGAAGTTGCATCGTTTCTTAGAAAGAAAGAAACCGCACTGACACGGCAGATGAACGAACTTATAAATCTTTTTGAGTTTGTATCTGTCGAGAAGCCAGTCACAGGCGGAAAAGGTGTATTTGTTATCAATCATCCGCTTCTTAATTTCTGGTTCAGGTTTTTCCACAAGAACATATCCAGCTATAAGCGGCGTGAAAAAGCGCTTATTAATAAAATAAAGGATAATACGAATGCATATATTGGGCACAGATTTGAAGCGGTTTGTCAGGAATTTCTGGAAAATCAAAAACTCGGTTTTGATAGAACCGGACGATGGTGGGGGGCTTACAGAGATGCCGAAACGAGCGAGCGAAAAGTCGCAGAAATAGATATCGTCTCAATTAACGAGCAAACAAAAGAAATATTATTTGGAGAGTGCAAATGGCAAGAAAAGGTTGATGCGAAAAAGATTTTGGTCCAGCTTAAGGAAAAAGTACAGTTTGTAGAATGGCATAAAGATATTAGAAAAGAGCGTTATGCTGTTTTTGCGAAATCTTTTAAGGAAAAAATAAAAGGGCCTGATTTAATGCTGTTTGACTTAAAGGATATTGAAATGGCCTTCAATCACCCACACCTAAAAGGTGTGGGCATGTTCCATGAGGAGCATAGATAATCTATTGACAAAGAAGCTCAGATATAAAGTCCTCCATTGATATCAATAACCTGCCCTGTTATGTAATCCCCTTCCTGCGATGCAAGGAATGCCACAGTCGCCGCGACTTCAGAAGCTTTACCCAGTCTTCCCAGCGGGATCCGGGATACGATTCTTTCCATTGCGTCGGGATTGATACCCTTTACCATATCCGTTTCAATGAACCCTGGCGCTATAGCGTTCACAGTGACACCCTTTCCAGCAAATTCCTTAGCAAGCGCCTTTGTGAGACCTATCATCCCGGCTTTGGATGCAGCGTAATTTGTCTGTCCGAAGTTACCCATCCTGCCTATGACAGATGAAATATTCAATATCCTGCCATACTTTCTCTCAAGCATTCCATCTATGAATGCCTTGGTGCAGTAAAACGTACCATCAAGATTTACTGATAAGACATCATTCCACATATCAGCTGTCATTTTCACGAAAGATTTGTCCCTTACGATCCCTGCATTATTGACAAGGATATCTACCTTCCCGAATTTCTTCAGAACTTCTTCACGCATCCTGTTTACCTGCTCAGGGTCGCTCACATTCGCCTGGCACATGCAGGAGTGACATCCTTTTGATTCTATCAGGTCGGATATTTCCTTGGCATGTTCCTTATCTTCCATTTTCTCGATCTTTTCAGTAATTTCTCCAAGATCATCTGCCATTCCCATGCGGTCTATCAATTTTGATACGGTTTCTGCATGATCTTTTGCATTCTGGTAGTTAATAACAATATCAGCCCCTTCTTCTGCCAGCCTTATTGCTATTGCACGACCGATCCCCCTTGAACTTCCGGTTACAAGAGCCACTTTATTTTCCAGTTTCCCTTTCTTATTTCCTCTCATATAATTACCTCTTGACCACGATCGCAGCGCCCATCCCCCCGCCAATACAGAGCGTTGCGAGTCCGTATGTACCCTTTCTTCTTCTTAATTCATGTAGAAGCGTGACCAGTATCCGCGCACCGCTTGCTCCTATTGGATGTCCGAGCGCTATTGCCCCGCCATTCACATTGACTTTGTCAGTATTCCAGCCCATTTCCCGGTTCACTGCAATGGCCTGGGCTGCAAATGCTTCGTTGGCTTCGATAAGATCAAGCTGGCTAACAGAAATATTTGCCCGCTGCAAAGCCTTTTTGCTTGCATTGATGGGGCCTGTTCCCATAATATCCGGAGCTACACCTGCGGTACCGTAACCTTTGATAGCAGCCAGTACTTCCAGGCCTTTTTCCTTTGCTTTTTCTTCTGACATAAGAAGCACTGCCGCTGCCCCGTCATTAATGCCTGATGCATTGCCGGCAGTCACAGTCCCATCCTTCTTGAATGCAGGTTTGAGTTTTGCAAGAACTTCTTTTGTTGTCCCGAACCTTGGGAACTCATCTGTATCAAATAGAACCGGTTCCCCTTTTGGCTGGGGGATAGGGACAGGAATTATCTCATCCTTGAATTTTCCACCTTTAATGGCAGCTTCTGCTTTGTTCTGGCTTTTTGCCGAGAGCTCATCCTGCTCATCCCGCGATATCCCGAATTTTGTTGCCACATTCTCAGCTGTGACACCCATGTGGTAGTTATTGAAAACATCCCATAGCCCATCGTAGATCATTAGATCCACAAGCTCATCATTTCCCATCTTGGCTCCCCACCGCGCTTTCCTTAAAGCGTATGGGCATGTGGACATGGATTCTATCCCGCCTGCCAGGATAACATCTGCGTCCCCGAGCATGATCGACTGGGTTCCCAGGATGATCGATTTTAAACCTGAACCGCATACCTTATTTACACCGAAGGATGGAACATCATTTGGGATACCGGCTGCTATTGCCGCCTGCCTTGCCACATTCTGTCCATGGCCTGCAGAGAGTACATTTCCCATTATGACTTCATTCACTTCACTTCCCGCTAAACCTGCCCGTTTCATGGCTTCCTTCAGTACCTCTGAACCAAGCTGCACCGGGCTTGTATCTTTCAGGCTTCCCCCAAACTTTCCTATCGCCGTACGTACGGCAGACACTATAACGACATTACTCATGTTTTACCTCTGGTTATTGAATTATAATAGCAATCCGCCATCTACGCTTATCACAGCGCCGTTAATAAAACTTGCATCATCCGAAGACAGGAATAACAATGTATTTGCTATATCTGCCGGAGCGCCAAGCCTCTTTAATGGCGTTTTTTCTTTCATCATTTCAAGGATCTTTTCCGGAACTGTCGCTGTCATTGGAGTATATATGAATCCCGGCGCTACCGCATTTACCCGTATGCCTTTTTTCCCCAGTTCCTTGGCAAGTGTCTTTGTCATGCCAACCAAACCGGCTTTTGTTGCAGCATAATTCGTCTGCCCTACATTACCGTACAGGGCAACTATTGATGAAATATTTAAGATCACTCCGCTTCCCTGTAAAATCATTTGTTCAACAACTGCCTGGATACAATTAAAAGGCCCTTTCAGGTTTATGTCTATGACTTTATCCCACTGTTCTTCGGTCATTTTCACTACAAGAGCGTCCTGGATGATCCCCGCATTATTTATTAGTACATCTACTCTGCTATATTTTGCAATGGTATCTTTCACGACCTGCTTTGATTGTTCCCTGTTGGAAACATCGAGTCTGGCAAAAAAAGCCTCCCCACCCGCATTTTTTATGGCGTCGACAGTTTCTGCCCCTGCTTTTTCATTTACATCGGCAACTACGACCTTTGCGCCTTCTTTAGCAAATAAAATCCCGGTCTCTTTCCCGATACCACTGCCGCCTCCTGTGATAATAACTACTTTATCTTTAACCCTCATGTAATTCCTCCTTTATTTTCTTTTAGGTTTCTTAATTTCAGGTCCCCTGGATTCTTCTTCATCAAGACCTGACCTTGGCGTTAACCATTTTGAAATCGTGGGACAGACTTCTTTCTGGGATTTTGATCCCACAAATATGCCTATATGCCCTGTTGGAAAAACAGCCATCTCTTTTTCTTTACTTGATACTGCATCATTTAGCGGTATACTTGCTTCGTTTGGTACAAGATGGTCAAATTCCGCCATAATATTAAGAAGAGGCATGGTGATATTTTTAAGATTGATCTTTTTTCCATTTAGTTCTAATTTATTCTTTATAAGTAGATTTTTCTGGTAACAATCTTTCATGAATTGCCGGAATGTCTCACCAGCCTGGTCCGGGCTGTCGAATATCCATTTTTCCATTCTCAAAAAATTCTTCACTATTTCTTCATTTCGTATCTGGCAAACATCATCACCGGGTTCACATTCTATCCGGTCAAACATTCCCACATATTTATCGATCATAAGCCTGAATGGATCTGTCAATAAGAATCCTGAATTCAGGAAATCCCCTGGCACAATTCCATAGTAATCAACGACCTTATCCACATCAAGGTTCTTTGCCCAGACATGAAGAAGTCCTTTTTGCGTATCAAAATTAACAGGCGCCACAAGTGTTATGAGGTTCTTGACTTTTTCAGGATGTAACGTCGAATACATAATCGAAAAAGTTCCTCCCTGGCAGATCCCCATAAGTGTGATCTTATCCAATCCTGAACGCTTTCTCACAATATCTACAGCATTATTTATGTATCCATTGACATAATCATCTAAAGTAAGATACCTATCCATGCCGGAAGGGTATCCCCAATCGATGATATATACATCAAAACCGTCATCTAATAGCTTTCTTATCACACTTTTATCCGGCTGCAGGTCAAGGATGTAATAACGGTTCACAAGCGCATATACCATCAATATCGGTACAGGGTGCGTTTTCTCCACGGTGGGTATGAAATGGAGAAGCTTCATCTTATCTTCGGTATAGATTATTTCATGAGGGGTTGTGCCAACAGATATTTCTGGCATTTTCAAAAATATTTGAAATCCACTCATTAATTTATTATATTCCTTTTCTATTGAACTGAGTTCATACATAATGCTCACCCCTTGGAAATTGAATGATTATTTATTCCCTGATATCTCGTTGATCTTCCCCGATAATTCCTTTAACTGCTTCTTCAGGAAATATAATTCCTTATTTACCTCATCTATATCGGATTTTGTTGGAAGGTTGGATGGTTTTAGATAATTCTCCTCAAGCATGTCCCGGTTGAATTTTTGAACATCCAGGAAATTTGACATAAATTTTCCCATATCAGAGGAGAAATGGCCGGATTTCAGGAATTCTTTGAATGTTTCACTATATGATTCCATCCATACATTATAAAGTTCTTTATAATTTTCCGTACCTGTCTTGTCTTCTAAAGATATATTTTTTGCATTCATTCGCTTCATTGCTTCCATGGAAATATTCTGGAAATCTACGACTGTATCCATCCATGTTGAATAAAGGTTAAAATAAAGAGGAAGACCTTTAGACATTTTTTCGGATTTCTCCCGTGATGGCCCGATCGCGGGAATTTCAGTTATCTTTCCTAAGGTTGCCTCATATGTTTTTACCCACATGTCAAAAAATTCACGTGAGGATTCAAGTTTTGTTTCTTCCATATTTATACCTTTGGAGCGCTCATATGGCTGAAAGAATCCATCCACATTTTTGACATCTTTATCGATGTGTTCGAATAAATCTGACATGCACTCTTTACAGGTTCCATCATCTCTTTTAATGGGCCAACGAGAGGAACTCCTTCAAAGATATCTTCGGAAGATTTTTCATACATATTTAACCAGAGATTATAGAATTCTTTAAAAGCCTCAGGATCATTGATCAGTTTTGACTGGTCTTCCATTTTTGCAGACATCTTTTCAAGTGCTTCTGTCCATGATTTGAATAAGTCTATACTTACTTCAGTGCTCTCTTTAAGATTATCCAGCATTTCTTTTGAGGGCTTCATTGTCTGTGGATCGAACATCTTTGAAAAGGCATCCTTATAGGTATTTATCCACAAATCATAAAATTCTTTATATGATTCAGGGTTCAACTCACCTTTAGATATTTTTGTCAGCCCATCTGAAAATTTTTTGATGGAATCATCCGATGGAACATACAATTTAGTATATACTTCTTTGATTTGTTTTGCCATTTTCGCCATTGACTCTGAATAGAAATCAGGCATACCCGTATAACTTCCGAAAACATCTCTCTGGAATTTGATCGCAGGGTGTTCATTGATGTCATCGATAACCTTTTCATAAGTCTTTATCCAGTTGTCGCAACACTCCATGTATTTTGCCGGATCACTTCCATTATTCAGGACTTGTGCCGTATTTTTAGAATTTTCACCGAACTCCGCGATCCAGGAATTATAAACTTTATTCGACTCATCGGCACATTTAACAAAACTTTCAAGTGTTTCTCTTGGCGAGGAAATCTCGACCGGATAGATATTCCCATATGTACTCTTGTATGTTTTCATCCAATCTTCATAAAATTCCTGGTATTTTATTGGGGATGTGCTCATGGATAGATCTGTCATTTTCAAAGAATTATCCCCAAAGAACTCTATCAATGGTTTATAGAGTTTAAGGTTTGAATCACTCCACAATTTTAAGAATTCGTTTGAATTATTAACCCACAGGTTGATAATTGTTTTCTGTTCAGGTACTTCTGTTATTGTTGTTTTCTCCTCGATTTTCTTGACCATATCTATTTCACTCTCCATTTAATGGTGTTTATTCCGATGGCGATAAAAATGGGGAATATACAAGCTTGTATTAACCCCCGTTTTTTACAGAACATAATATACATTATAATGATATATAAAGCTTGTTAATTCATATTAATAATGTAGATTTGAACCCTTATGAAATTTAAAGTCATACTTTCAAAAATTTTTGGGCGAAAACTATATATCTAATAAACCCCGATACTTTATAGGAGGGTATAAAATGGCAGTTAGTGAAAACGCCCTAAATGAAATATTCAATGAGAGAGCGCAATATCTTGTTAATGTGGATGACTTATTGTTGGAAAGATTTGGTGAGCAAGTTCCCGGAAAAAAAATCGGTATACCGTCAGAATCGGCTCAATTCTGGAAAACTGGCTGTATTGATATCGCACAAAAGATCAGTGATGTAGACCAGCTTTTCGAAAGCAAGGAATATCAGACATATATTCAATTGACACGCCCGTCAAAAAGCAAATTCCATCCTGAGATGAAAAAAATAAGTGATGACGAATTACAGGACTTCAACTCTATTAAAAAAGAATAGGCAGGATTTTCTATTCATTTTGCAGCTTATAAACCCATTCAGAGAGATTCAAACAATTTTCAGGAATACATTCCAAAGAGCAACCCGTGCATGGTGAGAACAGGTCTTTGATCAGTAATAAATTGAAATTCTTAGCTTTATTTTCCTTTTTTATGACAGGTTTGATCAGATAGGTCTTTGTTCCTTTTGAAGAATCTTGTTCTCTTGTGATCAAACCATCCTTTTCGAGTTTCATGACAATTCTCGAACATTTACTGCTATCTATTTTACCCGTTTTCCAGAGTTCATTCTGGAGAATGCCGCTTTTTCTGGATTGTATCAGCATCAGGATTTTTTCTTCAATATCCATTCTATTCCATTACTCCTCTACCGGACTTAGCATAATAATATTATTTCCTCTTAAGATGACAGAACCCAGGGAACGCGATTTTACACCATCTACAATTTCATATGTTTCGTTTAGGTGCAGATTTAAATATTCATCGGCGCTTTCAAGCTTGCCTTCAAGAGTATGTTTGTCTCCTTTCATCTCAACCTGTATAACCGTGCCTATTAATGTCTGGACTTTTTTAGTGGGGAACAAGATTTTTGCCTCTATTTTCTTTTATAACCCTTCATTTATCGTTTAGTACTTCAATTTTTGCATTGCTTATAAAATCATGGACTTTTCGGGGATGATTGATTATTGTTATCCCTTCAAGCCCGGCTAAAATTTTCACGTTCTTTGAATCAACATCACGGACTTTAAGTTTTGTTAATCCACCTCCTATCGCACCATAACTGCATAATTTTACGCAAAATCCGCATCCATTGCATTTTAAAAGATCGATCTGACCGTCAATTGCCTTATTCGGGCATTCAATCACCGGGGGACAAATATCGCACTTATTGCAAATTTCACGATCTATGAAGAAAGGCATTCTTGATTCGATATGTCCTTCGATATCAACTGGAACGATATAAACCGGAACATTCCCTTTTACAGCCTGGGCAACAGCATTTGTAACAAGAGTATCTGCTATTCCATATGCAAGTTTTGCGATCGTATTGGAAGTTGCAGGAGTGACTACCAGGGCATCATATTTTTTCAATAACAATCTTCCAGCCTTCGGAAAGCTTGCACCCTGCTCCTGCTCATAAAAGCACTCTTCAAGGTAGTTGCCGCTTGAAATATCAATAAGAACGTTTCGCAATCCATACATTTTTATTACTTCTTCTGCGGCACGCGATATAAACGATGTAACTTTAAGTTCTTTGTTTTTTTCTTTCAATTCTTTAAAAACATCAAAGCTATCGCGTAAAAAATGTCCGGCGCCAGTAATACACCATGCAAGTTTCATGTTAAGTCCTTCTATATGGACCAGATACTCCCAAACGATTATAAAAATCCATTGGATTTGAATTAAATCCCTGATCTGCGATTGCCAAATAACTGGAATTCAAGTACATGATGAAAAAAATCAATTAATTTTTTTAATCGCATCCTGAACTTGATAAAGGGAATAAGCCTGTTATCCATAAATGAGATCAAGCTTTCCTCCAAAAACCTGACATAAAGATATGGAATAATAAAAAGCAGGGACAAAAAGAATAGTCCCAGAATAACATCAAAAATCGTGGTTTGTGGAATTGATCCAGGATATATCCTTTTGAAATCCTCAATGTCGAACATCGATACGAATATATCTTCTTCTTTTTATAAATACTTAACCGTCAGGATTTTATATTCCTCTTCACTGGTCCTTGAATATTTCAGGTACAATTCTTCTTGCCACTTCCCGGTATGCAGCTACCAGGTCACCCTTATCGAACCTGAACACATCCTTATCAAGCGATTCTCCCGTTGCCCTGTCCCAGAACCTGCATGTATCGCAGGATATCTCATCTGCAAGGAGGATTTTACCATTTCGTCTTCCGAACTCAAGTTTAAAATCCGGGAGCAAAAGATTCCTCTCATCCAGGTAATCAACCAGGATCGAGTTGATAAAAAGTGCAAGTTTTCGAATTTCTGAAAGCTCTTGCTTGGTTGCAAGTCCAAGGGCAAGGACGATATCATCATTTATCATAGGATCGCCGTGCTCATCGCTCTTGTAATCAAAAATCAAAATAGGAGGATCAAGTTTCTGGCCTGTCTTAAAAGGATATTTTTTTACAAGTGAACCTGCCGCGATATTCCTTACAATGACTTCGATTTTTATAATATCGACAGCATCAACGACCATCTCAGTATTTGACATCATACTGTTATAATGGGTTTTGATACCTTTATCTTCAAGTAGTGTGAAGAGTTTTGCAGCGATCTGCGCATTGTAATATCCCTTTTTTGGCGCTTCGCTTTTCTTTTTACCATCAAACGCCGTAAGGCTGTTCCTGAATTCCATTATCAGCTTTTCAGGATCATCAGTTTTAAAAACAGTCTTTGCCTTGCCCGAATAAAGTTCAGAGAGCTTGATCATTAATTTCCTAGTGTTATCTTTTTGGATATAAAGGAGACGGTTTAATTAATACACATTGATTGAACCGCAGTAATGCGATAATTTAGCTTCCGGGGTATTATATTTCTCCCAAAAAAATTTCGGTAAATATATGTAGGTGCATTGTATTTATATCTTAAAACAATCAGGGAGACAATACAATGACAGAGGATAATGTAGTATTTATCGGGAACAAACCAGTGATGAACTATGTCCTTGCCATAGTTACACAATTCAATAAAGGCGCTCCTGAAATTTTTATAAAAGCAAGAGGAAAAGCAATATCAAGAGCAGTTGATGCCGTAGAAGTTTCAAGGAACAGGTTTTTACCAGAAACAAAAATAAAAGAGATAAAGATCGGGACAGAAAAAATTGCAACTGATCGGGGAGATTCTAACGTTTCTACTATAGAAATTGTTTTGGCAAGATAAAAATAGGGGATGAGGACGAAAACACATGGCTTCCCCTCTACTCCATTTTTGTGAATACCCACGGGACAACAAATACCGAAAAAAATCCAAGCGCTGCATACATTACATATGTAAATACAGGATTTATTAAAGATAATATAACAGATATCAGATAAATCGAGCTCAAAATTAAAATGCCAATAAATGCCCTCTTAACCTTCTGTTTCTTATTTTTTACATCGGGAAACCTGATTTTTTCCTCCTCTAATAAATAACCAGCTCCTACGGAAGCCATCACCACTCCTAATTCTATCTGTTCTTTCAGAAGACTTTTTTGCAAGGATGCTATTAAAACAAGTATTATCGGAAGAGATATAACAATAAGATATTTTGAATTACGACTTTGTTTACTGAATATATTGAGGAATCCGGTTTCTCCCTTATATGAAATAAATGCGACCGTAAGGCCAAAAATAATACCACCAACGACATCGCCCAAATAATGGACGCCAAGATATAATCGTGACAATGAAACAAGGATTATTGCAACAGCGCCCACTATGATGATCCGGTTCTTCTTGCTTCGAATTCCCAGGTAACCCCAGAATCCTGATGAAACCTGTGCGTGACCGCTGGGGAATCCGAATTCATTTTCAGTGACCTTGTGAAGATAGTAAGGAGGTCGTGGCATACCGAACAGGCTCTTGGCAAGAAGTGCCGTGTATGCAGAAAACATAATTACATACATCACTCTTATGCCGGTTTTTTTGTTAAGACACCAGAAGATTAGCGATGCAAGAAGAATATAGACAGGCTCACTGCCAGCATTAGTTACAACCTTGAATAACGTATCCAGTAGAGGAGTACCGAAATCTTGGAAAAATATATTGATATTTTCGTTGAAAAGGAATTGAAACGATCCTATTACCATGTCCTGAATCCAAAATAGACACGGATAAACGCAGATTTATATCTGCGCTGATTATTTACGATCCTTTTACAATAGCTTTTGGTGAACGGGCTATCTTCTTGCGCTTTGCGCCTTCAGAAGTATATCGCTGCATCGGGCCGGGGCGCTTGTGGCTGAGTTCGGCTTCTGGGACCATTATTATGTTCCCTTTTCGTCCTTTGACTCTGCCCCATTTTGTTATACCTGTTTTTCCCATGTAATTTATATCCTCCAATGATTTAGTTTGGCTTCAGAATACTTCCGTTTATTCATAAACCTTTCCCCGTTTTAATTCTCTTCTTTATCATGTGCATTTGCACTTTCCTGGCTTTAGCCTGATGAAGAACCAAGACACTCTCTTTAGAAAAAAGGTTAGACTTCCTGGCCGTTACCGCTGAATAACGAATAATGCAAAAACTTGTGCCCTGCATCGAGAGCAGCGACCTGGATGCGTGCGTTGAGGGGGCGGCGCGGGTGGCGGGGGGGGCAGGAAATAGTTTAATGGTTAGTAATCATGTTTGATAAATTGATTATTTATATAAGTTAATAGAAAGAAGGTTTTAAGAAAAATATACAAAAGTTGTAAAACCCGAAAATTGAATGAGGTTATTCTATGTCGTATGTTAAAATCCAGCGCAGTATATTTCAGCCTATAGAGGATTTAATCAAAATTGGAGTATATAAAAATGAGCAGGAAGCCATATCTGCACTTGTCCATGACCAGGCCATGTTAAAAGTAGAACATTTTAAAAATAATATAAAAAAAATGGAAAATAAATATAATATGGCTTTTTCTGATTTTGAAGCTAAGATTAATAAAACTGTAAATAAAGAAAATTTTGAAGAATGGGATGACTATATCCTCTGGGAAAGTTATGTCAAAACGCTTCAGTACTGGAGCAAAATGGCATGACCGTATCGTATATCATAACGATACTTTCAGCATGCGACTTTATTGATGACCTAAAAATAATTGATATCAATATTGAACCCCCTGTTCAGTCTATTAAAGTAAGGGCGCGCCTTAAAAATGGTCTCATGCTTCAGATAACTGAAAGCATTGGAGAAGATTTCAGGCGATATTCATATCATCTTCATGATGGAGATGATATAATTAAGCGGTGGGACAACGCCCCTCACTGGAAGAATGTAAGAACATACCCTTTCCATATGCATATTAAGGATCAGGAAAAACCTCTTGAATCGAAAGAGATGTTTGTGAGCGATGTTATTACAGAACTGAAAAAGCTTGATTATGCCAGAAAATAACAAAACCCAGGAATTCCTGCAAAAACTTGCGTCATGCATCGAGCGCAGCGATCTGGATGCGTGTGTGGAGGAGGCGGCGCGGGGGGGGGGTTGGAATTTTAAATTATGTCCTTCAAAATTAACATAAAAGAGCCCGCTGAAAAGTGGCTTCGAAAATATGATCGGGAGATTCAGAAGCGATTTGCAACAAAAATTCGCAAATTAAAAGAAAATCCAGAAATTCACGGTAAGCCCCTCAGAGGCGTGCTTCATGGATATTGGGAACTCTATTTTGAGAATAGATTTAGAATATTATATACAATTGATAATAAATAAAAGACTGTTACAATTGAAGCCATAAAACATAAAGATGTTTTTTAAATCCCTAATTCCTCAGCAAGAGTTTCAAAGTCCCTTGCCTTACCGCTATCTTTCTTACCTTCTTCAAGCTGCTTTATGATATCGATATCCGACAGAACTTCTATCGTTTCCTTCATAGATTCATATTCATCTGTAGATATTGTTATCCAGCCAGATTGATGTTTTCCAGTTACGGATGCTGCTGCCATTCGATATGTTTATAGGATGGGCTTCTATTTAAATCTTAATATAGGTTTCATAAAAAGTCATGCCAGAAAATAACAAAATCCAAGAATTCTTTCAGAAACTCGCGCCCTGCATCAAGCGCGGCGACCTGGATGCGTGCGTTGAGGGGGCGGCGCAGCTGGCTGGGGAGATAGGCGTGGGGGCGGGGAAGTTGCTGAAGTTGTCTATGGAAACATGCTTGTATAGCAGGTACGATTTTGCTTATGTGATTGCGCTTGTGGCGGCTCAGGGGCTTGAAGGAGAAGCGAAAGCAGAAGCTTATTCTAATGCAGGTATTGCGGCGTATTATCTCAAGAAAGTGGAAAAAGCCGAACAGCATTATAAAAAGGCGATAGAAGTTGATCCGAATTATGCGGCGGTGCATTCGAATTACGCGAACCTGCTATCTGAACAAAAAAAGAACGATGAAGCCGAACAGTATTATAAACAGGCGATAGAAGTTGACCCGAATTATGCGGCGGCGCATTCGAATTACGCACTCCTGCTATCTGAACAAAAAAGGAACGATGAAGCCGAACAGCATTATAAACAGGCGATAGAAGTTGACCCGAATTATGCGGCGGCGCATTCGAATTACGCACTCCTTCTATCTGAACAAAAAAGGAATGATGAAGCCGAACAGCATTATAAACAGGCGATAGAAGTTGACCCGAAACTTGCGGCAGCGCATTCGAATTACGCACTCCTGCTATCTGAACAAAAAAGGAATGATGAAGCCGAAAAGCATTATAAACAGGCGATAGAAGCTGACCCGAATTTGATCGAAGCTCATGGTGCTTATGGACTTTTCTTAATTGAAAGTGATCAACGGGAGAATTCGTGGAAAGAAACAAAAATAGCTTCCGATCTTCTTCAAAAAGCTTTGCGATTCACGGAATCCTATCTGGCTAAAGCATGGTTTTATGAGAAATATTCAAAAAAATATTTGGGGCAAAATGAATTTTATGAAAGTTCAGAGGATGCTTATTCAGCAGGTCAGGAATATTTAAAAGCGGCTGATACGACAGATGACGGATCAAAGGAGAAATCCGCATTTGAATTGCGTGGGAATGAGCTTATTGCAAAATCATATATCCGCAAAGACCATAAAAACCTTCAGGAATTAATTAATAATTTAAAATTGGCATCTGAATATTATAAAAAAGCCTCAGTATGTCAGGTTGGTGGAAGAGAAGAAGTGTGTGCAGCATGCCGAAAAGTAATTAATGTTTTTTCGGAAGTTCTGAACTCATTGGATGATATTATTAAAGATAAAGTTCCTATGATTAATAAAAATCAATGGAAAGATGATCTTGAAAAATCTCAGTTTGTTTATGAAAAGAAGTAGTCAGAAAAAGGAATCAAACTTATTGAAACCCTGAAAGCATTAATCAAATGTGTGGATGAGCTGTATGATTATAAAAAACGCAAATCGATTGTTCAGGAAAAAAGATTGAAGGATTGTTATAAAAAATTAATTGAGGTTAGTGCAAATATTGAAGGCGGACTTAAGAATATAACAGATCCTGCCACTGATTTCATAAAAAATTATGCACGAAAAAAAGGATATCCAATTTCAGATGAATTTCCAACTATTGAATCTCCTTCACGTTCTAAATCCAAATTATTTAAAGTGATACTTGGAATTTTGGGTGCAATAATAATTGGATATATTACAAATCTGTTATTTGAGTGGAAAGTGCACCAATCCATATGGAATTTGATAAAATCTCTCATTTTCGGAAGCAACATATGACCGCACTCCATCCTCAACAACCACATTTGCCTCAACCCCTTTGGCAGATGTTTCGATGCATTCTGCCTTTTATTGATAGAACTGTATTATTTATATTCGAAAAACAATTAAGTTTATTCCACAGAAAAGTGCCTTGTATAGGAGATAAGTATTATGATAGATTCGGTTATGAAGTATCGAGAACCGCAGATAAACGCAGATGAACGCAGATTAAATGCTTCGTATCAAGAAAATATTTTGGTGGCTTCGGAAAAGTATTGTGAAAAGCATCTAAATACCACAGAGAGCGCAGAGTACACAGAGAATAATTGCAGCACTCTGCGTTCTCTGTGTACTCTGTGGTTGATTACTTATGCAAATATTCCTTTTTCCAGAAGAAATAAAAAAGTCTCGAAAACACTGACACTAATAATTAATAAATCCAGTGCAATAAATCTGCGTTCATCTGCGGTTTAATAAAATCGCTAAAGATAAGACAACCTTATTACATATTTAATATTCTTATATAAATGAATTTCAGGAGGTTATTGAAATATGAGCAATATGGATGAAGCATTGCGGTGGTTAAATCAGGGCGAACCCGACCTTGGGGCTGCAATTGTTTTAATGAATAAAGAGTTCCACGAAAGCGCATGTTTTCATGCCCAGCAAGCCTCTGAAAAGGCGCTTAAAAGCCTGCTGTTTTTGAAAGGGCAACGCTCTGTTATAACCCATTTAACACGAGAATTATACAGGGAAGTTAAAAAAATCATCCCCGAATTCAAAGACCTTGCTAGAGCTTCTATGGAACTCGATAAGCATTATATTCCACCGCGTTATCCGGATGCATTTCCATCCAGGTTCACCTTATGAATACTATACAAGAGAGGATGCAGACAAATGCATAAAATATGCAGAATCGATATTAGCAGAAGTGAGGAACTTCCTGGCAAAATAGAAAGTTTTGTTGAGAAGCTCACTTCTCGTATCAATATCAAAAAGGTATATCTATTCGGTTCAGTAGCACGTAACGACCTTAATGAAGGCAGCGATATAGACCTTGCTATCATAGGGGATTTCAAGGAACGTTTTTTAGACCGTGTGGATAGAATTCTTGAGATGACAGAGCTGCCAATAGAACCCCTGTGCTACACAGAAAACGAATTTGAAGAAATGAAAAGGAAAGGTAATCCTTTTGTAAAAGAAATTCTGAAGGGTAAATTGCTCTTTAATTCTAAAGAAAAACCACCTGCATCAGGTTAAACAAGTGGAGAAAAAAGATTCAGATGGCAACTGGAACAGGAAAAACTGCATTAAAGGGACAGCGCAACTGGTGGGAGAGATGGGAATAGGGGCGGGAAAATTTTGACCTTGACCATCCCAATCCTCGACAACCACATGCATCTGAATCCCTCCGGCAGATGCCTCGACGCAGTGCGCGAATTCGCGCGCGCGGGCGGCACGCATATCGTTCTTGTCTCGCTTCCGCCCTGGTCGCTGGGCATCGATATTAACTCACCCGGAGATTACAGGAAAGTATTCGATAAAATCCTCAAGATCGCCCGGCGCGCCCAGGAAGCTGAGAAAGTGAAAGTCTTTGTTGTGCTTGGCGTGCATCCTGCCGAGCTAACAAAATACTACGGGCGCCTTGGCCTTTCGCGCTCTCTGGAAATAATGAGGGGCGGGCTTGAAATTGCGCGCGATTATGTGGTGCAAGGACGAGCCATTGGATTAAAATCAGGGCGTCCTCATTATGAAGTTGAACCCAAAATATGGGATCATTCAAATGAAATCATGCGCTACAGCTTTGAGCTTGCAAAGGATGCAGGATGCGCTGTGCAGCTTCATACAGAAAGCGCGACAGAGGAAGGGCTTGCACAGATTGCGGGAATTGCACGAAGCGTGGGATTGCCTGATGGAAAAGTAGTCAAGCACTTTTCACCGCCCATGGTGAGAATATGTGAAAAACACGGGATTTTCCCGAGCGTGCTGGCAGGTGAAAATGCGATCGAATCAGCCCTTTCTGAGGGAACACGTTTCATGATGGAAACCGATTACATCGATGACCTTGAAAGACCAGGATCTGTACTGGGGCCAAAGACGGTCCCCAGAAGGACAAAACAACTCATTGAGAAATGGGGCGAGGATGTATTCTGGAAGGTCCACAAAGAAAATCCGGAAAAAGTGTATGGTGTGGAGATCGAGCTATAGGTTATATTGATGAAATCTTTCCGTTAATTATAATGCTATCCTCTTAGAATTAAACCACCTGTTTATGACCAGGGACTACCTCACTATCGATGACATTGATACTAAAGGGAAGACGGTTCTATGCAGGCTTGACCTTAACTCACCGATGGACCCGAACGGGATCATTCTTGATGATAGCCGGTTCAGGAGCCACCATATAACATTGAAGGAACTGGAAGACTCAAAAGTTGTAATACTTTCCCACCAGAGCCGCCCGGGAAAGAGCGATTTTACTACGATGGAGCCTCATGCAAGGCTATTGTCTAAATTGATGAAACGTAATATTAATTATATTGATGATATTTTTGGCTCACATGCTATTGATTCCATAAAAAAAATGAGTATAGGCGATATAATCCTGCTTGAAAATACGCGCTTCTATTCGGAAGAATCGATTGAACGCGCGCCAAAAGACCATAAGAAAACCCATATGGTAAGGCGCCTTGCAGCGGTTTGCGATATATTCCTGAACGATGCGTTTTCGGTATCACACAGGTCACATCTTTCCGTAACGGGTTTTACAGAATCATTACCAAGTATAGCGGGAAGAATTATGGAAAAAGAGATAGATTCCCTGAACAGGGGAATGTCATGTTCCGAACGGCCGTGTGTCTATGTGCTTGGAGGAACAAAAGTTGACGATTCTATCAAAGTCACAAAAAACGTACTTGAGCGGGGATGTGCAGACAGGGTGCTTGTCACAGGGGTTGTGGCTAATGTGTTCCTGGCGGCTTCCGGAGTAAATATCGGGGATGTGAATATTAGTTTTATCGATAAGCAGGGTTACCTGCCCCAGATAGACATAGCAAAATGGCTTCTCAAACGTTTCCCGAAGAATATCGGTCTTCCTGTAGATGTTGCATTGAACAAGAATGATGAACGCATCGAAGAAAAAGTAAGTAACCTGAAGCCTGAATTGCCTATCCACGATATAGGTATTGAAACAATGGTAAAATTCTCCGAGGAAATAAGTAATGCCAAAACAGTAGTAATGAACGGGCCTGCAGGGGTATTTGAAAATGAACCATTCGCCCTGGGAACTCATGAACTCATAAAGGCAGGATCGAAATCAGGTTTCTCCGTGATCGGCGGAGGGCATATTGCTGCCGCCGCTGAACAGATGGGTATTTCAAATAAGTTCTCTCATGTAAGTACAGGAGGAGGCGCCTGTATCGATTTCCTGGCCGGTGAAAAACTGCCTGGTATTGAGGCATTAAGGGATGCTGCAAACAAATACAGAAAAAAATAGCATCACTGGTTTTGATTTCACAGGAAATATGACCTTGCTTGTCGATGATATTATTAAAACGCATCCTTTTTTCAAACATATTAAGATCCAGAATATTCTCATTGTAATATCTCCTTCTAACGGCAACAAGAACGGTATTGTTGCAAAACTTCGTCCCATGCTTTTTGAAGGAGGCTCAAGAACGAAAACTGTCAGGGGAATTGAGTATGCAGCGCCGGAAGTTGTGACAAATGGCACGAATATCCTGTACATAGTCTATTTTCATCTACCGCGTTTCCTGAATCACTGCGACCAAAAAGCAAAACTGGCGACAGTCCTGCATGAATTACATCACATCTCCCCGCTATTTAATGGCGACATACGGCGGTATTCAGGAAAGAATTATGCTCATGGCAATTCGCGCAAGAATTTCGATAGTCTGGTAAGTATTTACACTGATGAATATATCCACGCAACAGCGCATCCTGAGTTAAGCATTTTCTTAAAATATAAATATAATGAGCTTAAGCGAAAATACGGGGCGATCTATGGCGATATGATACGTATTCCGCGTTCAAAAAAATGTATCTTTCGAAAAACCTGTGGGAAACATTTAACACTTGAGGATATTATTAACCCAGGATGAAGAAACTTCATTTATTCATTCAGATCATTATTGGCATATCTATTATTGCTTTTATTTTAAATAAACTGGGCCTGCATGAAGTATTTATTGTTCTTAAAAAAACCGACATGTTCTATTTCGTCCTGGCTTGCCTCTCATACCTGTTCCTTAACCTCATACTTGCATCAAGATTATCTTATCTGCTAACAAAAACAGGGCATGAAATAAAATTCAGGGACGTTTTTCTTTCGCATATGGGGGGAATGATAATTGGGGATTTAACTCCCGGAAGGAGCGGTTATTTTTTGACACCTTCGATCTTGAAAAAAAAAGCCGGCATCCCTATTACGGAAGGAATGGCATGCATTTTTGCTCCGCAGGGAATTGAATTCATTCTTAAGGTCGCAGGGGCTATTGCAGCAATAATTTATTTATCTTATTATTTGAATATTGAAAAAAATTTCATTATTTATTCTGGAATAGGTTCGCTAATTCTCCTGATCGTCGGGATATTGATGCTCTTAGTATCATGGAATAATGAAAAAATGACTTCAAAATTCCTGGGTAAGATCCCTTTTCTTAACAAATTTACTGGAAACCTCTCTTCTTTTAAAGACAGAAGCATCCTGATCAAGGACAGCTTAAACATAATCTTGATGTTATATCTGATAGGATGGTTATTTGCTGCATTGCAGTGGTACTTCTTAGGAAAAGCTATAGGGATCGATATTTCATTTTTTAGTTTTTTCCTCCTTCATCCCCTCATTACGATCCTGATGTTTGTTCCATTATCGCCCGCAGGTCTGGGGCTGATGGAAGGAGGAATAATCCTTGTGTTTTCGTTTTTTGGGATTTCACCAGCTCTGGGAATGGTTTTTTCAGTACTGGTGAGGATCAGTATTATAGTTGTTGATCTAATTGGTTTGAAGACTGTTATAACTGCATCCAGATAGTTATTCCCTTAATTCCGGCGGCAGCATGTTTGGAATACCATCGTCGATCGGGTAATACTCTTTACATTTTCCGCAAAAAAGCGTCCCTTTGACGATCTCTTTCTCATTCTCTTCTGTAACTTCAAGTACGAGGTCGCCTTTGCACATAGGGCAGCACAGGATATCCATAAGATCTCTTTTCATTATAATTACACCTTTATTCCATAAAACATCTTTTTTATTATCAAGCTTTCGAATCAAATAATTTTTATTGTTTAAAAGAGTATTTACATTTGATTAAAATGATAAGGACATTCATAGCCGTTGAGCTGCCTGATAGATTTATTCCTGAAATAGAAAAAATTAGAAATACCCTGGATATGCCTGGAATAAAACTCGTTGACCCAAATCAGGTTCATATAACCCTGAAATTCCTGGGGAACATCAATGAAAATGATGTAGAATCTATTTTATCCTCTTTATCCCGGGTAAATTGCACAGCGTTTGAAGCGAAAATAAAAGGTGTGGGCGTGTTCCCGAAAACTTCTTATATAAAAGTTGTATGGCTGGGGGCGCAAGGTAATTTTGATGTGCTTCATGACGAAGTTGAGCGTGTGCTTTCACGATTTAAGTTCGAAAAAGATCCCCATTTCTCACCTCATGCAACCCTTGCCCGTGTGAAACAAATGAGGGACAAGGCTATACTTCTTGAGAAGTTAAAAAAATTGGAGCTAACAGACCTTGGAACTATGAAGGTCGGATTAATTTCCCTCAAAAAAAGTACGCTGACACCGGTTGGTTCTATATATGAGACCCTGGGGGAAATAAGGCTGAAAGATTAAAATTTGTGGCAATTCCTTTCTTGTAAATTTCATTCATTCTCAATGTCTCTATTCATCACACTATTGTATATATTCATGTGAATTCAGTATGTGATTCTAATTGAGGCGTTATTTAGTAAAAAGAGGTTTTATGATTACTTCGTTCGGTATGGATTTTATTAGCACGTTCATGGTTATATATAATGCTGGGGCAGCGTTCGTGTTAATATTCATGATAGGACAAATTCTTATAATGATGCACAAAGTTGACAAAGAACTGTTCAGGGCCAGGCTATTTCTTAATAATTCGATAATCCATAAAACATGGGTTTATATTTCAATAGCAGGAGCTTCATTTGCAATAAATAACGTATTCAAATTCATCATTAACTTTACATCGGAAGGGTATACACTCGATGCGTATCATATGGCCGATTTTGCCCAGCTGGTTTTTTTGATATCTTTTATATTGGCTGTACAAAACTGGTATGCATTTGTTGGAAGTTTCACTGCCAAGAAATCTATTCCGGGCAAATATAGTGTTTGATAGAAATGTTTAATTAAAAGGAGCGCCATTTAATTACTGTGGCAATTGAAATAATAATCGTGATATTAGCGATAATTGGAGTTATTGTTGCATATTATTTATTAAAAACCGCGACTCACCTCATAATAAACGCAGTTCTGGGACTTATTATTTTTTTTGTTGCTAACGCGATTTTTGATGTCGGTATAAGTTATTCTCTCCCCGCGTTACTTGTTAGCGCTTTTGCAGGAATTCCCGGTGCAATTATTGTCATACTTCTACACATATTGGGTATAGCTTTTGTGTGAACATGCAATTGAAATTTAACAGGATATTATTAATGAAAACAATATTTTCAATATTTTTAATTTTGATATTTTTTTCTGTAGCCAGTTCAGCATCTGCACGCGTTGAATTAACTGATTTTTTTTCTGATTTCACAACAAGTGATGTTACAATCAATTCAGATATGGATTTCAAAGGAAAAGCAGTTTTTGAACTTTTGTATTCAGGTGAACTCGTTGAATCACATGAAGTTTCAGTTAATGCCAGAGCAGGCGAACCTTTGACCAAAGTCATAATATGGGAGGAAAAACCCCAGCATGATTTTTATATTGCCACCGTAACCTTATATGAAGGGGACAGGCTCATTTCTAACAAATCATATAATATCGCTTACGGAACTGTCACTATGCCTTCATTCCAGGTCGTGGATTTCTCGCCATCAAACAGCGGTGTACAGTTATTACTTCGTTCTTTTAATCCCACAGTGACCGATATTAAAATTGAATTGCTGGATAATAACGATATTGTTTACTCTAAAACCAGAGATGACATATCAATTACAACCAGCACTGAATTAAAAATACTGTGGCCTTTTCTGCTCACTGATAACAAGAAATATATTGTCCGGGCAAAAATGTATAGCCACAGGCTATATGCGCCTCCTCTGGTCAATACATATATAGCCGGATTCACAGCGATAGACGATGTTGAGATACTGCCTGCCGATGTGCAGGTGGACGAATACGGCGCAAGCGTTACTATCCAGGGAAAATCACAGGTTCCTTTCGATGGATCCATTGTTGTTTCGGCAAGGAACAGGGCAACAGGAGAAACGGTTGTATACAGGCAGCAGCTTGAAGATATTCTCACATCAGGAAAAGAATCAACTGCTGGCATTGTTTGGAAAGGAATTGCTCCGGGGACTTATGATATAATTATTGAAGCGGTGAACCAGGAAAATGTCACCATCGATAAATATGAAACTGTGCTTAGAATCCCGGATTATCCCATCGCCAACATAACTTCGCCTGCAAGGAGTCCCGGTTTCGAAGGAATTATTTTCCTGATCATCCTGATAGTAGTATCCCGGAAATTATGATTTTAAAAGGTGTTTAATGTTTGACCTTATCATCAAGAACATCACACAACGAAAACTCAGGACAGGGCTTACTGTATTTGGTATTGCGCTTGGGATATTTGCAGTTATCGTTATGGGCGGGATGTCCGAGCATTTCAATATGACTTTTGAAAAATCCATAAGTTTGACAGCAGATAAGATTCGAGTGTTCCCGGAAATAGGATTCGGGGGCGGGAATCTTAACGATTCAAAAGCAAGGGAAGTAAAAAGGGTAACCGGTGTCGCTGATGCCTACGGGCTTTTGCAGGCCGCACTTGATCCTGAAAGCCTGGGTTTTTTTGGGGGAGATGTTGTGATCGGAGTAGAGCCTGAAAAACAATCATCCTTATTAAAAGACACATTAGTCACAGAAGGCAGGTATCTGGCAGTGGGTGATGGTTACAGGGCAGTACTTGGCAGCAGTGTTGCTCGCGAGTTCAACATGAAAGCAGGGGATGAGCTCCAGATAAAGAGCAAGCGTGTGCAGCGCGCCTCATCAATAACCCATGCAAGGAATTTTACCGTTGTTGGAATAATGGAATACACGGGTTCTTTCTTTGATAATGGCGTTATAATCCCTCTTGACATTGCACAAAAATTCTATGACCGCGGAGATACAGTATCTTTTATTCTCGCAGTCCCTGATCCGAATACGGATGCAGAAGATCTTTCCAAAAGGATCGAGCTAAATGTTGAAAAAATAAAGACCTTTTCACCTGAGCAGCTGCGTAAACAGATAGAACAGTCACTTGTAGTTTTCACTCTCATCACAATAAGCGCTGCTGTACTGGCGGCAATAATCGGGGGCTTAAGCGTTGTGAACACAATGCTGATGTCGGTTTCCGAAAGAACAAAAGAATTCGGGCTCATGAAAGCGCTGGGGGCCGAGACAAAGGATATCCTTTTTATGACCATGGGAGAAGCAGCCTTGATGGGAATACTTGGGGGGATATGCGGAATAATCGGAGGCGGAGCCCTCGTATATTATTTGAATGATTTTCTTGCTTCCCGCGGGACAGTTCTTTTTGCGATCACGCCCAGGCTGCTTGTTATAGCGATTGTTTTTTCAACCCTACTTGGGGTCATATCAGGATTGTATCCTGCATACAGGGCAGCAAAAATGAGTCCCATGGAGGCGCTGCGGTATGAATGAATTCTTACATTTGAATTCCACAATTATTCGTCGTCCTGAGGTATGAAAATATGTTTGATCTCATAATTCGAAACACTACACAGAGAAAATTCAGGACAGGTTTAACCGTATTTGGCATAGCGCTTGGGATATTCGCGGTCATGGTCATGGGCGGGATGTCGGAATATTTCAGCCGCCATTCAGAAAACACATTGAACCTTGTGGATAAAATCCAGGTCGTTCCTGAAACAGGATATCTGGGAGGAAGCATCGACGAATCCACTGTAAGAAAAGTCAACCGGGTTCCAGGTGTTGCCGATGCATATGGTTTATTGTGGATGCCTTATGATGTTGAAGGGATAGGGTTGATTGGAGATTACGTCGTGGGAATCCCTATCGATAAGCAAGAACCAACATTGAAAGATACAAAACTGAAAAGTGGAAGACTCCTCCTTCCCGGCGACACTTACAGAGCTGTAGTAGGCAGCAATGTTGAACGGGAATTCAAAATCAAAGTCGGGGATGAGCTTCCTATAAAATCAAAAAGATTTCGGGGCACTTCCTCCATAACCCATGAAAAAAATTTTACTATTGTTGGAATAATGGAATATACAAGCTCTGATTATGACAATATTATCGGGATTCCACTTGAAACAGCACAAAAATTTTATGAGCTTGAAAATACGATTTCTTATATCTGGGTCGTGCCTGAACCTTCTGCTGACGGGGAAGACCTTGCAAAAAGGATAGAATTGAGTGTTGAAAAAATCACGGCCTTATCGCCTCAAAAACTCAGGGAACAGGTGGAAGAAACACTTGTTATTATCAATTTGATTACTCTCAGTTCGGCACTGCTTGCAGCCATCATCGGTGGTTTAAGTGTAATGAACACCATGTTGATGTCGGTTTCGGAAAGGACAAAGGATTTCGGTCAAATGAAAGCAATGGGTGCCGAGGTCAGGGATATTCTTTATCTCACTATGGGGGAATCCGCGCTTATGGGTGCCCTTGGCGGGATTATCGGGATTATCGGAGGTGGGATATTCATTTATTATATGAATGAATACCTCTCTTCCATGGGAATGGTGCTTTTTGCCATAACACCAAGACTCATTCTTATATCATTGCTGTTCGCAACTCTTCTCGGGACGATTTCTGGCAGTATTCCTGCTTATCGTGCAGCCAAAATGAACCCTATGGAGGCCATGAAGTATGGATGAACCTATCCTGCGTGTCAGGAACCTTTCAAAAACATATATGCAGGGAAAAATCCCGGTGCATGCACTGAGCGATGTGAGTTTTGATGTGGATAAAGGCGAGTTCTTAAGCATAGTCGGGCCATCGGGAAGCGGTAAATCCACGTTCCTTTCAATGATAGGCCTTCTTGATAAACCCACAAGTGGCAGTGTCTTTATCGATGGAGTCGAGGTAACAAAAGCAACAGATAGCCAGGCACCGAAAATCCGCCGTGAAAAGATCGGTTTTGTGTTCCAGCATTTCAATCTCATACCCACCCTTTCCGCTTTTGAAAACGTGGATATTGCGATGCGGTTTGCAAGGGTCCCTAAAAGCAAACGAAAAGAAAGAGCGGTCGAGCTTCTCACACAGATGGGACTTCGCGACCGCATGAACCACAAGCCATCTGAATTATCAGGCGGAGAGCAGCAGCGGGTTGCGATCGCGCGGGCAATGGCGAACAATCCTGCGATCATCCTTGCTGATGAGCCTACAGGGGAAGTGGATACAAAGACGCGGGATATGATAGTGGAACTCCTTCGCGGATTGAGCGAAAATGGGCAGACTATCCTGATCGTGACGCATGATACGTCAGTATCTGCGAGGACTAGGAGGATAATAAAAATGCTGGATGGGAAGATCGAAAGCGATACGAAAGTTGAAGGGACTTGAGCTTCATTGAGTTATTAAAAAAAACAAAGGTTTAGACCATGCCCGACCTCGTAATCAAGAATGCCCGGCTTTTTATCAACGATGCCATCCAGCCCGCTGAAATAGCAGTGGATAATGGAAAAATCTCAAAGATCAGTAAAATAATCGGACAAGAGGAAGTTGATGAAGTCATAGACGCAAAAGGCGCGTTAATATTACCGGGGGCAATTGATGTCCATGTTCATTTCCGTGACCCTGGAATGACAAAGAAAGAGAACTGGTATACAGGTTCATGCGCAGCAGCCGCGGGGGGAGTTACCATGGCCATAGACCATCCCGACACGATTCCACCTACGATAGATGCTTCTTCTTTTAAGGAAAAGCTAAAGGAGTCCAAAAAATCAATAATCGATTATGGTATCAATGCCGGAGTAACAGCAAATCTCACTAATTTCAAAAGTCTCTGGGAACTTGGCGTAACTGCATTTGGCGAGATATTCATGGCAGAATCCACAGGGTCGCGCAATGTTAATGAGAGGACATTGAAAGAGGCGCTTGAGGCAATTGGAAACCTGGATGCGGTGGCATGCATTCATGCCGAGGACGAAGAAATCAGAAAGAAATTCCAACATCTGCTTAAAGGGAACCTTTCACCTGAATCGCATTCAAAATCGCGCCCTAACCTATCTGAAACAATCGCTGTTGAAAAAGCTGTCAAACTTGCAGCAAATAAGACTAAGCTTCATTTGTGTCACATCAGCGCATTCGAAAGCATCGAAGTCATAAAAAAGGCTAAGAATGAAAATAATAAAATAACATGCGAAGTTACTCCGCATCATCTTTTCCTTTCCACAAGAGACTACAGGCGCCTTGGAACTCTCGGAAAAATGAACCCGCCTCTTCGTGATTTTCCATCACAGCAAAGCCTGTGGTCAGGATTGAATGACGGGACTATAGATATGGTAGCCTCTTCTCATGAACCGCATCTCGAATCCGAGAAAATGACTGATATCTGGAGTGCGCCTGCGGGTGTTCCTGGAGTTGAAACGATGATGCCTCTTATGCTAATGGCTGTTAAACGGAATCTTATTACTTTGAAAAAGTTAATTGAAGTAACCAGTCAAAATCCTGCCAGAATATTCAACCTGAGAAACAAAGGAGTACTTTCTCAAGGGTATGATGCAGATATGATAATTGTGGGGAAGGCGCAGGAAATCCGCAAAGAAAAACTGCATAGTAAAGCAGGCTGGACGCCATTTCAAGGGATGAAAGGTATTTTTCCAGCCAAAACAATTGTGCGCGGAGAGATTGTTTGGGATGGTGAAGTAATCTCCAGGAGGAGATATGGTAAGTTTTTACCCGGGAAAGGGTTGAAAATTGAAGAAGCTGATTGATAGTAAGCTATTATCCTTCTCTATAAAATGGGGTTATTTTTCATCGTTTCATTCTTATTTAATATTTTTTAATATTAATAATTGAATTCTATATATCTTCCATAACATCTACTTTCCGTTTCATCTATTTCACCATTTTCATAAATTAGTCTACCTCTGACCATTGTAAACTGAGGTTTCCCTTTCAGCTTCATTCCTTCAAAAGCAGACCATCTGCATTTAGTTTGTAACTCATCTCCCTTAACAACCCATTCTTCTTTTGGATCAAGAAATACAAGGTCTGCATCATATCCTAATGCAATTTTCCCTTTATCTCTTATTCCAAATATCCTGGCTGGATTCTCAGATGTTAATTTCACAATTTTATTTAGGGACAATCCGCTTGATATCAAGAGAGGGAGCATAGTCTCATTACCCGGCATCCCTGCTGGCGCTTCCCAAACCCCTTTTTCTTTTTCTTCTTTAGTGTGCGGCGTATGTTCCGAGGCGATACAATCAACTACGCCATTTTCGATACCATCCCATAATGCTTTTTGATCATCTCCGGACTTTAATGCCGGGCTTACTTTCCCATAGGGGCCTAATTTTGTTGCATCATCTTTTGTTAAGAATAAATGATATGGAACCACTTCACATGTAATATCTATACCGCTTTTTTTAGCTGCGCGTATCATTTCAAGTTCTTCTTTAGTACTTGAATGGCAAATGTGAACACGATTCCCGATATATCTGGCCAATTCAATTACTTCTGCGGTAGCCAAATGAACAACAAGATTATTTCTGGATTCATTGTAAGCTTCAAAATCTTCACTGTGTTTGTATTTTTCTTTTAGATATTTTATCAATCTCTGATTTTCAGCATGGACAGTAGCTATCATGCCTCTTTTCTTAAGAATCGAGAACTCTTCAAAAAGTATTCCTTCATCATCAACTGTGGTCGGGGTTGTTTCATGCCCTGCCATAAAAAACTTTACTGATGCAACATCATTAACGGTTTCAATTTCACTCTGGTTATCTACAGAAGCAGCAAAGTGGAAACCATAATCAACAACTGCATTTTTTTCGACCAATTTCCTTTTTTCTCGTAATCTTTTCCTGGTGGTTGTTGGCGGGTTGGTATTTGGCATATCCAGAACCGTTGTAATTCCACCCGCTGCAGCCGCAGAAGTTCCAGTAAAAAAATCCTCTTTATGGGTCATGCCCGGAACTCTAAAATGAGTATCTACGTCAATTAATCCAGGGATTACTAATAATCCTTTTGCATCGAAAACATCCGAAGAACGAATCATTGAACTGTCTTTTGTGATAGCTACAATTTTTCCATTTTCAATTCCCAAACATCCTTCATAAACATCACCAGGATCTCCAATATAAATCCTGGCGTTTTTTATAAGTAAATCAATTTCCATTAAAGCACTCCTTAACCTGATTTCTTAAAAATCAAAATAGGATATTCACTCATTTCAAACCATATCCTCTGGCCAATATTGTATAAAAATTCTCCAGATCAAAACCTGCTTTTTCTTCCAGTGATAATAATTCGATTGCAGAATCAAAGGACATATAACAATAAGGGCAGTTGGTTACAAGCGAATCAACTTTGTTTTCTTTTACTGCCTGTAGCCGTCTTCTTGATAATGTATTATTCAATTCAGGATAGCGGGTCCTGACACCTCCTCCACCCCCACAGCATAATCGATCACTCGGAACTCTATTTATTTCAATCCCAGGAATCTTCTGCATAAGTTCCAGATATAAATCTTCAGACAAACCCATTTTCCTGGTATGGCACGGATAATGGTACATTACTTTTGTATTAATTTTTTCTGTAAACTCTTTGAGATCAATTTTCTTGGTGAGAAATTCAGCTACATCATAAACCTTAGATTTGAAAGAAGTATCAATATCTCTTGAAAGTTCTGGATAATCATTCCTGAGAGTTAAGCAACAACCTGAACAACTTGTTAAAATATTGTTTATGCCTTTTTCAATATAAGACTCAAAAATATCAAAGTTTTTCTTAATGACAGGCAAAATCTCATCTTTCTGACCCGTTCTGATAGCTGGAGATCCACAGCACACCTGATTTTTGGGAAGATGTACTGCTATTTCATTGTGTTGAAGAATATTAATTACTGATTTTGCAACATCATGCTGCCTGCGGTTTAAGATACATCCTAAAAACAAAACTACTTCTGCTTGAGGTTCATCTTTGAAAGTTTTTATATATTCCGGATATTTATATACAGTGGATGCTTCTTTAACAGATATTGAGCAGCCTGTATCTCTAATATTTTGCATTATTTTTTTATGTGGAGGCAAAGGGGCACAATGATTTGTTACAGCTTTGTATCTCAAATCAATAACATTTTGCCCGATATTGATATTTTTCGGACATGTTGGTTCACATTCATGGCATACAATACATTTGAATAATCCCCTTTCAATCGCCTGCCCGGTTCTTCCTGTGTCACAATCTCTGGGATCCTTTAAGAATCTCATGGTTTTAACCAGCGAATGAGGCCCCGCGAAAGTAGTATCTCCATCAATTGCATTGCATTCAGAATAACAGGATCCGCAGAATATACAATTTCTTGCTTCTTTGAGTTCCTTTACGTTCTGTGGAGGCATTAAGAATTCATTTATTGGCAATTGTTTTGAATGATCCAGAACAATCCATGGTTCCATATCTTTAATTTTCTTGAAAAATAAATTTTGATCTACTACCAGATCTTTTATAATCCTGAAATGTCCTAACGGTTCAATGCTAATTATTTCCCCTGTTCTTATTTCAAAAAGTTGAGTCTTGCAGGCAAGCATTGATTTTCCATTTATTTTTACTGCACATGACCCACATATTGCGCTTCTGCAGGACTGTCGAAATGTGAGGGTTCTATCCAAATTATCCTTAATATAATTCAATGAGTCCAAAACAGTAACTCCACGCCTGATTGGAACTGTGTATTCCTTAAAATAGGGAGCTTCATCCTTTTCCGGATCGAATCTGAAAATTTTTAATATGATCTCTTCCATTTAAATACCTAATATTTTCTTTCTTTAGGTTCGAATAATGTAATTGTTACATTATCGTATTCAAATCTAATATCAGTGTCATTTTTATATGCAATAGCATGTTTTAAATAATGTGTGTCGTCTCTTTCCTGGAAATCAGTCCTGTAATGACTTCCTCTACTCTCCTCTCTATTTATTGCTCCTAATGTTATGAGTTCAGAAAGTTCAAGCATAAATCCAAGCTCAATTGCATTTGTTAAATCCGTATTAAATATTCTACTATCATCTTCAATATAAATTGATTTGTATCTTTCCTTCAATTCATTTATTTTTATAAATGCATTTTTTAATTTATTTTTTTCACGAAATATTCCTACATCGTTCCACATTATTGTATGCAATTCATTAATAATTGTAGAAGGTTTCTCTCCTTCTTTCTTATTTAATAGCGAATGCATTTCGTTTTTAATAATACATTTTGATATATTTCCTAAATTATGTTTTGCCGAGTATTCTACTGCTTTTATTCCAGCTCTTCTCCCAAAAACCATCGCCTCCATCAATGAATTGCCGCCAAGCCTATTTGCGCCATGTACACTTACACATGCACATTCACCTGCTGCAAATAATCCTTTAATTGAAGTTTCACCCCATATGTTAGTTTTGATTCCCCCCATCGTGTAGTGTTGTGCCGGTTGAACAGGTATTGGTTCTTTCAGTGCGTCAATTCCTCCAAAGCTTTTTGCAATATCATAAACCTGGGCAAATTCACCTCTAATTAAATCTTCATCCAAATGTCTCATATCCAGTAGGAAATATTCATTATCAATGCCCCTTCCTTCAAGTATTTCTGTTTGCATAGACCTGGAAACAATGTCTCTCGGGGCCAATTCCATCTTATCTGGTGCATATCTTGCCATAAAACGCTCATTATTTGCATTAAGCAGATAGCCTCCTACGCCGCGAACAGTTTCAGAAATTAATATGTTTGTTCCTAACAGTGTTGTCGGATGGAATTGTATGAATTCCATATCTTTTAACCCTGCTCCAACATTATAGGCCAATGCCATTCCATCCCCTGTGCATTGTAAAGAATTCGTGCTTCTTAAGTATGTTCTACCACAGCCCCCTGTAGCCAAAATGACTGCCCTGGCTCTGATAATTTCTAACTCTCCTGTTTTCAGATCAATAAAAGTTAGACCTGTGCATTTTCCGTTTTCGACCAGCAAGCTTGTCACAAAGGATTCAACATAAATTTGGATATTATTCTTCAATATTTGCTCGAAATAAGTTTGCATCATTTCATGACCGGTCACATCACCAGAGTAACAGCATCTTGGATATGATGCTCCTCCTGAGTATTTCTGTGCAATTTTTCCTTCATGAGTTTTATCGAATATGGCCCCCCAATGATCTAATTCATAAATTCTATCCCTTGATTCTTTGCACAATATCTCTACTGCATCTTGATCCGCCAAATAATCGCTACCTTTAATAGTATCAAATGCATGACTTTCCCACGGATCTTTTTCCCAATCAAGAGCAGCATTTACTCCACCTTGAGCACATATTGAATGTGATCGAAGCGGATGCGTTTTAGAAATTAATGCAGTGTCAGCAGTTTTGCAGGTTTCTATTGCGGCTCTCATTCCTGCTAAACCGCCTCCAACGATTATAATATCATGAGTTATCATTGTTTTTTTCTCACTTTTACAGTAATCTATTTAACTCTTTGTTTTTTTAGGTGAAAAGGATAATATACAGTGAACCATAATGTTAAATGGGAATATAATTGCTATTTAGAAAAAACTTTTCAGGAGGGTTTTAAAGGTATAAGACGATAGCCGTTGTTACGGATGATTTTCCGGTATACCATTCCATCATTGAGGAAGCCAGAGCCCGCAAACTGAAAATCCTTGTTCTCAATCCGGAAGATCGAATACCGCCGCACGTTGGTGTGGTCATTACTACAGAGAGGGAATCAGAGTTTATTGATTTTGAGAATGACATGATCATTATCGCCGACAACAGGCCGCAGTCAACCCTTGATAAGGCGCTTTCCATGCTGTTCGGAGAGGATTTTGAACATTTAATCATAGGAATAGATCCTGGAAAATATCCGGGTGTTGCTGTGCTTGGAAATAATAAGACAATATCGGTTCATCATGTTTCTTCAGGTGATGTCTGCCCGCTTATAAGACAAATAAAACAGGAATTTGAGAATAAAAAAATCATTGTCAGGATAGGACACGGCGCCAGACTTATACGTTCTCAGTTGATAAACGGGATACTTGACCTTGGAATACAGGTCGAAATGGTAGATGAAACCGGAACAACACCGCATCTTGGAAAAGGAGTTCATGGACAGGTGATATCCGATATAATTGCAGCAATTAATATTGCATTGATCCCTGGAAAAATCGTGGGAAAACAATTCATTGAGCCTTCAAATGGGGAAGTAAGGGTAATACAGGAATCGAGCCGGGAATACAGCAACGGGAGATCAACCATCCCAAGGCTTCTTGCAAAGGCTGTCGCAAAAGGAGAATTAACACTTGATGAAGCTATAGAAAGACACAAGAACGATTAATGTTTTGATATTCTCTTTCGTGTTGTCCTTGCTGATATCCATGCACCTATAACCGCAATTAATACCGCCACGATCACGCTTACAAACATAAACTGGCGGCCATTATTGATTATTGGATATGTGTCCATTGCATCCCGTATAACCAGGATGTATGTGCTTCCAGCCCATAAGATAATACCTGCCGCGAACACGAAGAACGGATGCGACCAGTGCCTTCCTATCCTTTCTTTATCAAGGTGCAGGTCAAAAATTTTACCAATATTGATTATTACTCCTGCAATGACATACCACCATATTGAGGCATTTATATACCCCATCAGCAGGACAAGATACCCTACCAGTATCGGTTCGTTATAATAATCCCATAGCGCAATACCTCCCTGTACAGTACCAATAAGGGACAGTATAATAGCTGCCAGATACATAACAAAAGTGATTTTACCTCCGTATAAGGATTTCATCATAGATGATTTGAAACGATCGACCTCATCATCCAGACCTGTCCCACGAAATAGCATATAAAGGCCAATGCTTGCGGTTATTGCCATTACCGCGACCTCAGGACGATCAAAGTATAATGAAATCGCATAGATCAGGAATACAAGACCGGCAGGAACGAAAAAAGTGTGCGATATTTTTGGGTCGTTGAATGCTTTTTTAATTATATAATATGTGCTTTCAAGGTTCTCATGCTGCTTTACGATTATCCTGTGAACTGCATCAACTTTTATCCTGGACTGTATGATAGGCAATACAGATTCATCTTCGGCCCCATCTGAAACAAGTATAACATTATGTGGTTTTAGCTCATGGAGGACCCTGTCAAGCTGTTCTGCTATTTTCCGGTCAGCCAGTATTCCAACTTTCTTGTCCCCCGCTATTGAAACGATCTCTACATCCTCTTTTTGGGCAATGAGTTTATCATAAACATTTATACCGCCAAAAATTGTGTTGATATCCGAATCCTCGGGGTCACTCGAAGCAAGCCTGACCGCAGCATCGATGTTTGCAGCGCGCCCGATTATCGGGCTTTCCACTTTTCCCTTTTCCCCAAGGTCGTTGTCCCTGTCAATACATATGATAAGCGTATGCATTGCATTCTGTTATCTTCATGTTTATATAAAAAGCCTTCTAATGAATACAGGTTTTTTGTTGCTCCAAATTTCTTTATATAAAAAATCCTTTATTTGGGGAAAAGAGTCCACCAATCAATTACCTTTATTGATAAATATATGATTCCGATACATTTTATTGTTTTTGCGATTGAGATCACTAACATGAACTTTTTAGTCTCATAATTTTCAATTCCAGCAACCATTGGGGCAAGGTCTCCAACGATCGGTATCCATGGGGAAACAAGTAGCAGTAATGTACCATATTTACGGAAGTACAATTGCATCATTAGTTCTTTTTTCCTGTCATGGAAGGGTATGATCTTTCGAAGTTCATATTTTCCTAACAAATACCCAATATATGCTCCTGCTATTGATCCCACTATAAATATTAATAATACGAGTTCAGGTTTTTTTCCAACATCCAGTAATCCGAAAACCACGGGTTCAGTTGGTATTGGTATTATGGATGAAATAAGAGCTATAAGAAGAAGTCCAGCCATCCCATAGGATAAGAAAATTTCAAATAATACCATTTCTTTAAGCTTATATCGCGTGTTAAATATAAATAATAATCTCTTCTCAATCAATTCAAATTGATTTTTCTAATTGTGAGCTTATTATCGCTTTTTTTGGAGATTTACGTTTATTCGATTTGACTTCTCTTGCCTTAATTTTTGGTTCTTTCATCAATCCGTTATTCTTTTCTTCTTCAACTTTCTTTTGCCACTCATTAAAATTACAGTGAGGGCATCCAATTTCCCAGGGGCGCTTTCCCTTGTTCACTATTTTAATATGGAAGAGACCATGGTCACTGCATTGCTTTTCAGTGACTACGATCTGTCCTATCCTGGGCAGGGGAAGAGTGAAATCACAATTTGGATAACCCGAACATCCGATAAATCTTGAACCTTTCCTGGATTTGCGGATGATAAGGTCAGAAGAACATTTCTGGCATGTACCTATAACCCTATCTTCATATAATCCGTTCCTCAGGGCTTCACTTATCAGATCCTTGTTTTTGGTCAAATCTATGAATACTTCACCTAGCATATCCCGTGATTCCTTGACCACAAAGTCTTCGGTAATCCTGCCTTCGGAAATCTCATCCATGTCTTTTTCAAGTTTGCTCGTCATGTCGGGTTTAGTGATAGTGCTTGCATATTTTTCAAGCGCCTCAACAACTGCAAAGGCGGTTTTTGTGGGCTGGATGGGATTTCCATGAACATATGCCCTGGAATAGAGTTTGGATATTATTTCATGACGCGTGGATTTTGTTCCCAGCCCCAGGTCTTCCATTATCTTAATAAGATGCCCCTGCCCGTATCTTGATGGGGGTTGTGTCTCTTTTCCAACAAGATTTACTTCTTTTACTGTAAGAGATTGCCCTTCTTCTAGCTTTGGTAGTATCCTGTCTTCGGGCAGATTATACGAATAGTACCATCTCCAGCCAGGTTCCACCAGTCTGGCCCCGTTTGCCCCAAAATCCTCGCCGCTGATATCAACTGTTACGCCCATCGTTTCCCAGAGAGTCTCACCTGCAAATGTAGCGAAGAACCGCCGAACTACAAGCTCATATAATTTCCATTCATCATCTTTAAGCTGGCTTCTCTTTACAGGGGTCGCTGGATGGATTGGGGGATGGTCGGTAGTTTCTTTCTTGCCTCTTGTGGGCTGGAGCTTTCCAGATAATAACTTTTCTGCATATTCTTTGAATTCAGTGTTCAGAAAAGATTCAATGATCCCTTTCGTTTCAAGTGTTGCAGGATATACTGTATTATCAGTACGCGGATACGAGATGTAACCATTCACGTAAAGGAATTCTGCTATCCTCATGGCGTTTGAAGGGGAAATCCCGATAGCACTTGCCGCTCTTAAGAATTCTGTGGTATTAAAGGGTATGGGAGGTTTTTCGCTTCTTTTTCCAAGTATGATACTTTTTACTGTTCCGGTTTTTCCGAGTTTTGCCAGGACTTCTTCAGCTTTGGCCTTATCCAGGAATCGTCCTTTCTTGTGCTGTGTTTCAAATTCCCCGCCATTTATAAGTATTGCATATAGTTCCCAGTAAGGGATACAGACAAATGATTCGCGTTCCTTTTCACGGTTTACGATGATTGCAAGAGTAGGTGATTGCACTCTTCCAACAGACAGAAATTTATCGCCAAGCCTTCCTGAACTCAATGAGACAAAACGGGTAAGAACCGCACCCCATATAAGGTCTATTACCTGTCGTGACTCACCTGCAGCAGCAAGATTAAAATCAATTTTAACTGGAACAGAAAAGGCTTTTTTGATCTCTGCCGGAGTTATCGTGCTGTAATGAACACGATCGGCGTAAATATCAGGATTTACTTTTTTTACAACATTCAATGCTTCCACTCCAATTAATTCACCTTCACGATCATAGTCAGTGGCTATTGTAAGGTGCTGGGCAGTTTTTCCCAGTTTTCGAATAGCAGTTACAATGTTGGCGTGGGTTGGATTTGTAAGAACGTTTGCATGTATCAGGCTCTGTAGATCTGTTTTCTGCCAGTTATTGTATTCTTTCGGAAAATCCACTTCTACGATGTGTCCGGATAAGCCGATTACGGTGGTTCCGTTGAAATTATAAGTATCAACACCGTTCACTCTTTCTTTATCTGGCTTTTTATCAGATAGTATAGCTGCAATCCTTTTTGCAGTGTCGTGCTTTTCTGTTATTATTAAATACATCGTGTCCTCAGAGGTGTCTGGATAAGAATATAACTTATTTAAATAGATTTTGGTTATAATTGTGTATATATATTGTATATGTTGAGCTATTTTATTCTGTATGTTTAGTAATTCCTTTTTCCAAGGGGAGGCTTTATATAGGGCATATAACATACAAGACGCTTCCTGCTTGTGAAAACAGGAATATGTGTTGTAGGAAAAACAAATATGTTTCTTCGAAACACTTGATTCGTGCAGAAGATAATGCGCGAGGGAAAGTGTTATATACGGAAAAGGACATATTATGAACTTCCCGCGTGTGAAAACACAAAGGAATGTTGTGTTTAAAGAATACAACAAATATTTATTTACGTTTAAATTCGTGGTTAATATTTGGCGTCGGCTCTGATTTACGGACAAGCCTTAAAGTGATGAGCTGCTTTCCAACCATGATACATTAAATGGAGACAAGAACGGCACGTTTTCGTCTGACATTGGCGTGACAGTTCGATTAATTCCAATCAATAGATGGGAATTAACAAGGAACTATTGTACCTTAATATATAATAGTTCCTCCAACAATTCCGATAGTTTAAGAAACTTTCAAACAAGTGTGTAATAACAAGTAACTCTGGTTGATCCTGCCAGAGGCTACTGCTATCGGGGTCCGACTAAGCCATGCGAGTTGAGAGGGGTAAGCCCTCGGCATATTGCTCAGTAACACGCGGATAACCTGCCCTTGGGTTCGGGATAACCCCGGGAAACTGGGACTAATACCGGATAGATCAAAGAAACTGGAATGTTCTCTGGTCAAAAACTCTGGTGCCCAAGGATGGGTCTGCGGCCTATCAGGTAGTAGTGGGTGTAACGTACCTACTAGCCTACGACGGGTAAGGGTTGTGAGAGCAAGAGCCCTGAGATGGATTCTGAGACATGAATCCAGGCCCTACGGGGTGCAGCAGGCGCGAAAACTTTACAATGCGGGACACCGCGATAAGGGGACCCCGAGTGCCAGCACCTAGTGCTGGCTGTCCAGCTGTTCAAATAACAGTTGTTAGCAAGGGCCGGGCAAGACCGGTGCCAGCCGCCGCGGTAACACCGGCGGCCCGAGTGGTAGCCGTTATTATTGGGTTTAAAGGGTCCGTAGCCGGCCTATTAAGTCTCTTGGGAAATCTGGCGACTTAATCGTCAGGCGTCCAAGAGATACTGGTAGGCTTGGGACCGGGAGAGGTGGGAGGTACTCCAGGGGTAGGGGTGAAATCTCGTAATCCTTGGGGGACCACCGATGGCGAAGGCATCCCACCAGAACGGGTCCGACGGTGAGGGACGAAAGCTGGGGGCACGAACCGGATTAGATACCCGGGTAGTCCCAGCCGTAAACGATGCTCGCTAGGTGTCAGGTGCGGTGCGACCGCATCTGGTGCCGCAGTGAAAACTTGAAGCGAGTCACCTGGGAAGTACGGTCGCAAGGCTGAAACTTAAAGGAATTGGCGGGGGAGCACTACAACGGGTGGAGCCTGCGGTTCAATTGGATTCAACGCCGGAAAGCTTACCGGGTCAGACAGCAATATGAAGGTCAAGCTAAAGACTTTACCGAATTCGCTGAGAGGAGGTGCATGGCCGTCGTCAGTTCGTATCGTGAGACATCCTGTTAAGTCAGGCAACGAGCAAGACCCGTGCCCACAGTTGCCAGCATACCCTCCGGGGTGATGGGCACACTGTGGGGACCGCCGCTGCTAAAGCGGAGGAAGGTGCGGGCTACGGTAGGTCAGTATGCCCCGAATCATCCGGGCTACACGCGGGCTACAATGGTTGGGACAATGGGCACCTACACCGAGAGGTGATGGTAATCTCCTAAACCCAGCCTTAGTTCGGATTGAGGGCTGCAACTCGCCCTCATGAAGCCGGAATCCGTAGTAATCGCGTATCAATATCACGCGGTGAATACGTCCCTGCTCCTTGCACACACCGCCCGTCAAACCATGCGAGTGAGGTCTGAATGAGGGCACGCTTTTTGGCGTGTTCGAATTTGGGCTTCGCGAGTGGGGTTAAGTCGTAACAAGGTAGCCGTAGGGGAATCTGCGGCTGGATCACCTCCTAAAGCAGCACACAATCGTGTGCTATAAAAAAAGTCTATTGATTGGGAATCGAAAAACTGTCACGTCAATATCCCGGGCTTTAAAGTCCGGGGAATGAGAAACAGATTCGTGGGCCATACGAGACCACGAGAAAGGGCTCGTAGATCAGCTGGAAGATCGCCGCCTTTGCAAGGCGGAGGCCCTGGGTTCAAATCCCAGCGGGTCCATGCATAATCCGGATTAACATCCGGGTAATCGCAAATATACCAATGCACTCATCGGTGTAATGCCGTTGCGGAAGGGTAGATGAGCTGATTTTAGACCAAAATCATGCTCAATGAAACCGTGTATAAGCGCAACCCGGACGCTAACTGAATGTAGTGAAGCGTGTTCTGGCAAATATACCATCCGGTGAATGGCTCGGCTCAAGCGCTGAAGAAGGACGTACCAAGTTGCGAAAAGCCTCGGCGAACCGCAAGGAGGTTTTGAACCGAGGATCTCCTAATGAGACCTCTTAGCGCGCAAGTGCTGATCCGTAAGGATCGGGAACGCCCCGGATTGAAACATCTTAGTAGGGGCAGGAAAAGAAATCAATAGAGATGCCGTCAGTAACGGCGAGTGAAAACGGCAGAGTTTAAACCGAATCCCTTCCGTAAGGACAGGGAGATGTAGTGTCATAAGGCAAGCTGTATACAGTGCAAACCAGTGAAGTCGAACTTGTCTGGAACGTCAGACCAAAGAGTGTGATAGTCACGTAAACGTAAACTGGTGGACTGTTGTTTGTTCTTGAGTACCGTGGGTCGGAAATCTCGCGGGAATTTGGGAGTCATCAATTTCCAAAACTAAATACGTCTTGAGACCGATAGCGTAGTAGTAGAGTGATCGAAAACTGAAAAGTACCCCAAAAAGGGAGGTGCAAAGCGCCTGAAATCGGATGGTGATGGAGCGATACAGCGTGAAAGGATCTGTATAGCGAAGGAATATGTCGCGAGGCATTAGTACGGGCTATACTGCCAGCGTTGTATATTACGTTTTGAAGAACGGGCCAGGGAGTGTACCCAAGTGGCGAGACTAATTGAAAGAGCAGTCGAAGCGAAAGCAATATGCGCGCAACACGTTGAGGCGCAGCGTATACAAGTGCGTGGAGTCACTGGAGTACGACCCGAATCCTAGCGATCTAGGCGGAGGCAGGTTGAAGCGTCTCGAAAGGGGCGTTGAGGACCGCAAGCGTTTTTGATTTGCAAATCATTCGCGTGATCCCCGTCTAGGAGTGAAAGGCTAATCGAGCTGGGTGATAGCTGGTTCCTTCCGAAACATGTCGCAGCATGACCTTGCTGGAGATCGTCGGCGAAGTAGAGCACTGATTGGGGAATCCTGGAGGGAAACCTCTAGCTCTCCTGTCAAACTCCAAAATCGCCGTCATCGTAGAAAGCGGGAGTCCGCACTGGTGGGTAAGCTAACAGTGCGTGAGGGAGACAACCCAGACCGTGGTTAAGGTCCCAGAGTGTCGGCTAAGTGTAAACACAAAAAGGGTGTCCCAAGCCCAAAACAACTGGAAGGTGAGCTCAGAAGCAGCTATCCTTTAAAGAGTGCGTAACAGCTCACCAGTCGAGGTTTGGGGCCCCGAAAATGGACGGGGCTCAAGCCGACCACCGATACCACGGGACACCGAAAGGTGATTCTGTAGGAAGGCGTCTCGTTTGGATAGAAGCAGGGCTGTGAAGTCCTGTGGACCATACGGGAACGAAAATCCTGGCAATAGTAGCACCAAAGTTCAGTGAGAATCTGAACCGCCGTAGGGGCCAGGGTTCCTCGGCAATGATTGTCAGCCGAGGGTTAGTCGATCCTAAGTCGTACCGTAATTCGAATACGACGAAAGGGAAACAGGTTAATATTCCTGTACCATTCAGTCATACCGCGCAAGCGGCCTGACGCCTCAGGGTAGATCGAGCAGTGTAACCACGCTGTCCAAGCACCGAAATCTGTGGAGTACCGTAATGGTGAGAAGCGGATGAATGTGTGACGGTGTAAATCGATTGATTCCAGGGGACCGTGAAAATGGGACTGAATGTCCGTACCAAGAACCGACACTGGTGCCCCTAGTTGAGAAGACTAAGGCGTGTCGGCATAAACTGGCTAAGGGAATTCGGCAAATTAGCTCCGTAACTTCGGGATAAGGAGTGCCTGCCTTGAAGAAGGCAGGTCGCAGAGACCAGGGAGCACTAACTGTCTAATAACAACATAGCTGACTGCTAATCCGAAAGGACAAGTACAGTCAGTGAATCCTGCCCAGTGCAGGTACCTGAAAACCCGGTACAACGGGACGAAGGGCCTGTCAACGGCGGGGGTAACTATAACCCTCTTAAGGTAGCGTAGTACCTTGTCGCTTAATTGGCGACTTGCATGAATGGATCAATGAGTGCTCTACTGTCCCTAGTCAGAACCCGGTGAACTTTACATTCTAGTGCAGAGTCTAGAGACCCCTAAGGGGAAGTGAAGACCCCGTTGAGCTTTACTGCAGCCTGTGGCTGGGTTGTGGTTTTGGATGCGCAGTGTAGGTAGGAGGCGTCGAAACCTTCGCTTCGGCGAAGGCGGAGCCGATAATGAGACACTACCCTTCTGAGACTACGACCCTCACTCGGAGACGAGGACACCTATAGGTGGGCAGTTTGGGTGGGGCGCCACGCCCTTGAAAAGATATCAAGGGCGCCCAAAGGTTGACTCATGTGGGTCGGAAACCCACAGTGGAGTGCAAGAGCATAAGTCAGCCTGACTGGATTTCGCATAACAAGAAATCCTGAGACGAAAGTCGGGTCTAGCGAACCACTAAGCCCTCTTGATGAGGGCTATTGACTACAGAAAAGCTACCACAGGGATAACAGAGTCGTCGCCGGCAAGAGTACATATCGACCCGGCGGCTTGCTACCTCGATGTCGGTTCTTTCCATCCTGGCCGTGCAGCAGCGGCCAAGGGTGAGGTTGTTCGCCTATTAAAGGAGATCGTGAGCTGGGTTTAGACCGTCGTGAGACAGGTCGGTTACTATCTATTAGGGGTGTTTTGAGGTCTGAGGGTAAGTTGCATTTAGTACGAGAGGAACTGTGCAACGGTGCCACTGGTGGACCTGTTGTCTGGTAAGGCATCGCAGGGCAGCTACGCACTAAAGGATAAAAGCTGAAAGCATCTAAGCTTGAAACCTCACCTAAAAAGAGACCTCTTAAGGACTCTCGTAAAAGACGAGTTTGATAGAGTCGGGGTGTAAGCACCAAGGTGACGAGGTGTTCAGCCCGTCGACTACTAACGTCCAAGCTAGATTTTGTTTCACTACATTCGGGCGATATCCGGTGTTGCGCAATATACATGGTCAAAAAATCCATCCCAAAGGATGGATATTACCGTCATAAGCGAGTATAGCGGCCAAAGAGGCGGGGAAACACCTGTACCCATTCCGAACACAGAAGTTAAGCCTGTCAACGTTTTACATTGTACTAAGATGTGCGAACTCTCGGGAACTGTAGAAAGTCGCTATGCTCACTTATTTCAACTGATTTTTTTAAA
>CAJPFJ010000005.1 GCA_905339155.1 Methanosarcinales archaeon
ATGTGAGATATGCAACTGAAGAAAGATTTTCTTTTATTCCATGCTGCAATCGTACAAATGCTACTGCCAGCATGACAATACAACACTCTGTTACGTGAAGATCAATATTCTTCATGCCTTTGCCATTCAAGTGTACCTCAACTTCAAGGTGATCTTTCAGATAGCTATTGATTCCTTCATTGCTGTTCCTTCTATTGTAAAGATCAAGAACATTATCGGGACACTCATCATATTTATTCATATAGTCATTTCTAAAATACATGGCAACAGCATCATGAAATCCCTTGTTTACAAGAAATTGCATCTTATATTCAAGAGAAGCATCTTTCTTATATTTTAGATCTTGCCAATTTTTTCTATAGAGATAATTGATCTCCTGTTCAGGGGAGTAGAGATAGGTTTTTCCGTTAAACCTGTGCTCATATTTTACATTTTCTTTCCAATCTTTGTCAATATGATAATGTGACATCAAGCCCATTTCAACATGTGCGAAGGCAATATTCTTATTGCTATTATAACCGCCATCGAACCACGTCTCTTCCATGTTCATCCTGGCAGATACTGCCGTATTTCGGAGCATTTCTTCAAGATATTTATCATCATCTTCAGTTCCACCGCATACTTTTTTGGCCAGAGGAATATTGTGCTCATAATCCATGGTTATTTGTGCTTTAACCATCTTTTTCTTATAATGCCCATTGTATTTTCCAACAGGATCGTTATGTGTTTTGATTGGAGTACTATCTGTTCCCGTGCATTTTCCAATTTTTAAACCCAATCGATTGCCGGCTTCTACCACATTTTTGCAAAAAAGTTGCATTATGGAATCCATTCCCTTATTGCTCATTCTCACTTTTTCGAAATGCCTCAAAGTTTCATGATCCGGAACTATGACATTTTCATCCTAATCAATATTGAAACCCAATTCTAGTGCCTCATCAGGATGAGTTTTTAATATTCTTTCCTCTTTAGTATAATATTTTATTGTCTTTATGTTTCTCCAGATAAATGCCTTTACCATTGCCCTTCTTGGATATATTTCCACTCCTTCTTTAACGGTATAATGCTTGTTGATTTCAGGCATTATCGTGTCAAGGTTTAATCCTTCCAGAAACTTTGATGCTCGAACGCTGTTCTCGGAGGTCGCATCTGCAAACTCTTCATTATTTGTATCAATTAGACCGATGAATTTGTTCCAAAAGTCTTTTATTTGCTTATCAACATTAAACTCCAATGTTCATCCCTCCTTTGGAATTTTGTGATTAAAATAATAATGGGGGGATGAATAATATAAATTTTACTGCAAAGTATAAAAAATAGTTAAATTTATAAGGCAAACCTATGAATTGGTAACCACCATTGTTATGTTTATACCAACATATCAGGTCAAAGATGCATGGTTCGTCAATATAGAGTAATAAGAGAACTTGAAAGTGGAAAGAAATTAGGGCAACTCAGTCGTGAGAATAACATCCATCCGAATATGATTTCCAGATGGAAATTGGAATATGATAAGGATCCAGGATCAGCCTTCAAGGGAAATGGGAATACATACAAGGACGCTGTTCGAAATCATATTTGGACACATTTGATTAAGATGCAAATGGAAAAAGAAAAGTAATATTAGATAGGGTAGTAGCTGTGCTGCTGAATCCATGGGCCACGTCAGCCAGCAACACAAATGCAAGCGGTGGATTTGACAACAGGGTAGTAGCTGTGCTGCTGAATCCAGGGGCCACGTCAGTAAGTTTATAACATTTGGATAAACATCTATAGAAAATTAATGTAAAATCATCCTGCGTTCAGAATTATTAAAGATATATACCATATTTATTTAATGTTTAAATGCCATTTTTAAATGGTGAGATTAGATGTCAGAAATAAAATATATCCAGAGCGAACTTGATAAGCATCTCTATTTTGAGTTAAAGAGAACAGCAGAAAAGAAGGGAATTTCAATAAAAGAAGCAATAAGAGAGGCTGTGACAGAATGGGTAAGGGACAAATCCGGTTTTGATAAAAAAGATCCTTTTTTCATGATGCATACTTTTCATGCATCAAAAGACCTTTCAGAGAAACATGATGAAATCTACGAGGATTAGTCATGATTTTCGTAGATACCTCGGCTTTTCTGGCGCTCGTAAATGAGAAAGATGCCAATCATGCCGAAGCTGTCCATTTTCTTGAGCAAATAAAGAACGGTAGAATAAAGGTAAGAAAAATAATAACATCTGACTATATAATAGATGAGACTCTGACTAGAATACGCTACTCAGTAGGGCATAAAGAAGCTGTTGAATGGGGAAAGGACATTCTTGGATCAAATGTTGTTGAGAGGCTTGAAGTGGGAATAGAGATGTTTGAACTTGCATGGAAACTATTTCAAACCTATGAAGACAAGAAATTAAGTTTTACTGATTGCACAAGTTTTGCTATTATGAAGAAAAAAGGCATAGATAAGGCTTTTTCTTTTGATGAGGATTTTGTGAGAATTGGATTTGTACAACTCCCGTAACCAACATTTTCCCCATGATTTTTATCTGAATGATATAACCTACCTGATATGGCCCCAAGATGCAGCAGCACTGCTACTACCCCTAGATGTTGGGGGGAATATACCGCATATAATAGAGTTATATTCAGTTTTTAAGATAAACGCTATGCAGTGACATTAATATTAATTTGATATAAGCGGATATAGGCAAAAATCTAAGATTCAATGATATGTTCTATGCCCGAAAAATAAGATAATCGCTCATATCGCATCCTCATGATCGGCCTCAGCCTGGGAAGAATTGCGGGAAATCAATAGGTTTTGCCTATGGATTTGTTTTAGCAGACGGATGATTATTTCGTTTTGGCGAATCATGATTTTATTTTCATCTGAATTTGCTTTAAGCATAGCTGCCATGAGCTGAGTTCCAGAGTCCATACTAAGTATGGAACCTAATTTCGACCATGCAGACCCCGCCTCCTGCATTTGAACATCCATAAGCGAGAACATATTTTTATTGCACAAATCTTCGATATTATCTTTCGTATTGAAAATCAGTTTGCCTTTATCCATTTCTCTTTCTATGTCTTTTATTTGGCCCTCTGCTTTTGCTGCATCTCTTTGCTCTTCCGGAAGCTCTGCAATTCTCTCTTTTTCTAAAGCTTTTTCCAGAATTGGTTTACAGTTCTCTTCTGCAAATTTTTTATCGATTTTCACACATTCATCATACGCAGCTTTTGCTTCGTCACTATTCGGACCGAATTTTTTTATCACATTTTGTAATGTTGCTTTCGCAGCACCGCTTGCCCAAGCGTTTCCTAATAATCCCATTTTAATTACCTTTTCTCATGATATTTTCTTTATAATCTCCCATTATAATTTTCTATTCATGCAATATACTTTGTCATTTTTTCATGATCCCCACTACCTTTATAGTGAACATATTCTCCGAGTTGGACAATTCTAAATATATTTATCCTATATTTTTATATTTCCAGTTCAAGAAGACTATATAATAAAAATAACGAAGAATCCCCCCAAGCAAGAAAGGATGAAGTCCAGTATATGTATACAATTGAAAATAAACATCACTTTATTTTAATCCTTATGCCAGTAACTATAAACCAACGTGCTGCAATGATGTATTTTATCAAACTGTTTAAATACATAAATAAAGTATCCAAGTCTGAGATTTTGTTCACTAAGGGTATCGCCACGATTTTAACGTAGATGTACGCTAAGGAATTAACGCCTAAATTTGCTGATGAAAAAAGTATGCTGTTGACGCGTGGATTGAAAAAACTGTCAGCAGTACAAGAAAAATTGAAGATAGAAAGCTCGGCAAAAAACGGGATGCTTAAACCCTTAGCGTACGTGTACGTAGAAATCGTGGCGATACCCTTATAAGGCTTATAATATTCACTTTTTTGTTGCGGGAAAGACACTTAATTCTCCAGTTGAACTGATATGTGCATACCAGTTCAAGTGCACTTTTATGCGTGAAGTGGGAGAATGCCATCACGATAATGCAGGAGATTCGAGGAAAGCCAGAAGCTGCTGTGCCAACTAATAATATTATAAGCGTTAAGGTCAATCTTGAAATAACTAACCAAATTAAAGGAGTTGAAGGAATTTGTTTGAGTTTTTCCGAGATATTTTTCTCATGCGCTGGCTCTGGAATATATTTGCGGGTTTTTATCTAATAGCATATACGTTCTGGGTTCCTGGAATGTTCACCAAGATATTTTTGAAAATCTCGGTCTTTGCCATAACCCTGATAATCGGTGGGGGTCTACTTGCCGAGGGTTTCTTGAGAGTCATGGCGCTGGATAGTGGCGCAATCATGCCAGAGCTGCCTTTCAAACATATATAGATGGCCTTTGGAGGCGTGCTCCTGCTGGGCTACCTGTGGGTGTACATTTCACCTAAAGGGAGGATAGTAGCACACTGGGCGTTGGACATGGTCATAACACTGGTCGCTGGAGTGGTAATGCTTGCATATAGTGCAGGATTTTGATTGAAAGGAGACACATTTATATGAACGCCAGCTTTTAGCCCAGTGCCATAGCATATTCCAGATTCTATGATCTAGTTTAAGAAATGTTTAATATTTTCAATATTCGTAGGACTTACGCGTTTGAAACGTTATTTTCAGTATCAGTAGACGTTTTTTGTATGTTTACTCCAAATTGACTAATATTCGATATGCGGATGCATATTATCTACAATCAAATTGCGTAAGTCCTGTATAGAATAAAATCTAAATACTAACGTTACCGTACTAAGCGTTCTATGACATGCCAAACTTGCGGAAAATCAATACCAGAAGGAGACTATTGTTCTCGAAAATGTAAAGACGTTAAGAAAAGAGAAAAGATGGGAAAATCAAGAAATTCCATAAGATAATATTGAAGAGTTGGGCAATAAATATGGAATCGCTATGGATATTAAAATGCATGAGACGGGGGCCTGCATGGTCGAATCCGGGTTCCATGCTTAGTATGGACTCTGGAGCTCAGCTCATGGCAGCTATGCTTTAAGCAAATTCAGATGAAAATAAAATCATAGGTTTGTGATTTGATTGAGATGCGCTTGAGAATCGCCCGCGCTTTCCTGAGAATCGCTTTTTAGAAAGTACGTGTCTATTATGTCTCTTATGAAATTAGCTCTTGGTTTAAGCCCTCTATGCTCTTCGATAAGAAAAGTATTTGTGAGTTTGTGGGAATGATATAAGCATGAAAACCACAATAGAGAAAGCCCGAAAATATGATTATGCCGATGTTATAATCTGGCTGGGTCTTGCTATTATCGTCTTATGGATGATAGCCAAAATCATCGGATTAATTCCATGACATGGTATGAATGAAAAAAATATTTTGAATATCTATTTCAAACTTCTGCGGTTTCTTCTACGGTTTCATGGACAGCTTCAAACCCGAAATTCTGCTCAAAAGTAACATCTATCTCTGGCAATATATCTACATAATTTACTAATTCATGATATATCTCATGTCTCGGACTTACAATTATTACATGTGCAGGCGGATGGATCTTTCGAAGTCTTCCTATTGCAACACTTGCCTGATCCTCAAGCGGAACAATAGCAGCATATGAACAACACGCTCTTAATGGACTTTTCATTATGTGAGTGAGAATGTTATCTGCAAAAGTCGGTTCCAATTTTCGTGCCTGGTCTGAAAAAGTCAAATTTGCATATCTGACAAGGTCATATAGTGCTATTTTTACTTTTGATACATCATCTGCCCTAACTACGGCCATTGAGTTCATTTTTCCCCCCTTATTTTTCATCGTATCCATTTTTAACATTATCTAATTCGTAGTGGTACTGATATAAATGCTGGTGCTAACTAAAGACTATTTTAGTACTACTGGGTCTTTTGTTATAACCAGATCAAATTTCAGGGTCCTCCTGGCAATCGTACTGTTTATATTATATCGAATCCTATGGTCGCCGATGAAACAGGACTACCTTTGCTATTTTCCAAAAAAATCATGCTACACTAATCAACTGGAAGCGATGCAATCCATTCATGATGCACTGATAAAAAAACAGGTGGTTTTATTCGAAGGGGCATGTGGTACTGGTAAAACCCTCAGTTCTCTTGCTCCTGCGCTCCATATCGGGAAAACGGAGAAAAAAACAGTGGTCATTGCCACGAATGTCCATCAACAGATGGCTCAATTCATTGAAGAAGCAAGGGAAATAAAAAAACAAACCGACATTAAAGTTGTTGTACTTAAAGGTAAAATGCTGATGTGCCCCAGACCGGATATGGATTATGACACATGCAGTTTGCTAAGGGATAATACATATAAAATGCTGGAGCAGGAAAAAGATGTCGGGCAATTGAAAACCGAAATGCAATCTGTCAGGGACAAGCTAAAACGGGATAAGGATACAAGCCTCATACAACTTCAAAGGGAATTGAGCCAGGAATTTGATAAAGAAGAAAGGCAGCTCCATGATTCAAGGAAAAACTCCTGTTCCTTTCTTCATAAAATACTAAAAAGTGACACCGATGATTTCCGCACATGGCTCTTCGGTGGTGTGCGCACACCTGAAGAGGTGGCAGACTGGGCTTTATCAAATGACGCCTGCGGGTATGAGTTGCTCAAACGCTATATGAAAGAAGCCGACCTTTTGATCTGCAATTACCATCATTTTCTTAATGAAGATATCCGCACCAACGTCCTTGGATGGCTGGATAAAGGTCTTGCCGATGTGATCACGATCTTTGATGAAGCGCACAATATTGAATCCGCTGCTCGCTCCCATTCATCTATGAAGCTCACCGAATTTACTTTAAAAAGGGCGCTTGATGAGGTCTCCGGGAACGAAGCAGCTTCTACTTCAGTGGAGGTTCAAATCCTGCTTCAGGTTCTTCTTGATACTATACGATCAACATATAATATCATTCTTGATAAAAAGTTCGGGGAACGCGAAAGAGTGGGCAAGGATTGGTATGACTTAAGGATCGCGGATCCGCAGGAGCGTACCGATATGTTCCGGGAAAAACTGATCATGGCTCTTGAGAAGGCGGGTATTAAAAAGCTCGATGAGACCATCGAACGTTTGAGGAGTTTCGGACTGACTATTGATGCATTTTATGAAAAACAATTCAATGAAGGGAAAAGCCCGATCAAAAAAATATGCAGCAGCCTGATCACGGCAATCTTTCTTTCTGATTACGTTAAATTCTCAAAAGATAAAAGCTATTATCCGATCCTGAATGTAAAGCGCCAGAATTCCGAGATATCAGGAAGGCTTGAATTATTCACCTGCATCCCTAAAAATGTCACAGAACCACTATTTAATTCGGTTCATAGCGCGATCCTTATGTCAGCGACACTTGCGCCTTTTGAGACAATTAAAGCGACACTTGGAATTTCACGGTCAACGCGCGAATTATCTTTCGGTCTGACTTTCCCGAAAGAAAAGCGACTTACAATAGCCGTATCTGTTCCTGCTCTTTTTTCAAAGGACAGGGACAGCCCACAGACGAAAGAGATTATTACAAAAGTCCTTACAGATATCATTGAACAAACAGATGGGAACGTTCTCATATTTTTCCCGAGCTTTTATGAAGCGACCCAGTATAAGAACAGGATCAAATGCGATTATCCGGTTTTCCTTGATGAGATTGGAGTTTCGTCACAATCAATCAGGGATGAATTCTTTGAGCATGGGGAATCGGGGAAGAAAGCCGTGCTCATATCCTATATGTGGGGAACGCTCACAGAGGGAGTGGATTACAAAAATGGCAGGGGGAGGACCGTGGTCATCGTGGGTGTTGGATATCCCGCATTGAATGACAGGACGCGCGCCGTGGAATCCGCGTATACGGCAGAATTCGGACACGGGTGGGAATATGCCGTAGAGATACCCACGATCAGAAAAGTCAGACAGGCATTGGGGCGCGTGGTGCGGTCACCAGATGATCATGGAGCGCGCGTGCTTCTGGATGGGCGTTATACATCCACATCCGCTAAGCGTTATGGAAAATATTCGGTTTTCAAATTCTTCCCTGAAGAAGAAAGAGCAGAGATCATAGACGTGGAACCTGGACGCGTCAAGTATTCACTTATGAACTTTTTTAATGATATTAGAAAAACCGCAATGAAAAACAACAAAAAATTATAAATGCGTTTAATTGCGGTCTATATTTTAAAACATATTTTTATTGTTTGATAACTTTACGCTGCCTTTTCTGCAATCGCAAATTTGCGCATTACTTTATTGACTGTTATCTTTACTTTATCGCCGACTTTTGTCTGCGGTACGAAGATGACGAAGCCTTCAACCCTGGCAATACCGTCGCCTTCTTTTGCAATATCGTCTATCGATACATCATAGCTTTCTCCGACTTTTACCGGAGCAACTTTTTCCTGATATTCACTCAAGTTTTACACATCCTTACATTAGATTATCGTCTGCTAGGGCAAACATAACTGCAGAAAATAGATTTAACCTTTCACTGCTGTAATTGCTGCTGCCAGAACAGACTGTAATCCTGGTTTATTAAACTGTCTTTAGAATATATAAGACTTTGCCAAAAATAATAAAAATCCAGTTGGGACAAATGAAATTCTTTATATAACCCATATCCCCTAAAGTCACTAATGCTTCGCACACGACTCCGTGATTTCATCGTAACAAAAGACGACTGGATATTCGCAGTCGCAGATTACTGCCATGAGGGCGGGATCCGCGCCATCCTCAGGTATGTTCCTGACTCCCAGGGTACAAGGGGCATCGGGAAAAAATACCGTAAAATGGATTTTGATGATGCATTCATTTTCATGAAGAAAGCCCGCCCCGAATGGATTAGCGATGTACATATCGTGCCATGGGAATCGGTCAAAGAGATACTTGCACCTGACAAAAGACTGCCGCAGATCGTAGAGAAAAACGAAAAGGTAAAGGTAATTGTAAAATCGCTTGAAAAATATGTGCCTGTTGAAAATATGGGTGTTACCGGCTCTATTCTTCCCGGGCTTGAAATAGGATCATCTGATATTGATTTTATTGTTTATGGGAGCCCATGGTTCACTGCGCGTGATATTATCCAGCATGAAAAAAAAAAGAAAAATCCGATTACAGAAATCAGTGACCAGATGTGGCAGGATATTTATAAGAAACGCAGGCCTGATATCTCGTTCGATGAATTCCGGCTCCATGAGATAAGGAAAGGCAACAGGGGAATGGTGGGAGGGACGTATTTTGACCTGCTTTATGTTCGTGATTGGAAAGATATTACTCCATGTTTACGCGGAACCGATATTGGCCATAAGACCATCGAGGCAACCATCACAAATGCTGACTTTGCATTTGACAGCCCTGCTATATATAAAATTGATCATCCTGAGATAAGTTATGTGCTATCCTATACACATACATATGCCGGACAGGCGCTGCCCGGTGAGCGAATTGAAGCGCGCGGCATGGTTGAGATTGTAGGCAATATTAAAAGACTTGTCGTAGGGACGACCAGAGAACCAAAAGGGGAATGGATAAGGTCGCTGACGCTGCTTGGGGGTTAAATATGATCCCGGACTTTCTCAAAAATGCTTTTGCCCCTGGTTTTCTCTCCACTTATCTGGGCAAACTCCCGTAATAGCTCTTTTTGCCTGTCGGTCAACTTTGTGGGAACTGATACCTTTATTTTCACAAGCTGGTCGCCTTTCCATGATGTATGAAGGCTTGAAATCCCTTTACCTTTAAGACGGAAAATATGACCGTTCTGCGTCCCCGGCGGGATTTTCATCTCGGCCTTACCGTCAAGAGTGGGCACGATTATTTCATCACCAAGAGCAGCCTGCGTGAAGCTTATGGTGGCTTCCATGATAAGGTCATTCTCATTACGGGTGAAAATATTATGGGGTTTGATATTAATTTCCACATAGAGATCTCCTGGGGGTCCGCCTTTCCCGCCTGCCTCCCCCTCGCCTGATACCCGCAGCCTCGAACCCGTATCAACACCGGGGGGGATCTTTACTTCGATCTTTCGTCTTCTCTGGACTTTACCAGAGCCATGACAGGTCGTGCAGGGAGAATCGATAATGGTTCCTGCTCCGCGGCATGTCCCGCATGTGGAGGAGGTCATGAACCTGCCAAATGGCGTATTCTGTGTCTTGTTCACCTGGCCGCTGCCACGGCAGGTTGAGCAAGTCTTGGGGGAAGTTCCGGGTTTTGCCCCGCTTCCATGGCAGACATCGCAATTTTCAGTTCTTGGGACTTCCAGCTCCACTGCTTTCCCTTTTGCTGCATCTTCAAGATTTATGGCTAACTCATAAAGGAGATCTGAACCCCTGCTTGGACCCTCACGCCTTCCTCCTCCTCCGGAAAAGAAATCAAATATGCTTCCTCCACCCCTTCCGCGTCCTCCCATGCCGATATCACGGAAAAGGTCTTCGAAATCCACTCCCCTGAAAATATCCTCCTGGGAATATCTCTGATCAATACCAGCGTGTCCGAACTGGTCATACTGCTGTCTTTTGCCCTGGTCCGATAGCACTGCGTAAGATTCCGATATTTCCTTGAATTTCTCCTCAGCATCGGGTGATTTGTTCTTATCCGGGTGGTATTGCATCGCCAACTTACGATATGCTGATTTTAACTCGTCTGCGGATGCTTTTTTATCTACGCCCAGGATTTCATAATAGTCACGTTTAGTAGCCATAATTTATAAAAACCTATTTCTATTTTTTTGTGTTAATGTCTTTGCTTTAAAATATAATTTGTGGTTTTTTGGGATGGAAGTAAATAATCCATACCCATTGAAAGCAACGAGAGTAACTTTTTAGCGAAAAACTCAATTTCAGATTTTACACATGGAGGAGTCAGGAATTTCGTTAATTCTATCTTCAGACATTAATGGGATTTAAAAAAAGTAAAAGGAGTATTCTTTTAACTCCTTTTGTCCCGCAATATACGAAATATTTCTACTTCTTATCTTCATCCACTACCTTATATTCAGCATCCGTAACCGTCTCATCTTTCTTCTCTTCCTGTTGACCGGCCTGCTGTTCACCCTGTGGCTCTTGCTGCCCCTGCTGCTGTTGCTGCTGGTACAGTATGGTGCTGATAGCATGCATCTCTTTTGTAAGGTCTTCTACTGCTGATTTTATCCTGTCCACATCATCGCTCTTGATCGCTTCCTTTGTATTCTCGACAGCTTTTTCTACTTTCTGTTTTTGGTCGCCGCTGACTTTATCCCCGAGCTCCTTAAGCGTCTTCTCTGTAGTGTATATAAGCGTATCAGCCTGGTTCAGTATTTCCACCTTTTCTTTTCGCTTCTTGTCTTCATCAGCAAATTTTTCAGCGTCTTTAATCTTGCGGTCTATCTCGTCAGAAGCCATCTTAAGGGGTGCAGTTATTGTCAGCTTCTGCTCTTTACCGGTTCCAAGGTCTTTTGCTGTTACATGAAGGATACCGTTGGCATCAATATCAAAAGTAACCTCTATCTGCGGAATCCCGCGCGGCGCTGGCGGAATGCCTACGAGATTGAACCTGCCAAGCGTAACGTTATCGTATGACATAGCCCTCTCCCCCTGAAGAACATGGATCTCAACGGTTGTCTGGGTATCCGCCGCTGTTGAGAATATCTGGCTCTTTCGCGTTGGGATCGTGGTGTTCCTATCGATGAGCTTTGTCATTACATGACCCAGTGTTTCAATACCAAGCGTGAGGGGTGTAACGTCAAGAAGAAGTATGTCTTTCACTTCACCCGAAAGAACACCCGCCTGGATAGCGGCCCCCATTGCCACGCATTCCATAGGATCAACCCCCCCTTCCACTTTCTTGCCAACATAGTCCTCTACGAATTTCTGGATTATAGGCATCCTTGTAGGTCCGCCAACAAGGATGACCCTCTTAATATCATCCTTTGTAAATTTTCCATCTGATAATGCCTGCTCCATCGGCGCTCGGCACCTATCTATGACAGGGCGTATCACTTCTTCAAGTTTTGACCGCGTCAATGTCATTGTCAGGTGTTTGGGGCCGCTGGCATCTGCTGTAATAAATGGCTGGTTTATCTCGGTTGTAAGGGTTGTTGAAAGCTCGATCTTTGCCTTTTCTGCCGCATCCCTTAATCTCTGGTTAGCAACCCTATCCTTACGAAGGTCAATGCCGTGTTCTTTCTTGAATTCCTCGGCAATGTAATCCACAATCTTATTATCCATATCAGTGCCGCCAAGCTGTGTATCGCCCGCCGTGGATTTGACTTCAAATACGCCGCCGCCAAGTTCCATAATGGTAACATCGAGAGTGCCCCCTCCAAGGTCAAATACCATGATCTTCTGGTCCCCTGCTTTGTCAAGACCGTATGCAAGGGAAGCAGCTGTTGGTTCATTGATGATCCTTACGACCTCAAGTCCTGCTATCTCTCCGGCGTCCTTGGTTGCCTGCCTCTGGTTATCGTTAAAATATGCTGGCACCGTAATTACCGCTTTTTCTACCTTATCACCAAGAAAGGCCTCTGCATCCTGTTTTATTTTCTGGAGCAGGAAAGCTGAAAGTTCCTGCGGCCTGTATTCCTTGCCGCGAAGATTGTATTTATAATCAGTACCCATTTTTCTCTTGAATGCGTAGGCTGTGCCTTCAGGATTTGTTACTGCCTGTCTTCTTGCAGCTTCCCCGGTCAATCTCTGACCATCTTTTGTGAAAGCTACATATGACGGAAATGCCTTTCCGCCCAGGGATACACCCTCTGCACTTGGTATAATCACTGGTCTATTCCCCTGCATGACTGCAGCTGCCGAATTGCTTGTACCCAGATCTATTCCGATTATCTTAGCCATTATTTCACCTCATTTTCAATATTACAACCAGTTTCTTCTTTTTCTTCTGATCCTTCCTCTTTCGATACTCTTACTTTAGAATAACGAATGATCTTCCCATTTAGCATATAACCCTTTGAAAATTCTTCGAGTATTGTACCATCTTCGTAATCATCTGTCACGGTCTGCATCAGCGCTTCATGTCTGCAGTGATCGAATTTCTCACCCAATGTTTTTATTGGGACAAGGCCATTTTTATCAAGCACCTCTTTAAATTGCCTGTACACAAGTTCCATGCCTTCCATTAATTTATCTTTGTTTTCTGTTTTCCTTGCATTTTCAATCCCACGCTCAAGACTCTCAAATACATTGATCAAATCCAGGATAAGTTTTTCGTTAGCATATTTGATGAATTCTTGTTTCTCTCTCAATGTTCTCTTATTAATATTATCAAACTCTGCATTCAGGCGAAGACATCTATCTTTTTCTTCCTCGATTTGTTTTCGTGCTGCAACTAATTCTTTCTGAAGCTTTTGTTCTGGTGTTTCAGTCATCTCCTCTTCAGGAATCTCTATTCCTGTTTCCCCGGTTTCCTCTTTATTTTTATTTTCCCTTGTTTTCAATTGTGAACGACCCCATTAAATGATAAACAAATCAAATGATAAATTCATGGACACACTACCGCTTTCCCTCTTGGTATCATATCATTTAAACTTCATTCTATTTAATATTAGTCTTCTCCCACATCAGGGGCCTGGATACCATCATAAAAGTCTGCCGTGTGTTCGGGTTTGACATCCATCATGCCTGTTTCTTTTGCTGTGAGGATATCGTTGATCCTCAAGATCATTACTGCTGCATCAGTTGCCGACTTGATTTCCTGGGTCTTAACACGAAGAGGCTCAATTACACCGAGTTTGAGCATGTTTTCTGACTTCCCTGAAAAGACATTCAATCCCACGTTCTTTACGCCTTTATCATGCTTATTCCTGAGTTCAACTATTATATCAATTGCATCAAGACCTGCATTTTCTGCTATGGCTTTGGGTATTTCCTCAAGCGCATCCGCATATGCCATTATCGCCAGTTGCTCCCTTCCTCCATACGTTGTTGCGTATTTTCGGAGTCCTGTGGCAACCTCTATTTCCGGTGAACCGCCGCCTGCTACGATCTTGCCATCTTCTATGACAACACCTACTACACGCAGGGCATCATCAAGGGCTCGCTCCACTTCATCAGCAACATGTTCCGCGCCGCTGTATATCAAAATAGAGACAGCTTTTGGATTTTCGCATCCCTCAATAAAGACCATCTTATAATTGCCCACGCCTCGCTCTTCTACAAGAGCTGCTTTCCCGAGGTCAGAAGCTTCAACGCCATCCACTTTTGAGACTACGCGGGCTCCTGTGGCTTTTACAATTTTTTTGATCTCTTCATTATTGCATCTTCTCACTGTAAAAATACCTTTCTTTGAAAGGTAATGCATACCGATATCATCTACACCTTTTTCAGTAAATATGACGTTAGCGCCGCTTTTTGCAAGCGCTTCTATTTTCTCCTCGATAAGCTTACTCTCTTCAAGCCTTGCTTCGGAAATAAGTTCCGGAGAAGTGATCTTAAGCGTTGATTTCACCTGTGTCTTCTCTACTTCTATTCCGGTGTCAAGTACCGCTATCCTTGCATTCTCAACACGCTTTGGCATATTCTTATGCGCCCTTGCCTTGTCAATAACAAGCCCATGGACGAATTTTGTATCTTTTATGCTGCCGCCGCGCTGGTGTATAATATTGATATTTTCCTTTATGTTAACTTTTCCGCCTTCTTTAATTGATTTGGCGGTCTCAACACACAACCTGACAAGTGAATCAAGAGCAAGATCTGCACTTTTTCCAGTAAGCGCTGTCTTTGCAATATTCTCAAGCGCTTCATCAGAAACATCAATGGCAATATCATCAAGGATCTCAAGAGCTTTTATTGACGCAAGGGTGTAACCTCTTGTGATGGTTGTGGGATGAACGCCTAATTCAACAAGAGTATGGGCTTTGTTTAATAACTCTCCAGCAAGAACCACTACGCTTGTTGTTCCATCGCCAGCCTTATCTTCTTGTGTGCGGGCAACTTCAACCATCATTTTTGCTGCAGGGTGCTTTATATCCATTTTTTGCAGTATTGTTGCGCCATCATTGGTGATGACGATATCCCCAACCGCATCCACAAGCATTTTGTCCATACCTTTCGGGCCAAGTGTTGTTCTTACTGCATCTGCTACCGCTTTTGCTGCTGTGATATTAAATCCCAGGGCATCTTTTCCCTGTGTTCTTGTACTGTCCCTGTCTAATATGATAATAGGCTGTCCGCTTAACTGTCCTGCCATAATGAATTACCTCCAAAGTAAGATGGTTCTAAGTGTTTGTAGTTCTATAAATAATTTATGTGCTAAGTGCACAGGAAAAGATGTGCTCAGGAAACCTTGATCTTTCTTCTTCTTTCCTGCAACAGGTCTATAAAATCGTCTTTATCATTGAATTTTTCAAGCTCTTTATCATCAATAATAACAGTTCCCTCAATATTCTTTGTTTTCCTTGCTCCCCGGATAATTAATAGCGATTGGGTCCCGGCTACTTCTGATATACTGCTCATAAGATGCGCTTTCTTTACCATTGTCCGTGAATATTCTGCCACCCCTGTCAGTATCGTAGCATCTTCATCCCTTCGGTTTGAAGACTGGGATACTGCGTCAAACGGTGCCTGTGAAATAGGCATGACATTAAAACCCATATCCTGCAGGATGGAGAATACGTTTGAATGTTCCTGTATTGTCTCATGTTTTTGTGTATCCTCATGATGAAGTTTTTCAAATATATTGACTGAAACTGTAAATCCGCGGTCCATTAATTCTTCAAGCTTGAAAGCAACATCAACACTTGCTGCCATTTCCCCATCTTCATATTTGCTTATGGTCCTTCTCGAAACGCCAAGCATGGAGGCAAGAGCGCCAAGAGAAATGTTTTTCTTGATGCGTTCCGCTTTAAGGACGTTTCCCTCAATATTTACATACAGACCTCCGTGCTCAGCATATATTAAAGGCGGTAGATCGTCTATAAAATAATCCTGCATTGTTATTATATCAAATGCCGGAACACCATACCTGAAGTAAACTACACCGGTTTCCAATGAATGGTCACGGGTTTTTTCTCCAATGACTATTGGGTATCCATGCAGTTGTTTCGAAAGTATCTGCATTTCCCTTGTAGTTTCTTCGTTCAGGCCATCAATATTTGAGATTATTTTTATTAATAGCAGTAAATTATCTCTTCTTACTGCTATATCGAAACTTCTGGGGCGGGTGTCACAGCGTTCTGAAATAATAAAACCCGCACGGGTCAAAATGACGAATGCTCGATTTATGAGCGACTCTTTATTCATTAAATTTTAATGGTTTCTTCGTCTATATAAATGGTTGCCAATATTTTTTATATAGGTATGTATGTGTGAGGCTTATGATTATAGGAATCGATGACACCGATTCAATAGATGGCATGTGCACAACCTATCTTTTAGCGGTCCTGATCGGGAAACTCAATGCTTTCGGCCATTTAAAGGATTATCCGCTCCTTGTTCGCCTTAATCCGAACATTAAATACAAAACAAGGGGAAATGCAGCATTGGCCATGGATATTGAACTCAATGACCGGAATGCTTCACAAAAAGTCAGGGATCTGGTCATCGATATAGTTGAAAGAATGGCGGTTCTTTCCGAAGAAAACACAAACCCAGGAATCGTTTTTATCGAGAATTCAACAGATAGTATGAAAAATGACCTTTCAAAATTTTCCATGGGAGCTGTCCGGGACGTATTGGAAATTCGTGAAGCAATGGAGATATTAAATCGGCACGATATTTCCCATAAGGGATTCAAGAACGAAAGAGGTTTAATAGGGGCACTCGCAGCGGCTGGTTTTGCATTATGCGGACTTCCTGATCATACATATGAGCTTATTGCATACCGTGAACAAAAAAATTGGGGCTCATCGCGTGAAATTGACCCTGGATCAGTATATGCAGCAGATGCTGCAACGCATCCTGATACATGGGATACGGTTGATATTGAAAATCAGCGAATAGTGTTTGCGCCGCATTCGCCTGACCCCATTCTTTTCGGGATACGGGGAAACAGCGAAGAAGCAGTAAGAAGGGCATTTTCAATGATCAAAAGCGAGCCTGTTGAAAGGTATGTTGTTTATAAAACGAACCAGAACACTGATATGCACCTTATCAAAGCAAAAATACATGAAGTTAAAGAGGATCGCTCGTACATTCTTGAAGGCATTGTCGGCAAATCCCCAAAAACAATAATAGGAGGGCATATCATTTTTAAGCTTTCAGAAAACGACACATCCATTGAGTGCATAGCTTTTGAGCCAACAAAAGGTTTCAGGCGCATTATAAGGGAACTCAGGGCAGGGGATGAGGTAAAAGTTTTCGGAAGTGTTAAAGACAGGACACTGAACCTTGAAAAGATCAAGATCGATCGACTGAATATGCAGGAATTGCGAAATCCGATGTGTTGCGATAAACGAATGAAATCCATGGGAAAAGAACAGGGTTACAGATGTGAGAAATGCGGCGCAATTAAACAAGAACAGGAACTAGAGACCTTACAGAGAAAAATTTCTGCTGGATTCTATGAAGTCCCGCCATGCGCAAGGCGCCACCTGTCAAAGCCGCTTGCCAGATTTCCACTGCGACAGGAAGGTGCATAAATTGCCAAGCGAAATTTCCGATCTCAATGATACAGGTGGGATCAGTTGAGACTTAAACTACTATAAGTTGGCTTTTGTCGCAGAAATTATTTATATATGATGAGTTCTTATGACACACAGGTCTTATAATGCACCTTTTTGCGATATGTACACCGGAGAAATGATTTAAAATGATTCGAGGGGATAAAATTGGTAAATGAAAAATATGTCATATGTATAGCGTTTGTAGCAATAATATTAAGCACTGTTTTGGTAGTAATGGGGGCAGGGCCTGCAATTACCTTTATTACACCGCCCACAGACCCTGCAACTGTTACTGTTAACTATGTTAATATAAGTATTAGTCTTAATGAACCTGGCAATGCGTCTCTCAAGTGGAATGGAAGCGTAACAAACGATTCAATGATAGGCTCAGGAACAAATTTCTACATAAATAAGACCAGCCTTACAAATGGTCAATATTCTTATATTGTATATGCTACGAATGCAACATCAGGAAATTCGACGACTTCTCCAACGAGAAACGTGACTGTAAATGTTCCAACATCCATCCCCATTTTATCCAATCGCAATCCTGCAACCCCAGTAAATTCAATTTTTAATTCGTCGGTAAATTTTAATGTGACTGTGGATCAAACAGCTAATGTAAGCTGGAAAATTGGGAGTACTGAAGTCCAAAATGTTTCAGTATCGGCGGGGGAGAAATCAGGATACATATCAAATACCACCCAGGCCATCGGGATTTATTCAGTAACGGCAACGGCTTATAATGCGAATGGGACATCAAATCCGATGACATGGACATGGAATGTCATTCCTTCACAGGGACCGCCGCCAGTTTCAGGTATTAATTATACAAGAGGTGCAACGTGGATTAACTGGACATGGACAAATCCATCTACAGGTGATTTCAATCATTCGACAGTCAAAGTAAATTCGACGTCTCAACCAAACACTTCAAAAAATTATTTTAATTCAACTCCATTGGCTTCAGGCTCCACGAATACAATATATCTTCAAACCGTCGACACTTCGGGTATTATTAACCAAACGGTTATTTTCAAGTCTGCAACCACTTTCAATACTCCTTCCGGACCAAATGTAAATATCACTCAAAATGGTGTGGATGTTGTTTTTTCCCAGGTGACCGGTGAAGGAGATACATCCATAATTACGGCAAATCCGGGAGGTACCTATACGTTCCAAACAGTTGGATCTTTCTACGACATTTCCTCAAATGCAACATCCTCAGGTTCTAACATTACAGTTAAAATTCCATATAATCCATCTGGTGGCATAAATGAGAGTATTATAAATTTGTATCATTTGAATAATATATCATCGTTATGGGAGATTGTGACAACATTCGTTGATGCTGACAATAATAAAGTTTGGGGAAACGTAACCACCTTGTCCCCATTTGTCGCTGCAATCCCACCAGCGCCTATAATAACAAAGTCTCCTAATCTAACATTAGTTGAAACAATAGGCAATCAACCTGTTACTTTTAATGTGTCTACTGATCAGACTACAAATATAAGTTGGTACCTTGATAACAATCGGGTTCAAAATAATATTACCACAGGGACATATATTGTTTCAGCAGCCAAAGGGTCACATAATATAACCGCTGTTGCGACCAATACAACAACATTCTCGAGCAGCGCTGTATATTGGAATTTGTCAGTGCGCTCAACCACCTATTACTCAGGCAACCGCATCTGGGACGGAAGTAAACGGGATGATTTCGCCCTCACATACTCCTGGAATCCAATGAGCTTCTCGGGATTCTATTATAATGCAAAGGACGATGTGGGCAATGAAAATATTTCAATTACACTGGACACTTATTCATCCAGAACAATAGATGAGGGTAAGCTGGTTTACACTACATCCCCTGAAGAAGTAAGATTTGCGTCCTCAAAATTCGGCAAATACCAGGTCATTGGCTTCATGGCAGACAATTATTTTGCAGGTTATAGCATAAATACTACCAATAATAATACCCGGCCAACTACGGATTTTGTCGGGAAAAGCGCAGTTTCACAGGGACAGCTACATAAAGTGCTTATTGATGAAGATGTCCAGCGAACAATATCAGTTGGCGGAACTCTTGCATTAAAAGAAGGCTATGTGCTCAGGGCAACAGACATTGACCTGAATGGAAGATCAATGCTCCTGGAACTTTTAAAGGACGGCAATCAAGTTGATGTAACACCACTAAGAGCGGATGAAACATATGTTTACTCCAAAACCGTAGGCGGCGTTGAAGCCCTTCCATTGATCATGATCCGTTTCGATAATGTATTCTCAGGCCGGGAAGTGCAGTCTGCATTCATGAAAGGCCTGTTCCAGATATCAGAGGACGCAACAATAGTAAAAACAGGTAACAAGTTCCGCAACATGGAAGTAAGCTCCGTATCCTCAAGTCTTATAGAGATGAAAAACAGCGGGGATATTGGACTTAATAAGGGTTCTACTGTTGATGTCATGGGGGATGTCAAAATAAAAGTGGCAGACAATGATTCTGCTGTCAGGTTCGCCCTTTCAGTGGAAAAAACAGGAAATTTTGAGGTCAGGAGCACTGTTTACAAAGACGGAACCCCTCTTGAATGGACACCATACAATTTCGGTATGAACATCGGACAAACGAGCATTGGTTTCTACTATGACCTTGACGATGGCATAGGCAGTGAAAAATTGACACTTGAATCAAATGTTAGTGGCAGAAGCATACCAGATAATACACTTTTATACTCAACATCACCCAATGAAGTCAAATTTACATATACAGGTTTCGGAAAATACCAGGTCATAGGATTCATGGCTGATAAGTATTTTGCAGGTTACACAGATAATACAGGAGTATCTGGCTCAACGAAGATCATCACAAGACCAACCACGGATTTTGGCGATAAAAGCACGCTTGCCAATGGAGCGCTCCATAAAGTGCTTGTAGATGACGACACCCAGCGGACGATATCAGTTGGAAGCACCATTGCTCTCCAGGAGGGCTATGTTATAAAGGCGACTGACATTGACCTGAATGCAAGGCAGATGCTTATCTCACTATTAAAGGACGGGAATGAAGTTGATGTATCACCTCTCTCAGCGGGTGAGACCTATGTTTATACCAAGACCGTCGGAGGCACTGAAAGCCTTCCTTTGATAATGGTACGATTTGAGAATGTATTCTCAGGCCGGGAAGTGCAGGCTGCGTTCCTGAAGGGAATGTTCCAGATCTCAGAGAATCCCACAACCATAAAAGTTGCTGACCAGTTCGGCAAGATGGAAGTGAGAAGTGTCGCAAAAGACAAAATAGAAATGAGCAATGACGGCAGCATCGGAGTTAGCAAGAACACTAATAATGTACTTATGGGCAACCTTAAACTGAAAGTCGCAGATAACGACGCCCTGCGGTTCTACTTTGCTGTTGATGTAACAGCAGAAATGATCGCGAACCAGCTTGCAATAAGCGCGCCCACAAAAATAATGGCCGGGGATACCTTAAAGGTCAATGTAACAGCAGGAGGAAAAGCTGTTGATAACTCATCCATTACATTAGATACGGATATAGGGATTACCGATAAAAATGGGGAACTCAATTACACGATCCCAAGAACCTTAAAACCCGGGACATATAACATTACTGCAACAAAGACCGGGTATGAGAAAGCGACAAAGAACATCGAGATAGAGAAATACGTGGATTACAGGCTGAGTATTGAAATGCCTTCAAATGCAAACCAGTATGAAAACATAACCATAAAAGTTTTGTTCAACGGTACTGCCATGAGCGGCGCTTCTGTCCTGTTTGACAATACCAGTATTGGCACAACAGATAGTAATGGTGAAGTAAATTACAGGCTGGAAACAAGCGGGACGCATTCGGTAACAGCTTCAAAGACATCATATATTACTGTTTCAAGGGATATAGATATAAGAGCCCCATATTCGGAATTCAAGGGTCTTGATATCAATGTCTCCCCCAATCCGGTCTTTACTGGTGATAATTTCGTGATCAGGTCCAATATCACCAATGTGGGTACCAAGTCGGACACACTCCCTGTTGACCTTATTATTAACGGTACTGTTGTCGATAATAGGACGATCACAATAGGACCTAATGAGAAAGTTGAGATAAATTTCACCAGGCAGGAACCGCTAGTCACAAATGTCACAGTAGATATCATGGGACAGAACGTTTTATTGGAGGTACAGAAAAAGCCAATAAGTTACCTGTGGATCGCTGCAATAGCCACCGGGATCGGGGCTGTGATCATTTATGTTCTTACATCAAAGGGTTTGTTGAGCCTTGAAATATTGAAACAGAAATTTGAAGTATTGAGCGATAAAATCAGTAATCTTTTCAAGAGGTAAGGATTTATGGGTCTTTACTTCTTTTTTTTTAATTTATTTGTGATCAAATTCTAATAATAAGGAAGAATTATTATAGGGTGAAAATCATTACTTTAACATGGATTATTGGTTTGGCAATCTCATCAATGATTATTTTCTTTATAAGATTATTGAAGGCATTATAGCAATACTTTCAATGATCGTGATCTATTTGGGTATCCAAATAACATTGAGCTGGAAATTTTTGAATAAGGAGAATCTGAATTCAAATGAAATAATCTCACAAAAACAAAGTTTTAACCGGAGTACAGTATTTATTTTTATAGCCGGTTTTTTTATGTTGATACACGAATTTCTTGAAGGACTTGAGAAAGATGCGCCGGATTATGTAACTTATGAACTGTTTGAGCTGGTTGCACTTACTGGATTAGTATTATTTTTCCTTGAGTGGCATAAAATATTGATGAAATTAAGAAAAAAGTAAAGCTATTCCCGTATAAATTCCTCAAGCTTTTCCCGTGCTTCAACATCACGCATCTGCACAGGGGGATGCTTCATAAAATATGCTGATGCCGGTAGTATTGGCCCCCCGATCTTCCTGTCAAGAGCGATTTTTGCTACGCGGATTGCATCCACAACTACACCTGCGCTGTTCGGGCTGTCTTCCACAGAGAGTTTAAGATCAATGTATGCAGGAACATCCCCGAAGAGTTTGAAATCAATTTTCAGGTGGCATACCTTATTATCATTAAGGCAATCTATGCAGCCGTTGGGGCCTGCGTAAACATAAGCGTCATAAGGAATCTGGGAGGCAACAGATTCTGTTTTTGAGATCTTCTTAGATTTAAGCCTTGCCTGGTCGGTCATATTCCGGAAGTCCGTGTTACCCCCTATATTTAACTGGTAGGTGCTATCGATCCTTGCGCCCCTGTCAACTATCGTCTGGGTAAGCGCCCGGTGAACGATCGTTGCGCCCACGAGGCTTTTAATATCGTCACCTATGATCGGAAGCTTTGCTTTCCTGAATTTGTCAGCCCATTGCTTATTTGAAGCGATAAAGACGGGGATGCAATTTATGAAACCGCAGCCTGCTTCAAGTGCCTGGGATGCATACCATTTAACGGCTTCTTCAGAACCTACAGGCAAATAATTGATCAATATATCTGCTTTTGATTTTTTTAATTCAGAGGCCACATCTACCGGTTTTTGTTTCTCGTCCACCCTGAAATAATCTTTCATGTGAGGAGCAACACCGTCAAGCGCCTGTCCCTTCATGACCTCAACATCCAATCCAGGCACGTCAGAAAACTTTCTTGTGCAATTCGGGGTGGCAAATATGGCTTCGGACAGGTCAGTTCCAACTTTACGCATATCGATGTCAAAAGCTGCCACAGGTTTTATATCCGAAATTAGATAACCGCCAAGTGAATTATGCATTAATCCGGGAACAAGGTCATCCGAATGTGTTATGTTTTTATAATATTCAAGTCCCTGAATTAAAGATGAAGCGCAATTTCCTACACCAGCGATCGCGATACGTATGCTTGCCATTAAATTTCCTCTTATACCCGCTTATTGATATCCTTATACAACTTAAAATTTGTTATTTAAGTACTTTTCTTACGAATGCTATCCTCTGGAAAACGGTTATGAAAGATATTATTGCCACTAACAGGATAGCCCAATTCACCAGATCAAAGAAAGCCCCAACAATAATTATAATTATTCTAACCGAACGTTCTCCCGGACCAACAGATGCGCTAGCTCCGGCTGCCTCGGCGCGGGCGCGGGTATAACTGACCATCAGTGAACCAAAAATAGCAAGAGAGCCTATCAACCATCCTTGAATGAAATCCAACCGGGTCAATCCTGCGTACATCGCTCCGATTATTATTGCAACGTCTGCGAACCTATCGCATACAGAATCAAGAAAACCTCCGAACCGTGTTGTCCGGTTATTTTCGCGAGCAACGAGCCCATCGAGGGCGTCAAAAAAACCGCCTGCAAGAAGAAAAGTCCCTGCCAGGTAAAGTTCCTGTCTTGCGAAAAAATATGCTGAGATAAGACTTAACAGAAGTCCGAAAAGGGTCAATGTGTTCGGATTTATTTCTGTGGTCTTTTTAGCCAGGGGTCTTAAAATATCCCGGACAGATTCTTTGATTTCTTCGAACATTGTTTTTTCATTGTTTCATAATATGATTAAGATTGCCTTGAGAGGCGACTGTTTCAATTCATGATATGTCTGGCGTTCACAGCCAGATAGTTTAAAAAATGATGCCGCTCAAATTATAATATTAGGGAGATCAGGCAAATCCGGAATGATAATCAACCACAGAGAGCGCAGAGATCACAGAGTTAATGTTTCTCTGTGTCCTCTGGGCTCTCTGTGGTTTTTTCGTAAGAAGATTTAATAAGTTCCCTAACTGGCGATGTCAAGTCTTTATATAATCCCAAAGGTTTGTGCTTTTCAAATATTTCAAATTTTGTAGCCCATGAAATCCTGAAAGTCAGGTTTTATCCTGATAGTGAAGAGTGGGCAACTTTCATCCCTTGTGGAAAAAAGCTGCAGGTTACTATCCATGATCTTCACGGTTTTGTCTTTCTTGATGAGATGACTTTATTCAGGTCATCCACAAGCGCATCCACATTGATACCATGCGCCATTGCGCCATCTTCGATGCTTTCAAACGCAGAGACATGACACCCCACACAATGCAAGCCGTGCTTCATAAATACCATCATGGTTTCCGGATACTGTGATACTACTTCCTCAATTTTGATATCTTTTGTTATGGTCATAATATTCTCCCAACCTATTCGTATTGTTACGAATAATAATAAAGCTTTCTAACATCAAACATATAGAAGTTTTCATACATAAATGTTCTGCGCTTTAGTGATGTGTCCCTTCCACGATTTTTACGCCTTTATTGGTTATCATCTGCTTTATTTCCTCAATATGAGGGCACTTAGCATAGCTTTTTTCAAGAAGCATACATGAACTCAGGTGAATTACATCAACATCATGTTTCATGAGGCTATCCACAAGCCTGAAAATTCTCCTGCCAGGACATCCGCCGCATGTGAAAAATCCTATGATCTCGGCGTCTTTCCCGTATTGCTCAAAATGTACTTTTCGTTTGTTGAAAGCCTTAAAACATGCAACTCCCGGGCATGTTTCACTAACAATATCGCACCTGACAACTGCAATCTTTGTTGTTTTTACTTCTTTTTCTCCCTTTCCCATTATAGCCCTGAATTGCAAAGCTGCTTCATTCACATCCTCGGCCGATACTATGTTTTTTCCTTTCTTTTCAACAGCTGCTTCAATGCCCATTTTGGCCATGCTTCGGACATGTCCAGGTACTTTTTCAAGTTCTTTTAATGCATCCGGATTCCATTCCATTGTCGTTACCTCAATCTTCCTTACGAAAATTACGTGAAAGCAAATTCATTGTCATTATTTTGAAGAACCTCTATTACCCATAGATTTCCAGATATTGTATATGAATATGAAACATGAAATAGCCTCTATCAAACCAAAGATCATAACAGCAGTTAAGGCATCAGAATAATCTTTTCCTTTCATATCATACATTCTCATAAACGGATATGAAAGCGAAAGGCCGATCAATCCGATATTGGCAAGCCAGAATTGGATAATTCCGAGTTTTTTGCTATAAAGCGCCCTGCTGGTATAGCGCGGGATGATCTCATATGCCAGCCCGAAAAGCATGAAGGATACCCATCCAATTAGGGCAAAATGTGAATGCATGAAACTGTATCCGGGACCAATGGTGATAAGCACACCCAGGATCGCGCCCAGGGCAAGATATACAAGGCTTGTTTTTATGAAAAGTCTTGATAATTTGTTCATAATTGTATTTAGTATTTGAAAACATTTATATTATTTAAATCCGTACGTTACAACTTCCATGTCAGCATCCATTAGATAATCAAAATCGATCATTTTATCCCATCCTGCTTTCTGGAAAACACCGCCTATACAGGCGCCCAGAATCTGGCGTTGGGGATAACCCTCAGTAATCTCATCTATCATCGTATTTAAAGCCATAAGATCAACTTCCATTTTGGGCATAGCAAGCCCACCCAGAAGCATAACAGTATCAGAAGAAGGATCTGCAATCTCCCCAAGCTGCATCCCGTAATCTGTCATTTCGACCTTTGCTGCCAGGTCTTTCCTGAGGTTCGGGATAAATACCATTTCTTTTCCAGTATCACGTAAAACATACCCAAGAAGTTCAGCAAAAGGATTGCACCAGCCCGGGCAGCCGATAAATGTGATCTTTTTCCTTCCTCGCGCAAGTTTGCGGAATGCTGTAAGCATTCCACCGATACCGGATGCTTTTTCTATTTGTTTCATTGGAGTCAGGATTGTTAAAGAAGAATATAAGGGTTTATCAATCAATGAATCTAAACTGGTAGTATCAAATTATGATCCTGGGTCAGTTTTAAATAATTAAGAGTTAAAATGGGTACCCTATGTCTGAGATTATTCCTGATGATACACTTGATGTGCGCGGCGAATGCTGCCCATATCCACTCATACTTACGAAAAAACGCGTCGAACAGCTAAAAAGCGGAGAGATATTGCTGATAACAGCCGATGACCCGGTTGCGCCGCAAAATATTGATTCATGGGCAAAAAAATCCGGTAATAAGGTCCTTGCTGTCAGGCAGGACGGGAAGATTTTTAATGTATATGTACAGAGGATTTAACAAAATAAGTTTTAGATTGTTACAGACAGAGTTTCTTCGAAGGTAAAAGCATCCCTTCCGCAATCAAGGCATGACACCATTGCAATTCCTTTGATAAAATCAGCGGTACTTAGCGGTATTAAATTTTTACAATTAGGACATTTATATTGTGTTATTGAAGTTTTCATATTGATCATCAATCTTAATGATTATTCATTGTATATATGCCTTGTGATGCTTTATCATGATAATAATGATTTAAGCTTGACCTTTTGATTCACCCAGGACAACCCCGGTCGCTATAATGTGCGCCACCCGAAGCGGCTCCGGGATATTGCTGTGCTTTGAAGTAATTCGGATTATCTCGACTGCACTTTTCGTATCAAGTCCGCATAACTGGATAAAAACAGGGTTTTCCTGCTCTATTTTATGTATCGTGCCTGCGCGCTGGATGATCTCCCATCTTTTTTCATTGCAGGGCAGATGTAAAAGTGCAAGCTTAATTTTGCCAAAATCAGGGCAAGAGCGCATGAAAACAATTACAGGCAGACCAGTTTCTTTAAAGAGGCGGGTTATATCCACGGGATTAAATCCTGCATATGTAACACCATCAAGCATTATAACCCTTATCTGGGTATAATATTTTGAATACTTAATTAAACGGACCAGAACATCTGTCGCATCCATCCCATCTCTTGTAATCTCTGATCTCAATATCCCGTCAAGGTGATTATAACCACGAAAAAAAGTCCCGATAATCATTACTTTTTCATTTATCAAAGGTGAGTCATCAATAGCAAGGATCCGTATTTCAGGTTTTATATGCATTGTATTTTGTTGGTTATTCATTATTCTTGCATTTTTCTTCCAATATCTCATCCATTACAAGTGTTTCCCATTTTCTCTCCCCGAGGACAATTTCAAATTCCTGCGGGGTAAGAACTGGTACATGGAATCTTTCCGAATCGTCTATTGTGATCCTGGGGCATGCTGTATTGACATAAGCGTCTACTTTAAAAGCCAGCAATTGTTCAGGCGTCACAAGATCCATCATAATAATTTGTGCTTTCTTTCCATGCTTTTTTGCAATTTCAGCAAGCTTTTTAGCAAGACCTATCCTGTTCTGCCCGCTTTTTGAAGAAACGATGATACCAAAGACCTTTGCTTCCATTGACTTTACAATATATCCGCTTCGCTTTCGCAGGAACTTAACAGGTGAGACTTCGATGGCCTGATTTAAATATGCGTCTGCCGCAACTACTCTTTTTCCCGTGGCGATCGCCACCCCGAGTGGATGGAAAATACCGCTGCCAATATAAAGGTATTCATCACAATCAACACGTGCTGCCGTGAAATTGCATCCAAGTACCTGTCCTGGATAACTCACCCTTAGATCTCCTTTTCCCGTTATCCCTTTTTTTTCATTTTCCAGCAGGAAATTGGAGATTTCATCCAGTTTATGTATGTGCTGGACTGTTGTTATGAGGCCGATCCTATTGGTCGCTAAAAGTGGAAGCGCTGTTTTTACACACGGCAAGACATCAACATTAGAGCGCGTTTCAATAAAAACCACATTTTCCAGATTTCCCATCTTTGAATGCCCGAAATGGAACATGACCTCGACCTTTCCTAAAAGTGTCGTATCGATATCACATGCTCCGAAACAGGGATTTCCTGATATCAAGATGTTTGCTCCTGTTGCTTCTTCAAGCTTCTGTGAAATGGAAAAGGCCTGTCTCTTAAAACCTTCTGGAAATTGGAGCCCCACTTTTTTAAATTGCTTTTCTTTAATAATATCTATTATTCTCTCTAGATCAAAATCGAACTGGTTCTTCATAATTTCCTTGCTATTACATATGCTTCTTTTTTTTGGCCTTCAATTATTTGCAGGATTTCAAATCCCATCAATGATAATTCTTCAATAATTGTTCCCCTATCACTTTTTTCTGGCGATTTAAAAACCTGAAGCAACATTCCACCTCTTTTCAATGCCGGAAGCACATTCTTCAGGGCTTTTAATGAATCAAAAGGATTCACTGTAATGTCAAGTAGCAAAACATCATATTTTTCACTTCCTGGAAACATCTTGAACACATCTGCGAACTCAATTGTGATGTTATCGTTCTCATGTGCGATTTTTCCAAGTTTAGAGCGAAACTCCAGGCTGAATTCAATACCATGAACAAAAGAGGCGAACTCTGATGCATAGAGCAGGAAACCTCCTGCGCTTGAACCAACATCCAGGACAGTATCTCCTTTTTTAATTATATTTGTCTTCTCCTGTATATCTTTAAGTTTCCAATATCCAGCGGGCTTGTCATTGCCTTCTGTTATTCCAATTTTATCCGAATATGCGACATCAAATGAAGATCTGGTTATGACGCGGTCATTTACTTTGACATGGCCTTCCCTTATTGCGCGTTTTGCCCTGCCCCTGGAATCGATATTACCGATTTCTACAAGATAGGAGTCAAGTCTCATTCAATCCCCTTTTTATTTATTATTAACAAGCCGTATCAAGTTTTCATTTCCATTCTTGATCTTGATTATCTGTCCTCTTTCCTTCATTTTTGAAAGAATGGTGCTGACCCTTGATTTTGAAAGGCCGATCTCATTAATTATATCGGATTGAGGCGCCTGTCCATTGGAATTTTTGAGGAAGCGTTCGATCATCTCTTCATATTTCAAATCCTCTGCTCCAGGAAGTATCACATTACTTGTAGCATCAGTCTTATTCCTTCTTTTATTAACCATCACATAAGCGCCCGACGCTATGACAATCAGGATAATTATCAGGACAATTATTAAATACCATGCTCCGATCACCGGGTGCATGAGCACCATTGCAGGTTCTCCTTTATTGAAATTCCGGTATAGTGTCCCATCCCATATCAAGCGATTCTCATCCCTCTTATCAAATTTCGGAGAAACACTCTCCACATCATAGCCATCCGGGATCTCTATGATGAGCACATTATCCTGGGAGAGCACCATCCCCTCTGAAAAAGCATCCCCTATTGAGATCTTACCGGCATCACCATACGAAAAATTCTTCCACTCGAACCTGTACTGGATAATACCAAATGAGCCGGATGGCGTTTTTGCGATATTATAGGATATATTGAACTTTTCAGCTTTCATAGGGCGGTTTGAGAACTTTTGCGCTGATAACAAGAACCAATCCATCCTCTTACTGAAATCTTCGATATCCTTTTCATTCCCGGAGCTTCCCAAATTTATGAACTCTTCCCAATCCTGTATATCTGACTCGTTTATGAGAGGAAGCCTTTTTTCCATTGTCCATAACGCATCCCCGTTCTCTTTAACGTCAACTATGATAATAGACTGAGCTTGGGCTACCTGTATCCATATTATCAAAAATACAAAAAAAAGTAATCCTCCTCTCATTTGGATATTACTCAGTCTCTTTGATATTAAGGTTTACTCAAAACCTAAAATACTCAATTATGAATAATTTTTAATTTTATGTGAAGAAGGCTCCGCAGATGTACCTCGATTGTGTACATTTGGGGTTTTAATAGCAACCTCATGTGCCTTATAAGGGCTATGCAAAACAACTCTGCTTTGGAAAGGTTCATTATTTTCTTTCATTCCTTTTTTATATTCATTGAACAATCTGCCCATCGAATGTAATATGATCCCTGTAAAAGCCATGAACAATCCGATAAGTGTTAGAATTATCATAAAGAGAGTTGGCCCGAACATCAAACCTTTTCCCAGATAGAAATCCTGGAGAAATTTCATTCCAATTGCCAGTCCAATTATTGAAAATGCCAGTCCAGGCGCGGTGAAATAATAAAGTGGCCTGTTCAGTTCAATATCTTCAAGTATTTTCAAAAGGACTCTCAGGCCATGTGCTACTGGATTCTCACTTGAGCAGTCAACATCATATCTTACGCCTATTTCCACTTCTTTTATCATCAATCCGGCATTTGACGCATCCATGAGCATCTCGCTCTCGATGGCAAGACCATTTGATTTAAATCTGAAAACAGGTAACGTATGTTTGGCAAAAGCCCGAAAACCGCTCTGTGTATCCGTTAATTGAAGTCCGCTGTTAAAGTTTGTAGCTTTATCCAATACAT